>CAYZHB010000120.1:586-9365 GCA_964478245.1 uncultured Desulfobacterales bacterium | reverse complement strand
GGGGGGGGGGGGGGGGCAGGCCGGCAACGGAGCGGCCCGCGACCGGGCACGTGCTCGGCGAATTTTCAAAGCAGGAGAAGCAGGCTTTGGAAGAACTGGTCACGAGAACCGCTGACGCCGCGTTCTCAATAGTCCATGACGGCGTGGACGCCGCCATGGGCCAATACAACTGCCGCCCTGAAAAAGATGCCTGAAACTCGATTCGCTTGCCCTGAAAAGTACTTCGGAAAGACTGACGGCCTTCAGTGAATCGATTCTCGGCTCATTAAAGCAGTCCGGGGAGCTCTACCCGCTTGTGCGCGAGTTCTGGGCCGCCGCCGGCCAATGAATTCTATCGGCGGCCGGACGGCCGCAGGCCACGGGAAACGCGCATGCTTTGCGTGTGATTTTTAACTACCGCGAGATGGATTTTTACTGCGGGATGGCGGCCGCCCGGAAAACAGCGAAAAGATCTGAAAGCAGGGAAGGGAACTAGGCGAAAAGGGCATGAGATTCCATAAAAGCATTTTTGTCGCGGCAGCGGTTTTCTGGGGGCTGGTGTGTTTGTCGCCGGTACCGGCGTCAGGCGGGTGTAAGGTGGAGAAAGACGCGGCCGCTGTTGTCAAGAAAGCGTTTGACTATTACCGGGGCAACGCATCGGTGTCGGTGGCGCAGATGACGATTCACCGGCCCGACTGGGAGCGGACAATGAAGATCAAGGCCTGGACCCGGGGGGAACACGAGTCCCTGTTCAGGATACTGGCACCGCCCAAAGACCGGGGCAACGGCACCCTGAAAAAGGGCAGTGACATATGGATGTTCAACCCCAAGGTGAACCGGGTGATCAAGCTGCCCCCCTCCATGATGTCCCAGTCGTGGATGGGCTCTGACTTTTCCAACAACGACCTGGCAAAATCGGACACCATCGTCACGGACTACACCCATGAGGTGAGCGGCTGCAGCATGGCGGACGGCCTGAAGGTTTACGAGATCAAATCCCTGCCCCTTCCGGCGGCCCCTGTTGTCTGGGGGATGCTGACGTTCAAAATCAGGGAGGACGGCATCATCCTGGCGGAGACCTTTTACGACGAGGAGAAAACGCCGGTTAAAAGACTTGTCACAGCGGATATACAAATGATGGGTGACCGGCTTTTTCCCGTGATCTGGCGCATCGAGCAGCGTGATGATCCCCGCCGGTATACCGAGATCCAATATCTTGAGCTGACATTCAAAGAGACGCTTCCGGACCGGCTTTTCACCGTATCCGGCCTGAAGCGGCGCGTCAGGTGACGGATCGTCATGGCCACTGATATCAAGATGGCGGTTCGAAACATCTGGCGAAGCCCTGTCAGGACTGTGCTGACAATGTCCGCGGTGGCTTTTGCCGCCCTGATTCTGGTGTTTATGCTCTCTTTCCAGCTCGGCTCCTACGAAGCAATGGTCAACTCTTCCGTAAAAATTCACACGGGTCATCTCCAGATACAGCACCAGGGATACGAAGCGGAACCAAAGATGCGCCTGGCAGTACCCTCTCCGGACGAGACCGCCCGACGGCTTGACCGGATCGGGACGGTGGCGGCGTATACTTTCCGGGCCGAGGCCTTCTCGGTCGTGTCATCGGAAAATCGGACCCGGGGGGTGCTGGTGACCGGTATCGATCCCGGAAAGGAGCCGGCCGTATCGTCACTTAAAGCCATCGTGAAACAGGGGACGTTTCTCGAACCGGGTGACACGGACCGCGTTTTGGTGGGAAACCTGCTGGCCCGGCATCTGCAGGCGGGCGTGGGGGATGAACTGACCCTCATCGGGCAGGCAAAGGACGGGTCGGTCGCGGCGTGCGCGGTCCGGATCAAGGGGATTTTCTCCTCCGGCATAGACGAATTTGACAGGCGGGCCCTGCACATGCCCCTTGCCTATTTCCAGGAAATATACGCCATGGGATCATCCGTGCATAAAATCGTTGCCGTGGCGGATTCGCTTTTTGACGTGGAAGGCATTAAAAAAAAGCTTGTGTCAACGCTTGACAGGGAAGATCATCTGACTGTCCTGGACTGGAAACAGCTGATGCCCGGCCTTGTCCAGGGGATAAAGCTGGACCTGTCGTCGGCGGCCATATTTTACTTTATCCTGGTTATTGTCGTGGCGTTCAGTATTTTAAACACGTTTCTCATGGCGGTTCTGGAAAGGAAAAAGGAGTTCGGGGTAATGCTGGCGGTGGGGGTCAAACCGGGCCGGCTGATGAAACTGGTTCTCATGGAATCCACGGCCCTGACCCTGGCGGGGGTGCTCACCGGCTGCCTCGGCGGGACCGCCCTCACCCTCTGGTTTCAGGCGCACGGCATCGATCTGGCCGGATTGTCTGAGATATTAAAGGAGTACGGCATGTCTGGGAAGGTGTATCCCAGGCTCTCGGCGGTTTCCCTCTGTGCAGGGCCCCTTGCCGTGCTGTTTATAACCGTTGTGTCAGCGCTCTACCCGGCGGTCAAGGTCACCGGGATCGAACCGGCTGACGCCGTCAAGGGGCTTTGACAGGGAGGGATGCCGGGATGTATGTAAAAGTGGCGTGGCGGAATGCATGGCGGAACCCCAGAAGAACCCTTGTGATCATGACGGCGGTCGTCATCGGTGTCTGGAGCATGATTTTTCTGGGGGCGTTCATGCGGGGGATGCTGGAGAACATGCTGGAGAACGGCAAATCGGTATTGACAGGCGATATCCAGATTCACCACAAAGATTTTCGGAAAGACCCGTCCATACAGAACAGCATGGCCGATATCCAGGGGATCGAATCCGTTCTGGGAAAAAGCCTGCCGGCAGGAGCCGCCTGGGCCACCCGTATACGGGTCAGCGCCGTTGCCAGCAACGCCCGGCATTCCTTCGGGGTGACCCTTGTCGGGACCGATTTCAATCGGGAAAAAGGGGTCTCTTTCATAGGCGCCCCCCCATACCGGGGCAGCCGGATTCAAAAAGGCGACGAAAACTACGTGCTGGTCGGCAAAGCCCTTATGGACAAGTTTGATACCGACCCCGGGAAAAAGCTCATCCTGATGACCCGGGATACAGCCGGGGAAACAGTGTCCAAAGCTTTCCGGATAAAAGGGGTTTTCCGGGCGCAGATGGCGTCCGTTGAAAAACAGTTCGTGTTTGCCGGGCGGGAAACGGTCAGTGAGATGGTGGGCATGCCGGAAGGGGCATCCGAGATATCCATCGTGCTGCCGGGGGAAAGCCGCCCTGAAAAAGTCGCGCACACCCTGCGTCAAAGGCTTGATACGGCCGTAATGGCCATTGATACATGGAAAGAGCTGCTCCCCATGCTCAAGGCCTACACGGAAATATTCGACGGGTTTATGCGGATCTGGTACGTGGTTGTCTTTATTGCAATGGGATTCGGTATCGTGAATACCACACTCATGGCCGTTTTCGAAAGAATAAAGGAGTTCGGGCTGCTGCGGGCGCTCGGCATGAAGCCGGCCCGGATTGTCCGGTCGGTTGTGACGGAATCCGCCATGATCCTTATCACCGGCATGGCGGCCGGGAACCTGCTCGGCGTGGCATCGGTTTATTCTGTCGGGCGGACCGGTCTCGATCTGAGCCTGTTCGGCAGGGGGGCCGAATTTTTCGGTTTATCGAGCGTGATTTATCCCGTTCTTGCAGCAGGAGATCTTGCCGGGGCGAACCTCACGGTTTTCGGGCTCGGTGTGCTCGTGTCGTTGTACCCGGCAGTGAGAGCGGCGTGTATTACACCTGTGGAGGCAATGCGGGACTGGTGATATTCGGGTATTTTGTCCCGGTTTTCAGCGGCAGCAGAGAAAACACCGACGGGTTTATGTCGTATATGCATTCGCAATTCTTCGAGCCCGGCCCATGGCCGGAGCGCAAAGCCGCAAGCTTTGCGGGTGCTTGTAGATCAAAAGGGGAGAAAGGACATATGGGCATCGTGACGGCGGAGAATATCGAGAAGAACTACGCCCAGGGGAAAATAAAGGTGCCGGCGGTCAGAGGGGTGTCGGTTTCGGTGGAGGAGGGAGAGTTCATGGCCCTGGCCGGTCCTTCCGGTTCGGGCAAGACCACCCTCCTGAATATCATCGGCGGCATCGACCGGGCGGATGCGGGACGGGTGGTCGTGGACGGGAACGATTATGGGGCGATGAACCGGTCCGAGCTTTCCGATCTGCGCCTCTTCAAGATCGGGTTCGTTTTCCAGGCCTACAATCTGATCCCGGTGCTGTCGGCCGAGGAAAACGTCGAGTATATCATGCTGCTCCAGGGCGTGGGCGCCAAAGAGCGGCGGCGGCGGGCAAAGGCCATTCTGGACGATGTGGGGCTCGAAGGAAAACATGACAGGCGGCCTTCAGAGCTGTCCGGGGGGCAGCAGCAGCGGGTGGCGGTGGCCAGGGCCATCGTTTCCGACCCGGCCATCGTGTTGGCGGACGAGCCGACAGCCAACCTGGATTCCAGTACCGGCCGGTCGCTTCTGGACATGATGAAACGGATGAGCATCGAGAAAAGGGTGACGTTCATCTTTTCCACCCATGACGAGACGGTGATGGCGTATGCCAGGCGGATTGTCAAGGTGAGAGACGGGCTCATCGAGGACGATGCGGTAAAGGAGCGGTGAAACATGCCCCTGAAGTTGTCCACCCTGTTTCTGTTGTTCCTTCTCGTTCTTTTTCCGGTGGCTTACGGCCGGGCCGCTTCAATGGACATCGAGAGCCGGTGGGGCGGGCACGTCAAGGTGACCGTTACCGCAACCGATTATGAAGCAGACGCGCTTCAGGGGCAGTACCACGAGGACCCCTGGCTGGATTACGGGCTGAACGCAAGGCTGAACCACACCACTTTCCTGGGGCCGCGTGTCAGCTTCGCGTGTCACTACCAGCTGATTTCCTATGCCGGTGATACCTGGGAGACGCCGACCTTTACGCCCCTTTTTTCCGGGGGAGATGTCCGCGGCGACAGCACCGCCCTGCTGGACCTGTCCGGCCGGATCAGAACCCGGGCGGACTACGGGGTGTACCACCGGATCGACCGCTTGAATGCCAGTCTGGAGACGGATACGGCACGGGTTGTCCTCGGCCGCCAGGCGGTGACGTGGGGGAACGGCCTTTTGTTCAACCCGCAGGATGTCTTCAGCCCCTTTTCCCCGTACGAGATCGACCGGGACTATAAAACCGGCGCGGACATGGCGTACCTGCAGGCCTTCCTTAAAACCGGGGATGACATCGAATGCCTTTATGTGCCGCGGCGCGACCTGGAGACCGGGGATGTCGCTGCTGACCATTCGTCCCTGGCGGTCCGGTTTCACCATTTTGCGGACCGCCTGGAGTTCGGTTTCATGGCGGCCGCCCATTTTGCGGACGCGATGGTCGGTATCGGGTGTTCCGGATACCTGGGAGGGGCGGTGTGGCGGACGGATATCGTTTACACGGCGGGGGGCGGAGACACGCCGGAAAATTACGTCAGTTTCGTCGCCAATATCGATTATTCCTGGGTATGGCAGAACAGGAACTGGTACGGGCTTGCCGAGTTCTTTTATTCGGGGATCGGGGAAGCATCCTCTGCAGACGCGCTGGCAAGTGCGGATCTGTGCACACGGATATCCCGGGGGGACCTGTTTACGCTGGGCCGGGCCTACCTGGGCGCGGGCGTTCAAGTCGAACTGACGGCCCTGCTGACATCCGGTCTCACCGTCATTGCCAATCTGGATGACGGCTCCGCGCTTTTGCAGCCGAAAGCGGTCTGGGATGCGGCCGAAAACCTGGAACTCACGGTCGGGGGGAACCTGGGAGTCGGTGGCAGGGGGGAGGAATACGGCCAAATCACCCTTCTGTCTGACGACAGCGGGATCGACTGCGGGGATGCCGTTTTTTTGTGGGTGACCCGGTTTTTCTGACCCGTTATCCCTTGACTTGTTCTGTGATATCCCGTAGAGAAACGGAGCGCATGAAAACCGGAGAACGGGTGATCCGTTTCAGCTGTTCTTATCCGAATGCCCCGGCGGGACAAGGGGAAGCGGTCCGGTAACCCGCTTTGACCGGGGGGGGCAAACAGCGGAAAAAACGCGAAGATAAAAAAAGAGCCATATATGCAGAAAGACGGTGAAGAGAAAAGAACCGGGCTGGTTGCGGACTGGAATACTCTCCAGCGCATTTTTATCCGGCCCGAGGATGAACAGGGCAGGCAAACCCTTGTCAAATACATGGAGCAGATCCTTTTCGGGCTGCATGAATTTCTCAACAGCCATGTGGGCGTCACAGAGGAGATCAGCCTGAAAGCGCTTACCCGTGACTTTAAAGAGACGGTGATAAGCGAACATCCCGAGAAGAAACTCGCGGATGTGATAACGGACATTATAAAGGAGATCGCCCCCAGGGCGGTGAATGTCACCTCTCCCTATTTTGTCGGGCACATGACCTCGGCCATCCCGTTTTTCATGGTGCACCTGAAAACCATCGAAACCGCCCTGAACCAGAACGTGGTGAAGCTCGAAACCTCCAAGGTGCTGTCCGTTCTTGAAAAACAGGTTCTGGCCAAGATACACCGGCTGATTTTCAAAATGGGCGGGGATTTTTACCAGCGGCATGTCCAGAGTATTGACACCTCGCTGGGAGCGTTCACGGCCGGCGGCACGACCGCCAATATTACCGCGCTCTGGATCGCCAGGAACCGCCTGTTCAAACCCTGTACCGGGTTTTCCGGCGTGGAAAACGAAGGGATGGCAAGGGCCATGCAGGTTTACGGGGTGGAACGGGTGGTGGTGTTCGTTTCCCGGCGGTTTCATTTTTCTCTCAGGAAAGCCGGCGGCCTCCTCGGGATCGGAAATGACAGTATCATCCCGGTGGATGTGGATGAACGGCATCGGATGGATATGGCCGCACTTAAAAAAGAGATCGCGGCGCTGAACGCGGACGGGAAAGCCAAAATCGCCGCGGTCGTGGGAATAGCAGGGGCCACCGAAACAGGGGCCGTGGATCCCCTGAACGACATAGCCGATATATGTGACAGGGAAGGCGTTCATTTTCATGTGGATGCGGCATGGGGCGGGCCCGTCCTTTTTTCGGAAAAGTATGCGCATCTCCTGGACGGGATTCACAGGGCGGACTCCGTCACCGTCGACTGCCACAAACAGTTTTACATGCCCATGTCGAGCGGCATGATATACTTCCGGGATCCGTATGCCATGGATGAGATCGCCTACTATTCCGAATACGTCAACCGGCCGGGCAGTGTCGATCTCGGTATCAAATCCCTGGAGGGGTCCAGGGAGGCGAGTTCCCTGATCCTTGACAGTGCGCTGAAAATCATGGGCAGCCGGGGATATGCCCTGATGATAGAGCACGGCATCGAAACCGCCCGCAAGTTCGCACAGGAGATCGAGACGCACGGGATGTTCGAGCTGGTGACCCGGCCCGGCCTCAATATCCTGACGTACAGGGTTGTGCCGCCGCCGCTGAAATTCCGTGAAGGTATCCCGGCGGCGCTGGAAGAGCGGAGAAACGCCCTTCTGAACCGTCTCAATACCGATCTCCAGCGAAAACAGCGCGAACAGGGAAAAAGTTTTGTCTCCAGGACCACCCTGAAAGCGTCACAGGCGGATGAAACAGGCAAAGTGGTGTTGCGGGCGGTCATCATGAACCCCTTGACGGATATCGCCGTTCTGAAAGAGATCCTGGACGAGCAGGCCGACATATGCCGGCAGCTTGAGAAAAATTACCAGAAGGAGCTGGCCGCATTCCGATAACCGGATAAGCGTCTGTTTACCCTATCCCCCTATCGGCTACAGTTTCCCCCCGGGGCAGGCCCTATCAGATCGAGACCTTTGACAAAGCAATTGGGCAAAAGAGGGTATTATTCAAAGGTCTCAGACCGTGAAGGCGGCCTCGTTCTCTTTTACCACCCAGGAGGCGTGGTGGGCCATGAGGTTGGCCTGTGCCGTCCCTAAGTCAATGATCGCCGGAAAATTTTCGAAAAACGTGGCCAGATGCGGAAAATGTTTTCCGTATTCCCCAGAGTCAAGCCGCTTTTTCACATCAAAGGGGAGGCGGTCCGCCCATTTCTGTGCCCGGGCGTTGACCACCCAGGTTATCCGGACGTGATCCCCGCCGATAACCCCGTAGTGGGGCTGGTCCAGGACCCGGTATTCGCCGGTGTAGACGGCGCCGTTTCCCCCGGCCGCGGATTGCTGAAGACCTTCCACCAGCTGCCGGTAGCGGCCGTTGTCTGCCAGTACGATGTTGTCCCGGAACCGCCCGCTGCCGTAGCGGTCGGGCAGTGACTTAAACAGGGCGGTGATGGAACTGGGAATTTCCTTTCTGAAAAGGTTGCTCTCGCAGTTCACAAAAACGATCAGCCGCTTCACCCCGCGTTTCAGAAGGGGCATGATCCCGAGGTTTTCAAGGATGCCCCCGTCCCCGAAATCGTACTCCTTTGCCCGTCCCGGATTGTTCGGACACCAGTATTTGAACTCGGGAAAGCCCACCTCCAGCAGGTACCGGTCGGCGTATTCCGCGGGCGCGGCCCCGCTGGTGCCGATCATGTCCGACAGGGTGAACATGTGGCGTTCACGCCCCAGCCGGACCCGGACCCGGTCGTCCTGAAAGGTCCGGCTGGGCGAATCCGCGTCAAACATGTGCGGTTCCACATATCCCCCGCCGATATCGTACTGCCCGTCGGAGCCCGCTCCCTGGTGCAGTGTTGACGTGCCCACGTAAAGCGGTGTCATCTCGAAGTGGTACCGCTTGAAACCGGGCCGCAGGATGGTGCCGTTCGCGATCAGGAACGGCCTGTATTCACTTGTGTT
>CAYZHB010000120.1:0-576 GCA_964478245.1 uncultured Desulfobacterales bacterium | reverse complement strand
TGTAGAAGTCGGAACGGTTCAGTCGGGGGTTGTGTTTCAGAATTTGAGCCACCGCGTCGTCGTCCAGGCTGAAGAACCGCCGTTCAGACGCAATATTGTACGGCTTGAGGAACGTGGTGCCGATCAGCTCGGCGTACCGCTCATCCCCGGAGAAAAGGGTTCCCGGCAGGTCGTCCAGGAAAGCCGCGTGGCAGGCCGCGTATGTGAGCGACCGTTCCGGGGTGTCCGCCAAAAGAGCGGACGTCATCTGATCCGGCGGTATATAGGGTCCGAGGAACTCGTCATCGGTAATTCCCGGGTCCAGAAACGTATAGGGCACGGCCGACCAAGACCCGCCCGACACGCACGACAGGTAACCGAACCGCTCCAGGGCGCCGGTCAGGCGCAGGGCCCGGAGCTGCCCCGCCGCCAGGGTCGCCGCCCTTGTGCCGCCGCCGGAAAAACACACGCCTGTCTCCAGTTTGCCTGTGTACTGGTCGCACTGCCGTTCCGGATAACTGAAAGGCCCGTCCATGGTATTAAAAGCCCTGCCTTTGACATATTTTCTGCGATCGTACATTTTTTCCCTCCCCTTTC
>CAYZHB010000119.1:0-9392 GCA_964478245.1 uncultured Desulfobacterales bacterium | reverse complement strand
GCCAGGGCCGATACCCAGATCGTTTCCGCCACCGCCCCGCTTTCAAAGATGTTCGGCTACTCCACTGCACTACGGTCAGCCACCCAGGGCAGAGGTACGTTTACCATGCAGTTTGCCCGGTTCGACAGTGTATGAAAACAGCACGGACTCACCCTGCCGTGTTCTTTCCCCCCGGTTTTCCGGGCTTGTTTTTCCCGAGAAGTTTTTTCGCCTTTTCGATTTTTTCCTTGTCCGTCAGGGTTTTCAAGGCATTCCTCAGATGAAGCCGTCCGTTTTCCACCTGGTTTGATTTCACGTAGTAAATGCCCAGATAGTAATGCATGAGGCCTTTTTCTTCGGTTTCCGCGTATAGCTGCGCCATGTGGTAATAGGCTTTCGGAAACAGATCCGGCGCCCTTTCAATCACCTTTTCCAGATTTTTTCCGGCCTTGCCGGGATGCCCGGTTTGGATGCGGGCCTGTCCCAGGTAATAGGCCGCCTGGATTTCGACAAGGGGATCGTCTTCAATGCCCCTGAGCACCTCTTCGGCCTTTTCGGGTGCGTCGCTGAGCAGGTACATCCGGCCGATTTCAAGAAGCAGCAGCGGATCGGAAAAATTGGATACAAGGGCCTTTTTCAGGCAATTGACGGCGGCATCGATTTCGGACTGTCTTTCCAGTGCCAGTGCCAGGCCGTATAAAAGGGCGGGATCGGCGTCATCGTGTTCAAGCCGTTTGGATATCATCTCTTCGGCCCGGCCCGGATCGTTGTACAATCCGATCAGGCGGTATTTGACCATGTCGAACCGGTAGCGGCAATCCGTGCCGGACGTGGTTTCGATGCCCCTTTTTTCCAGGAGGTTTTCAAGAAAAGCGATCCGCTTTTTTGTGCCGGGATGGGTCTTGAAATAGTCCGGTATGTCGTCCATGCCGTAATAGTCCCGCTCCCTTATTTTCTGCAGACCCGTTAAAAGGCCCCGGGGAGAGAAACGGGTTTGGGCGAGATAGTCAAACCCTTTCTGATCCGCCTCTTTTTCATGCTCCCGGGTATAGGCAAGGATGGTCGTCTCGGCGGCCGCCACAGACCCGACGGTTATGGCCTCCCCCATGTCCTCTTCCCCGCTGCTCCCCACCAGGATGCCGGCAAGGATGCCGGCAAGCGTGCCGATGCTCACGATTTTGCTCTGGTCGATCAGCTGGGACACGTGCCGGCTTGCGGCATGGGCGATCTCGTGCCCCAGTATGCCGGCGAGCTGGTCTACACTGTCCAGGGCTTCAATCAGCCCCCTGTTGATGCATATGTTGGCGCCGGGCGCGGCAAACGCGTTGAAGTCCGCGTTGTCGAGCACGTAAAAGGAAAACTCGAATGGCTGGGGCGGGACACGGGCTAAGATTTCCCGGCCGATGCCCTCGACCAGACGGCACACCACCGGGTCTTTTATGATGGTGTACTTCTGCCGGATTTTTTCCATATACTCCCTGGCAAGCTCTTTTTCCTTGCTGATGGATATGGCACTGCTCTGGGAAGCGCTCAGGAGGAAAACCGCCAGGAGAAAGCACAGAAGCGTGAAACCGGACTTTCTTTTTTTCATTTTCAGCGTTCGCCTCTTTTGTACGGTTCGGCAAGTTTGGCCGGGGCATTGAGGCGCCTCGGATCTTTGAAACTGATGAGAAGAAGTATCACCAGGGTGGCCCCGTAAGGCAGCATGGCCAGAAAATTCGGGGATATCCCCAGGGGCTGCATCAGGTACTGCAGCACGAATATCCCCCCGAAGAGTAACGATGCCCAGATGGCCTTTCCGGGATTCCACAGGGCGAAAATGGTGAGCGCGATGGCGATCCAGCCTCTGCCGGCCGTCATGCCCTCGATCCAGGACTTGCTGTATGAAATGGAGAGATGGGCCCCTGCCAGGGCGGAGAACCCGCCCCCGATAATGATGCAGAGGTATCGGATGCGGTAGACGTTTACGCCGTGGGTTTCGGTGGCTGCCGGATTTTCCCCTGCAGAGCGGATTTTTATACCCGGACGCGTCCGTTCGAGAAAGAACCAGGAAAAGCAGGCCAGCAGGATCGCCATGTAGAAAAACGGGCTCTGGTCGAAAAATATGGTGCCCAGGAACGGGATGTCGGAGAGAAACGGAAGGGCCACGTTGTTCATCTTGATTTCAAGGGGTTTGCCGATGTAGGGTTTGCCCAGCATACCGGATAGACCGAGGCCGATCATGGTGAGGGCCAGCCCCGACACCACCTGGTTTGCCTGCAGGGTAACGGAGGCAAACGCGTGGATCAGCGATATGATCATGCCGGCAACTATGGCGGCGGCCACTCCCAGCCACGGGTGACCGGTCAGGAATGTGACAATGAAGGCCATCACCGCTCCCACCGACATCACTCCCTCCACTCCCAGATTGAGGATGCCCGAGCGTTCACAGATAATTTCGCCCACGGTGGCGAGCAAAAGCGGTGTAGCGGCGATCATGGTCCGCTGCAGTACGGAAATGACAATCTCTTCCATTTATTGAATCCTCACCCTGTGTTTTAAAAAGAAGTCGCCCATAATAAGGAAGACCAGAAGTGTGCCGTTGACAATTTGGACGGTGGCTGCCGGAAGCCCCAGTGAGATCTGTATGGCATCGCCGCCCACCAGGATGCCGGCGAAAAAAAGGCCGGATACAATGGTATACAGCGGATTCAGTTTGGCAAGCCACGCCACGATAATGGCGGTAAAACCGTACCCCGAGGACATGGCGGCCGGGTAGCCCAGATAGTGATGGATTCCGGCCACTTCACCCACACCGGCGACGCCGGCCAGTCCGCCGCTGATGACCATGATGAGAACGGTGTTTTTCAGAAAGTTGATCCCGGCGTATCGGCCCGCATCCGGACTTTCTCCCACGACCCGGGTTTCGTAGCCGAAGCGGGTTTTGTGGATGATCAGAAAAAGAATACCCGCTTGAACGATGGCCACAACCAGTGTTACCCAGTGGATCCGCGATCCCTGGATGAGGCTTAACACAGCCGAAGCCGGGAGATCGTCCGTACCGGGGAACCCGAATTTGGCTGCGCCTTTCCACGGTCCCACGATGAGCATTGTGATAATTTCGGCGCATATGTAGTTCAGCATCAAAGTGGAGATGACCTCATTGATGGCATATTTCGTTTTGAGCACCGCCGGGATGACGCCGCAGAGAGCCCCGCCGACAAACCCCGCCGCAAACATCAGCGGAATGACAACCCAGCCGGGCAGTACCGGTCCCCAGGAGAGACCGACCCAGGTGCCGAGCAGGGCCCCCATGAGCAGCTGCCCTTCTGCACCGATGTTCCAGAATTTGGCCCTGAAGGCAAGGGTCAGACCCGACCCGATGAGGATGAGGGGGATCGCTTTGGTAGCGGTCTCTTTCAATCCGTAAGCCGATCCGAAAGAGCCTGCGAAGATTTCCGCCACGGCATAAAACGGGTTGACCCCGCAGAAGAAAAAGATAACACATACGGCCAGGAGCCCTGCGGCAAGGCTCAGCAGGTTCGCTGTAAACGTCTTGGCGCGGGTGATGTGCGCCCGGTCGACGGTTTTGATCCTACGCATGTTTCAAAGATCCCGCCATCATCAGGCCGATATCCGACAGCTGCCGGTCGTCGGGCTGAAAAATTCCGGAAAATTCGCCTTCGAATATAACCGCAACCCGGTCACACAGCTCGAAGATTTCGTCCAGGTCCTCCGAGAAGAGGAGCACGGCACCGCCAGCCTCTCTCCTCTCCAGCAGCTTTTCCCTCAGGTACTGGGTGGCGCCCACATCCAGGCCGTACGTGGGATGGGATGCGACAAGCAGCTCCGGGTTGCCGGTCATCTCTCTTCCAAAGATCAGTTTCTGGATGTTGCCGCCGGAAAGATTCCGGGTTTCGGCATCCAGGGAGGGGGTGAACACGTTGAAACTGTCCACCAGCTGTCCGGCGTGGGTTTTTATTCTGCCGTACCGCAGAAACAGATGGCCGGCATATTGTTTCAGGTGGTGCTGTTTCAGTATGGCGTTGTCGTAAACAAAGAGGCCGGGGGCGATGCCGAAACGGATCCGCTCCTCAGGTACATGGGAAACCCCGGCATCGTAAATTTTTTTCGGGGAGATGTTGGTGACGTCCCGGCCGTTCACGTCAATTTTTCCCGACACAACCGGCCGGATGCCGGTTATGGCTTCGGCGAGCTCCTTCTGGCCGTTGCCGGCGACCCCGGCGACGCCGAGAATTTCGTTTTTGTACACCTCAAAGGTGATCCCTTTTACGGCGGTCAGGCCTTTGTCATCCCGCACCGTTATGTTGTCGACCCCCAGTACCTTGCGGCCGGGCGGAATCGTTTTTTTCCGGGTGCCGAACATCATGTCCCGACCGATCATCATCCGGGCAAGTTTCTTTTTGTCGGTGCCGGCGGTTTCAGCGTTTCCGACAATTTCTCCCTTTCGCAGCACCGTGACCCTGTTGCATACGGCCATCACTTCATCGAGCTTGTGGGAGATGAATATGACCATGTGCCCGTTTTTTTTCATGTCCCGGAGTATGGCAAAAAGTTCGCTGATCTCCTGTGAGGTCAAAACCGAGGTGGGTTCATCAAGGATCAGAAGGTCAACCCCGTTTAACAGGGCTTTGATGATTTCCACGCGTTGCTGTTCCCCTGCCGACAGCTGCCATATTTTTTTTGAAGGCGCTATGTTGAAGTTGAACCGGCTGGCGAAACGGACCACTTTTTCCCGGAGCGCTTTTTTGGGGAAAAAAAACGGGGTGTCTTTGTAGGCAAGGGCGATATTCTCGATCACGGAGTGATTCTGGATCAGCATGAAATGCTGATGCACCATGCCGATGCCTTTGCTGATCGAATCGGTGGGGGAGCTTATTCTGACGGGCTCGCCGTTGATCATGACCCGCCCCGAGTCCGGCTGGTAAAGGCCGTACAGAATGTTCATGAGGGTGGTTTTGCCGGCTCCGTTTTCTCCGAGAAGTCCGAGTATCTCACCGGTTTTTATGGACAGGTTCAGATTTCTATTGGCAAAGATGCCCTGAAACGACTTGGAGATATCCACCATTTCAAGTGAATTGATCTTTTTCATTGAAAACAACCAATAAGAATCCGGACGGTGGTAAGCGTTTTGCAGAAAACCGTCCGGATCGGAAAACCGGGGTTATTTCGGAATGGACCCCGCCACATTGTCCACATAGTAATCAATGGAGAGGAGCTGGTCTTTGGTCGCCCTTTCCCCTTTTTTGATTCTCAGCTCGCCCTTGTTGTCATGGATCGGGCCTTCGTAGGGATCAAACACATCCACTCCCTGCTGCATCTGTTCGTACCGCTTGATCACCAGGTCGTATACGGAGATGCTCCCGAAATCATCCGTTTCAACCGTAATCGCTTTCAGGTCGTCCACGAATTCGGGGTTGATAATGTCATCAAAGCTGCCGCCGAGCAGGGCGGCTTTCTCTTTTGCAAGCCACCAGATATCCTTGTTGCTCCAGGTGCCGTTTTTGATGTCCCTGAGGATTTTGACATACATACCGCCCCAGTCCATGAGCTGGCCGGAGACAACCGAATCGACACCGTATGACTGCATGGGGCTGTAATGGCTGAAAGTGTAGATCAGATCCCCTTTTTCCGCATGGTCCTGTCCCACTTCGATGACGGCGGGCGTGTCCTCGGTGAATGCCAGTGCGTCGCATCCCTCGGCGATAAGCGATTCCGCCGCCTCTTTGGCTTTATCGGGTCCGTACCAGGCGTATGTCCACCGGACATGGACGTTTGCCTCGGAATTGACAGCCTTTATTCCCAGGGCATACGCGTTGATATGCCGGACAAGCTCGGGTATGGGGAAGGCCGCCACGTAGCCCGCTTTATTGCTCTTGGTCAGGGCGCCCGCCATGATGCCGTTCAGATAGTACATCTGGTACAGGTCGCCGAAATAAGTGCCCAGGTTATCCGATCTCTTAAATCCGGAACAGTGCATGAACAGTGTGTCAGGATACTTTTCGGCCGCTTTTGCCGTGGCATCCATGAAACCGAAACTGGTGGTGAAGATCACGTCACATTTCTCCTGCTGTACGAGCCTGTCGATTATTCTCGGGCAGTCAGCTTCTGAAACCGATTCCACATATACGGTTTCAAGCCCGTCGATCTGTTTTTCGGCAAATTTTCTTCCCTGGTCATGGGCGTGGGACCATCCGTAATCCCCCACCGGTCCCACATAGATAAATCCCGCCTTGAGTGACTCCTGGGCTGAAAGAGAACTCACCGGGAACAGGGCAAGCAGTAAGCAGCTTGCCGCCAGCACAGTGACACGTCTGAAAATATGCATCTTGCTTCTCCTTTTTATAAGGTCATTGATGAAAATTGATATAATACGGATTTACGGTTCCGGAGTCAATAATAATGATCGGGATCCGGGATGATTTTTTTGTCGACAACCTTTTAAAATTGTGCTTAAATACCGATTTTACATAAAAGTTTCATAAGCGGGATGCCATAATGAGCGACAAAGGTGTAATACTCGGCCAATCAGACATTTTCAAACACCTTGAAAAAGAGGACATGGACAAAATCGCCTCACTCATGGATGAGCGGCGATTCCAGGAAGGCGAGGAACTTGCTTCCAGCGGCGGGAAAGCCGCTTTCTTTTTTTTGCTCGTGTCCGGGACCCTGATGCTTTCGATGGCGGAGGGGAAGGCGCTCGTGATGAAAACGCCGGGTGATTTTGCCGGAATGGCGCTTCTCTCCCGGCAGGGGGTTTACATATCAACGGTCAGAGCGCTTACGGACGGGACCGTATTTGTCCTGCCCCGCGACCGGTTCCTCGAGATCATAAAAGCGGACACACCGGCTGCGAAACATATCATGAAGGCCTGGAACAGTTATCTGAACCGCGTGGCGCCTTTTATCAGAAAACAGGACTTCAGCAGCCCGGCGGCGGGATTTTAGGGATTTTAATAAAAGAGAGGGAAGGAGGTACCGGATTGTACGGATTAGCGGCAATTGCCGCGAACAACGGATGGGAAATCGCATTGGTAGGTGTATCGATCGTTTTTACAGGTATTGTCCTCCTCTCTTTTTTCATTTCACAGCTGCACAAGATAGTGGATGTGATCGAGAATCCGGATAAACGGAAATTTTTCATTTTCGGCGGCAGGAAAACAAAAAAGCCGTCACCAATGATGCCTTTGGCGGAAAATCAGAAGGAGGCGGCCAAGCAGTTCAGCCTTTTGACCCGGACCATGGCCGACCATTTCTCCCTGCCGCGGCTGCTCCATCTTGCCGAAATAAGCGGGATCGACAGACCCGGCGCCAATATCGATTTACTTCTTGAAAAAGAGATCCTCTGTCCGGACGGTACAGGCTATTGGGTATGGGACAGGGAAACGTTTGAAAAAGCAGTCGGCCGGAAAAAGGAACTTCCCCGCAACAGGACGAACGGACGGCGCTGATGCAGAGGTAATACGTTATGGACAATCTTTTTTTGGAATTTTTTCAGAATACCGGCTTCTATTTATGTGATTACCGCAACCTCGTGATGGTCGTTATCGGGATTGTTTTTATTTATCTGGGAATTGCAAAACATTATGAACCGCTGCTGCTCGTCCCCATCGGCTTCGGGATGCTGGTCGGGAATATTCCCATTTTCAAAGGGCTGGGGCTCGGTATATATGAAAGCAACAGTGTGCTGCACTATCTCTATTTCGGCGTCACATCCGGTATATATCCGCCGCTTGTATTCCTCGGCATCGGGGCGATGACCGATTTTTCAACGCTGCTGGCGCGGCCCGTGCTGATGCTGCTCGGCTCCGCCGCCCAGACCGGCATATTCATTACGTTCCTGGGGGCCCTGGCGCTCGGTTTCGCGCCCAATGAAGCCTCATCGATCGGTATTATCGGCGGGGCTGACGGGCCGACCGCCATATTCCTGACCGCCAAACTCGCCCCGTCGCTCATCGGCCCCATTGCCGTGGCGGCCTATTCGTACATGGCCCTTGTGCCGGTTATCCAGCCGCCCATCATGAAGCTTTTAACCACCCGTAAAGAGCGGCTGATACGCATGGAAGAGCTCAGAGAAGTCTCGAAAAAGGAGAAAATGATTTTCCCGATCATCGCGTTTCTTCTCTGCTGTTTTCTGGCGCCTGCCGCGCTTCCCCTTCTGGGCATGCTGTTTTTCGGCAACCTTCTCAAGGAGGCGGTGGTGACGGAACGGCTGGCCGAAACCGCCCGGACATCGGTTATCGACACGGCCACCATCCTTCTGGGCCTCACAGTGGGGGCCAGCACCCAGGGCGATGTGTTCCTTACCGGCAATTCCGTGGGCATATTCGCGCTGGGGGCGGTATCTTTCTGTATTGCCACCGCGTCGGGCCTTCTGTTCGCCAAGCTGATGAACCTGTTTTTAAAAGTCAAAATCAATCCCCTTCTGGGGGCAGCCGGTGTGTCAGCGGTGCCGGATTCGGCCCGGGTGGTTCAGATGGTCGGCCAGGAAGAAGACCCCACCAATTTCCTTTTGATGCATGCCATGGCCCCCAATGTCTCCGGTGTTATCGGGTCGGCCATTGCGGCCGGGATCCTGTGGAGTTTCATGGTGTAGCTATTTCTGAAAAGAGAGGGTCTCCACTTTTTCCAGTTCGTACTCCCGAGAGCCGAGCTTGAGTTTTTCCGCGTATTCGAGCTGGTATTCCCAGTCAACCTTGGGGTACAGGCCCCTTATCTTGTCCGCTCCTTTTTCATGGTTGCATTCGAGCGCCGAGCCGGGCAGGGCGGTTTCGCTGTTGACAAGGTCGACCGAGGCCTGGTCGATGGCCACCGGGTCCCTGGATACCACGATACCGATATCCTTTACGATGGGATAATCATTGTAGGGCAGACAGTCGCATTTCGGCGTAATGTTATTGATGAAGTTGATAAAAAAACTTTTGTCCTCTTTCCCTTTCAGCACCCCGGCCGTGTACTCGACCATTTTTTCGAAGAAGACCGGAATGGTCTGGTTCCACCGGATATTCACGGCGTTCTCCGGGCACCGCACAATACATTCCCCGCATCCGATGCAGGCGTCGGAATCGATACGGGCTTTTTCCTCCGCGATCTCTATGGCTACCGCCGGGCAGTGTTCGGCACACTGTGCACAGCCCACGCATCTTTTCCGGTTGATTTTGGGACTGACATTTGAATGCTGTTCAAGCTTTCCCTTTCGCGAGGCGCATCCCATACCGAGGTTCTTGAGGGTGCCGCCGAAACCGGTCAGTTCGTGGCCTTTAAAATGGGCAACCGAAACAAGTGCGTCCGCATTGGCGATCTCGGAGCCGATATAGGCGGCGGCACAGTTTTTAAGCTGCACGTCCACAGCGGTCTGGGTTTTGCCCATCAGGCCGTCCGCTATGATGACGGGGGTGCCGTCCATGCCGGCA
>CAYZHB010000118.1:0-9443 GCA_964478245.1 uncultured Desulfobacterales bacterium | reverse complement strand
TCTGGCCAAGGCCGCCGGCGCCGGCAGACTGTGTCTTGCCACGGAAAAAGAGTTGTGACCGGGGACAGGGGAATAAAAAAGTGACCGATCCAAAGGACGTGAATAATAATCTGCAATCAAACGGGGGCAGAAAACCCAACCGCCTCCTTCAGGTGATGATCATCCTGTCTTTAGGGGTTCATGCGCTTATTTTCATGCACATCGCCGGCATATACCGCTCCGATGAGCACAGACGTATTGAATTCACCATGCAGGACACGTCCGAGCCTTTCAGGCGGGCTATCCCCCGTCCGCGGAAACGTCTCAAATCCCCTGAAATCAACAATGTGCAAAAAGTTAAAATCCCGGCGCCCGCCCCGCCGCAGATCGACATCGACGCCAGTGTGGACAGGGCCCCCTCTCCCGTCACCGAAGCGGTGACCATGCCCGATGTCTCCGGCGTCCGGCCGGCGGATGCAGCAGAGTTTGACTCCGGCGGCGCACCGGTATTTGCCTCGAGAGCGGACTACTTTGAAATGGTGCGGATGAAAATCGAAAGCCGGAAAACCTACCCGGAAGCCGCCAGGTTAAGGGATATGCAAGGCCGTATCAGGGTGGGCTTCACCATCGAAAAAGACGGACGCGTCACCACCCTCGAGGTGGTAAAAGGGTCACGGCATCAGATGCTGAACCGGGCCGCCCTGGAAGCGGTTGAAAACTCGGCCCCTTTCCCGGCGCCGCCGCGGTCCCTTTTTAAAAACCGCGAAAAATTAAATCTGACACTCACCATCAGTTTCGAACTGACATGAATGTCCTCTTAAAGAAAGGAGGTGAGGCCGGACAAAACAGAAAAATGACTCAGCTTATTGCGTATTGAAAAAAGGCAGGGCATCGGACCGCTGACACGATAACCGGACGCCCTGCCGGCCATATCTCTCCCCGTTGCGGGAAAAGATGATCCATTCTACCGCCGACCGGCCTCTAGGTCAATCTTTTCCTTGCAAACCGCGGTAAACCTGTGTGCTGTCGAAAAGATGAGCGAGTCAACTACCACCCGCAAAGCGGGTGGCTTGGAGTTCCGGCCATAGGCCGGAATGACGAAACACGCAAGTGTTTCAATCGTTGACGGTTGTAACCGGGGGCATAGCCCCCGGTTTGAAAACAACCAATCACGCCTTTCACACAGACAGCCGGGGAGAAAATCAGCAACTGTTAATTCTGTGTTAAATTCAAAAATGAAAAAGGAGGATTGATTTTGGTAAAAAAGGACAATTTAAACCATACGCTATTCAAACTTTTTGTCGGGCTCGCCGCGTTACTGCTCTTTTCCGTGCCGGCCCTCTGTGAGGAACCCGAGGAGAACGCCGCGTTCAACCTTGATGAAATCGTGGTCACCGGCACAAAAACACCGCACCAGCTCAAGGATGTACCGGTGCAGACCGTGGTGATAACCCAAGAGGATATCGCGGATTCAAGCGCCCAGACGGTGAGTGACCTGCTTCGTTCCGTCCCGGGCTTTTACACCGTATCCGAGGACATCCCGGGTGTTACTTCCTGGCGGTCAAAGCTGCGGGGTCTTGACTTCAATTCCGGATACGGGCTGATCCTCATCGACGGAATGCGGGTAAAAGGCGGCGGCATGGGGGAACACGGGGTCGGCGTCAACCAGGTGCCGTTGAGCATGATCGAGAGGATCGAGGTCATCAAGGGCGCCGGTTCCGTTCTTTACGGCAGCGACGCCCTGGTCGGGGTAGTGAACATCATCACCAAGCCCTGCCCGGAAAACACCATCTACGGAATAGAACTTGCCGGCGGCAGTCAAGACACGAAAATTGCATCAGCCTATTCAGGCACAAGCCGCGGCCCACTGGGACTGTTTCTGAACGCCTCGATAAATGAAGCGGATGTGGGGGCTTACGGGTATCGTTCTTCAAGGGATGAAGAATACAGCTCAAAGCGGATCGATTCAAAACTGTCATATGCGTTCAGTGAAAAGCTTACAGCAAAGCTGGGACTTTCAGTAGAGGATGAGGACAGGAAAAGGGTCTACCAGACAAAGGATGTCACCCGTAATGAGTGGTTTGAAAAGTACAGAATCGCCCCTGAAGTCACTTTTTATCCGGATGAGGACGCGACCGCGACCGTCAGCGGATACCATTACGTCTGGCAGATGGATGAAGTGGAATCCGGGGAGGACTCCTCCGGCTTTACCCCCACTGTGGGCGACATGGTTTACAACAATGTGGAAGCCCGTTACACGAGACAGTTTAAAGACCTCTTCCAGCTCACCGCGGGCGGGGAATATCTCCAGGAAGTGCTCGACTACAATATGGCCGATGAAACCATCGATACAACGAGCGCCTATGTCCAGGCGGAAATCGAGATGCTGAAGCACTTCACCTTTGTCCTGGGCTCCAGGTTTGACGACCATTCGGAATACGGATCCTATTTCTCCCCCAAGCTGAGCGTCATGTACGAACCGGTCAGCGACACCAAAATCAGGGGATCGGTGGGAAAAGGATTCAAATCCCCCACAATACGCCAGCTTTACTATACGGATCTTTACCAGCACGGGGACTACTGGTTTCAATCCAACCCCGATCTGGAAGCGGAAACATCCCTTGGGTATTCACTCGGCATCGAACAGATGATGGGTTCGAGACTTCTTTTCGACCTGACCTTTTTCAGAAACGACATCGACGACAAAATCCTCAATGTGGACACGGGAGAATACGAGGACGGCCTGCCCATCGTCTCCTATGAAAATGCGTCCGAGGCCACCACCCAGGGAGTGGAACTGGGGATGAAGGCGCTCTTGGCAAAAGACCTGACCGGAACATTCACCTACACCTATACCGAAACCGAGGACAAGGACACCGGCAACGAACTGAGGTATGTACCGGAACACGATATTACCGGCGAGATCGAATATACATTTTCCCCGCTGGACCTTACTTTCACCGCCAATATCGAATATGCGGGCAAGATGTACACGGACTCGGAAAACACGGAAAAAGCGGATAATTATACCCTGGTCGATGCCAAGATCGCCAAGAAATTCAAGGAGATCTATACACTGTCCCTCGAGGGGAACAACCTGACCGACACCGATTACGGACAACCGGACAGGGAATGGCTCGGCAGGACTTTCCTTCTCAGATTTAAAATTGACATATAACAAGAAAGGAGACACAGAATGAAAACAATCACTTTGAAAACAATCACTTTACTGGTAACCACCCTGTTACTGCCGGCCGTCATTTTCTTCAGCCGACCGGTCTGCGCCCATTATGCTTCCGTTACGATGGACAATTATCATCCGGCAGCGGGGGACGCTGTTACCGTGGATATCGGTTTCGGCCACAAATTTCCGGCCGAAGGAGAGATGAGAAAGGCCGCCTACCAGCACACGACCCTGGCGGTCATCGACCGGGAGGGGAACACACGGGAACTCACTGTCACGCCCAGAAAAGAGCGGGGTAACGAGCCTGTAAAGGTGACATTTGATGAAAAGGGCGTCTATACGATCCTTCTTTCCAAGAAAAACTTTTCTTCAAAAACCACCAAAGGTTACAAGTATCAGCCACGGAACGCACTTGACGGAGTCATTCATTCCAAGTGGAGCGAAACCGTTTCAAAAGCCCTTGTGAACGTGGGAGGTGTTGACAGTGTCTACACCGCGGCAGCAACAGGGGAGCGGTTCCGGATTGTACCGCTGGAAAATCCGTTCAACCTGGAAAAAGGCCAGACCCTGCCGGTAAAGGTGACGTTCGACGGCGACCCCTGGCGCGGGATGATATATGCCACGTATGAAAACTTTTCAGACAAGAAGGACACCTTTGCCTTTACCACGAAGACGGACAAAAAGGGCCTCGCCCACATCAAGCTGCTGCAGAAGGGTAAGTGGCTGATCAAAGCGGATCATGCCTATCCCTACGAGGACAAAGAAAAAGCGGACAACTACAGTTTTACAACAACGCTCACTTTTGACTTATAATCCACCCCCCGGGTGCAGGCACAAAAAGCCTGCCAGCATGGACGCTTTCTGCCTGCACCTTTACCCGAAACGACAAACGTATCCTCAGCGGTAAAAAGTGAAACGCTTGCGTGTTTTTTGCCCTTCCGGCCTGTGGCCGGTCTGGTTGGAAATGCGGATGCATACACGCCAGACAGCCTGATTCGCAGGTGATCGTTGACTTTCAAAGTTTTTTGTCATAGAGTTTGTATGATATAAAAAAAATGGATCCTGCCACGCCGTTCGTCTACTTGTTTTCATAAGGCAATTTGCCCTTTTGCAGATGAATGCGGCCGGCGGGCAGCCAATGAAAAGGGGCCGTCATGATAAAAACCATGGCCGCGCAGCTTTCTCTCATGACAAGGCTGGGCCGGCAGAAAAGCAACGTGCAGCTGTTGATGAAGTTTGGGCTGGTGCTGGTTTTCTTTTTTGTTTTATACAGTGTGCTGTTCCATTTTATCATGCTTTACGAGGACCGCCAGTACTCCTGGATTACCGGGTTTTACTGGACATTGACCACCATGTCCACCCTCGGTTTCGGGGACATCACCTTCACCAGCGACCTTGGTAAATTCTTTTCGGTGGTGGTGCTGCTCAGCGGCATAATTTTTCTCCTGGTCATGCTGCCTTTCACCTTCATCCAGTTCTTTTACGCGCCCTGGCTCGAAGAGCAGAACAAGGCGAGAGCCCCCAGAGCGGTGACGGAAACGACTTCGAATCACGTGATATTCACGCATTTCAACGCCGGCGCCGCGAACCTGATCGAAAAACTCAATCAATACGGTATCGACTATGTGGTCTTGATCCAGGAACTGCAGGACGCCCTGGATCTGCACGACCAGGGATACCGCGTGGCGGTCGGCGAACTGGACGATCCCCAGACGTATCATCGCCTGAATATCGACAGGGCCGCAATGGTGGTCGTCATGAACGAAGACCTGACAAGCACCAACATCATTTTCACGATCCGGGAAATCGAGAGCAAGGTGCCGACGGTGGCCAATGCTGATTCAAAGGACTCCGTCGATATTCTGGAACTGGCCGGCTGCACCTATGTGTTCCAGTTCACCGACTTGCTGGGCAAAGCTTTGGCCCGCCGCGTACTGGGCGTGGGCATGAAGGCCAACGTCATCGGCAGCTTCGACAAGTTGCTGATCGCCGAAGCACCGGCCATGCGCACCTGGCTGCAGGGAAAAACCCTGGCCGAAAGTCGTCTGCGGCAAACCACCGGCGTAACGGTGGTGGGAATCTGGGAACAGGGAAAATACCTGATGCCGTATCCGCATTCGCGGATGGGCGAATCCACGGTCCTGGTGCTGGCCGGAACCGAAGTGCAGCTCGAGCGCTTCGAGCAATCCGTGGGATATCGAGCGGCCGAAGAGACCCAAAACGGACCGGTTATCATACTGGGAGGCGGCCGGGTCGGTCAATCGGTGGCCGCCGCACTGGACGAAAGGGGCATCGATTACCGGGTGGTGGAAAAAAAGACAGGCATCGCTTCCAGGAACAGCCGTTTCATCCAGGGAAACGCCGGGGATCTCGAAGTGCTTGTTGCGGCGGGCATTCACGAAACCCCGTCGATTATCATCACCACCCACGACGACAACATGAACATCTATCTGACCATCTATTTACGCCGCCTTCGGCCTGACGCCCAGATCATCTCCCGCACCAGCCTGGACCGCAACATAAACACCCTTCACCGCGCCGGCGCCAACCTGGTAATGTCTTTCAGTTCGCTTGTGACCGCCACCATAATGAATCTTCTCCAGCCCCAGAAGATGCTGATGATCTCCGAAGGGCTCAACGTGTTCCGCACCCGCCTGAATCCGAAGCTCGAGAACAAAGCGTTAATCGACATCCGAATCCGGGAGGACACAGGCTGCAGCGTTGTCGCCGTGAAAAGAAAAGAAGACCTGGTGGTCAATCCGGACCCCGAAATCGTTCTTGTGCACGGAGACGAACTGGTTTTGATCGGAACGGCCCGATCCGAAAAGAGGTTTACCGAAAAATACCCCGCCCCTTCCTGACCGGCAGATGCGTGAAAACAGAAATCGGACGGCCTTTTAAAATGAAATCGGTTAAAGCGGATATTCTAAATACCATCCAAAATTCGGAATCGAAATTTTCGTTTATGGATATTGTGCGAAAGGTCTCCCGGACCGGAAAAATTTCCGTAAAAGAGGCGAAAACCCTGGTCCACGAAATGATCGACCAGGGCGAACTCGAATATGTCACCGAGCTTGGTCACACGTTTGTTGTGCCCGCCTTCAACCGACCGGTAAGGGTATCGGCGCGTATTATACTGCAGCCGCCGGAGATGGCCCCATCGCCCGAACAGCCGGAGGATGTGGTGATAAAACTGAAAAAGAGCACCTCCTTCGGCAGGGGGGATCATCCCACGACCCGGCTCAGCCTGATGGCAATTGAAACCGCCGTCGGAGACGGTCGAATTAACAACGGAATGTGCCTGGATGTAGGGTGCGGTACCGGGGTCTTGTGTATCGCCGCTGTCATGCTGGGCATGACAAGGGGTTTCGGTGTGGATATCGACCCGCTCGCCGTGTACGATGCCTGGCAGAACGCCCGGTTGAACGGCGTGGAGAACCGAACCCGCTTTTCCCGGACCTGGCCCGGTGAAACCGGTTTTCACCTGATCTGTGCCAATTTGAGAACCCCGTCTCTTGTCAAACTAAAAGAAGCCTTCAGAGAAGGGATCGATGGGAAAGGCCGGCTTGTCCTCTCCGGATTCAAAACCGACGAGGTTGATTGTCTGGCGGAAAAATACGCGCCGCTCTTCCGGGTCGTGAAAAAGTGGCAGGAAAACAGCTGGTGCGCCATACTGCTGGAACCGTTATCCGGCTGAGGCAACACGCCTTGGACATCCCCAGGGAACTTTCCCTGCCCAGTTCCTGCTGGCCGGCAACCCCGATCCACGGGATACGGATCTGCCTGTCATACCGCATGAAAAAAGATAAAGACACGAGACGTACTGTCCTTTGGGTGTTTATCCCGACCTGCCGCCGCTGCCGGGCCAAAAACGCGTCAGTTTTTAAAAGTTGACGGTTGTAACCGGCGGCAGCGCACCGGTTTGAAAACAACCCATCGGAACGTTACTATTCACGCTTAGGTACTGGGTAACGTTACCAACCGTTTTTCTAAAACAGTGCCATGTTGCTTTTTTAGCCCGGCATAGGAGGGCCGGCGCTTACGGCATACGTGACAAAACAGCTGCTGTGTAATAATCATCCGGGACAGCCGGACCATGTGGCACACTTCTTGTTTAACCGGGTTTCAAGCAGTTTGGGAAAATCCCATGGCCGGTAGGCCTTGGCCCAACAAAAACGATCGACTCTACGGGGTATTTATGTGGAAACTTCTCGGCAAAATTACGAAAAATCTGATCATTGCCATTCCCGCCATGATGGTGCTTGGGTTTGTCTTCGGCATGGTTTTCGATGCCGCGTTCCTGAAAAAAATCATCGTGGTGTTCACGCTTCTGATGGTCTATCCCATGATGGTCAACCTGAACATCAAGAAAGTGTTCGAGGGCGGTGATTTCAAAGCGCAAGTGCTCACTCAGCTCATCAACTTCGGTATCGTCCCGTTCCTTGCCTACTTTGTGGGCATGATTTTTTTCAGGGACCATCCCTACATGGCACTGGGACTTCTTCTGGCCGGGCTTGTCCCCACCAGCGGCATGACCATCTCCTGGACAGGGTTTGCAAAAGGGAACCTGGAAGCGGCCGTTAAAATGACTGTTATCGGACTGGTACTGGGGGCGGTCGCCACGCCTTTTTACGTTCAGTTTCTCATGGGCACATCCATCGAGATCAACTTTTTTAAAGTCATGAAACAGATTCTGATCATTGTGTTTGTGCCCATGACGGCCGGGTTTTTCACCCGACGCGCCCTTGTTAAAAAATACGGCGCCCAAGAGTTCAGACTTCATATCGGTCCCAAGTTTCCCACCCTCTCCACGCTCGGGGTTCTCTGCATCGTTTTCATCGCCATGGCACTCAAAGCCCGGGCTATAGCCGGCTCACCCGCCATGCTGCTGTACATCCTCATGCCGCTTCTGATCATTTACACCTTCAACTTTATCCTGAGCAGCATTATCGGGAAACTCTTTCTTGCCAGGGGCGACGCTGTGGCCCTTGTTTACGGCTCGGTGATGCGGAGCCTTTCCATTGCCCTGGCCATTGCCATCAATGCGTTCGGCAGCGAAGGGGCGAGTGCGGCACTGGTGGTGGCCATCGCCTACATTGTCCAGGTCCAGTCGGCGGCATGGTACGTGAAATTCACCGACCGGATCTTCGGACCGCCTGAAACGGAAGAACCGGCTACGGCCAGAGCGGCTGCTCCGGCAAAAGAACCGGTTGAAGCACCGGTCCAGGGAAGCATGGTGGCGGATATCAAAAAATTGGGGTGTCATGCAGAAATCCAAGGTGCCGGTTCTCATGGCAAAACCGGTTGACTGACGGCGCGGCTGACCACTGAACTTGTTTTACTAACTGAACTTTATTTTGTAAGCCATAATTTACGTGACAACTTTAAAAAAATGTGTTAGATTTTCTTCAGAATTTTCCCGTTCATCTTGACAAGAAATGCGGTTTTCTATTTTAATGGGGATAGTGAGAAATTGATCGAAACCCTTTTGACGAATACAGAATAACGGCGCAACATACTATGACTTCATATAAAATTCATCCCATAGCGGCCGGTACAAAAATATTTGACAAAAGCATGATGACATACCAGTTCAACACCGGCACGGCGTATACCATTCCGATTTACGCCTGGTATATTGAAGGCGGAGACAAAAGAATCCTCGTGGATACCGGGGAGATGCACCCGATCCAGTCCGAGGAGAGGGAAAAGGCCATCGGCGGGAAAATAGTCACCCTGGAACAGGGGCTTGCCCGGTGGGATCTGACCCCGGCGGATATCGATATCGTTATCCACACCCATCTGCACAATGATCACTGCGAAAATGATTACAAGTGCGAAAACGCGGTTTTTTATGTACATGAAAAGGAAATCGAGCGTATTCACGACCCCCATCCCCTCGATTACCGGTACCTGGAAGATTTTATCGAGGAGGTGGAAGAAAACAACCAGCTGGCTGTCATCACCGGTGAGACTGAAATTGTACCGGGCATCCGGGTCATACACACACCGGTTCACACAGAGGGCGGCATGACGGTGATCATTGACACGTCCGCCGGTAAAGCGGTTATTACCGGTTTCTGCGTTATCGATGAGAACTTCAATCCGCCGGTGACCGTCCGCGCCATGGAGATGGAAGTCATCCCGCCGGGCACCGTAATAAATCCGTACAACGCCTACAACACCATGATACAGGTTCGGGATATGGCGGATATTTTAATCCCGCTTCATGAACCGAAATTTGCATCCGTGGAAACCATTCCGGGCGATCAATCGCCTG
>CAYZHB010000117.1:0-9557 GCA_964478245.1 uncultured Desulfobacterales bacterium | reverse complement strand
GGCTCTGGGTTAATTATATGCTGGCGCAAAGCCCTGAAAGTGACTATGTCCGGACGCTGCTGGCGCATCTCGGCGAGTGGCTGGCGGATGACCCGGAAGTGGCCGAACTGATCAGGCGGCTGCCGGAAATCCGGCGGGAAGATATCTGCAGCCGGTAATTGATTGGTTGTTTTCAAGTGTATGCGGTTCAACAATCTTTCAGCCGTCTGCAGAACTGTGGTATATGCAGGGATTTTACTCCTGCTGGGAACCGCTCTTTCCGCGGCGGCGGCGGCAAAAGCGGAAAAACCCGCTCGTTCATTGAGGAAAGCTGATGGAAGTCATAGCGCTGCCCATGGTGTCGGCTGTCTGGTTCGGCATTCTGACCTCGATTTCGCCGTGCCCCCTGGCCACCAATATTGCCGCCACCACTTTTATCGGCAAGCAGATAGAAACCCGTTACGGCACACTCCTGGAGGGGGCGGCCTATACCGGGGGGCGTGCCGCTGCCTATGTGCTGATCTGTTTCATTATTGTGGCGGGTCTGTTTTCCATCCCCGGTGTATCCATGTTTCTGCAGCAGTACATGAATAAAGCGTTGGGGCCGCTTTTGATTGTCGTCGGGTTTGTGATTTTGGACATCCTGCCGCTGCGCCTGCCGCAGCCGGGCGGAATGAATGCGGGTTTCGCCCGTCGCCTTCAGGGCATCGGCATTCCGGGGGGGATTTTTCTGGCAATGGCCGCCGGTGTCTGCCATGTAACATGCAGACCATAACGGCCGTACCTGTTCCTATCCCGGTACAATCGAAAAGGGATCGATATATTTCTCAAAATGAGCTTTGAGCTGCCGGTAGGCGGTTTCTTTGGCGGTTACGTCCCCGCCGGGTTCGAGCTGCGGTTCAAACCCGTGAAGCCCGACGGTTTCAAGCCACTTCAGAAGGATGGGCGGGGAATCGAAAAGCCCGTGCATATACGTGCCGGCTGTCCGGCCGTCTCCGGAAACGCTGCCGTCATGATCATCCGCCGGTGTGGTGTTTCGCGAAAGCACGTCAAAGAGCGGTTCGGCAGCCCCTCTGACGGTGTCCCCCATGTGGATTTCATACCCTTCTCCCCGCGTGTCGCCCCAAAGAAAAGCGCTCAGCGTGGTTGTCTTTTCGCGCCGGAGCACCGTTTTTACGTCCAGGAGGCCCAAGCCTCCGGTGGTGCCGGCGGGGCCTTCAACCCCTTCCGGATCTTCGATTGACTGCCCGAGCATCTGGTATCCGCCACAGATGCCCAGAACATGGCCCCCGGAGTTTGAAAATTGTTGTATTTGACC
Source organism: uncultured Desulfobacterales bacterium (assembly GCA_964478245.1). Lineage (GTDB taxonomy): Bacteria > Desulfobacterota > Desulfobacteria > Desulfobacterales > Desulfobacteraceae > CAYZHB01. The sequence continues at coordinate 8,260 of CAYZHB010000117.1, read as the reverse complement.
GGCGATACCGCTCTTTTTGAGCCACTGTGTATCGCTGCGGGTGTTTTTAGACCCGGGGAGAATAACGGCCCGCAAGCCGGACAGATCCACAGGCAAATCGATAAAGACGGTTTCCAGGCCACCGAGGACCGCCAGCGGATGAAAGTCCGTAAAGTTGGAGATGTGCGGCAGCCTTATGATCCCCACTGCCCGATCCCGCCGGGTCACGCTTTTCAGAGACGGCGTGTTTTCCAGTTCAACCGAATCTTCCGCATCGATTTTAAAATGGGAATACCACGGCAGCACACCGAAGATTTTCCGGCCGGTCCGTTCTTCGAGCCAGGCGGCCGCATCCCTGAAAAGGGCGAGATCCCCCCGGAACCGGTTGATGACAAAGCCTTTGACCCTGTCCCGGTACTTATGCGGCAGGCATTCCATGGTCCCGACGATCTGGGCGAAGACCCCGCCCCTGTGGATGTCGGCCACAATGACCACATCCGCTCCGGCATATTCGGCCATCCGGAAGTTGACGATATCGGAATCCATGAGGTTGACCTCGGCGCAAGAGCCGGCGCCTTCAAGGACGACGGCGTCGAACCGGTCTGCAAGGTTTTCAAATGCCCGGCAGGCGTGAGAAAAGAAAAAATCCTTTTTTTGATGATAATCCACTGCCGAGAGATTGTCATGCACTTTCCCGTGGAGCACCACCTGGGCGCCCTTTTCACCGGTGGGCTTGAGCAGGACCGGGTTCATGTCCACATGCGGGGGGATGCGTGCGGCCTCGGCCTGGACGATCTGGGCACGGCCCATTTCAAGGCCTTCCGGCGTGACACCGGAATTGTTGGACATGTTCTGGGATTTAAACGGGGCCGTGGAAATCCCGGCATCGGAAAGGCACCTGCAGAGGGCTGTCGCCACGATGCTTTTGCCCACCTCGGAGCCGGTGCCGAGGATCGCCACCCGTCTGGCCGCGCTCACTTCTCTATGCCTTTTCTTGCCGCAACCCCTTGATCAAAATAGTGCTTGACCGCTTTCATCTCGGTTACCAGATCCGCCTTTTCCACCACTTTTTCAGCGGCTCCGCGGCCGGTGATCAAAAGTTCCACGTTGTCCGGTTTCCGCTCTATCAGGGTGAGCAGGTCATTTTCCGACAGGATGCCGCAGGTGACGGCCACATTCCCTTCTTCCACGATGATGAGATCGTATTCACCCCTTGTGAGCGCCGCCGCGATTCTTTTGTATCCCTTTTGTCCGGCCGCTTTTTCCTCGTCGGAAGGAGCGCCCATCACGAACCTGCCGCAGCCGTACTGCTCCACGGTGATACGGGGCGACAGTTTTCTCAGCGCCTTGATTTCAGAATAATCTCCCATTTTCAGAAACTGAACGATCAATACGTTCAGCCCGGCGCCGGCCGCCCGCAAAGCGAGCCCTATCGCCGCAGTCGTCTTGCCCTTGCCGTCACCCGTATACACCTGCACATACCCCTTCATCGGCCGTGTCGTCCTTTCCTGAAATTCACTTCTTCTAAGTTCTTCCCGTTTTGACAAATACACGGATCACTTGGGACCCGTGTATTTTCGGTTCCTTGTTTTGACGCTGCGGTACTGTACCAGATTTTTATTCAAATTGAAATCACGTGTCACGTCATACTGGGATAGAGCGCAAGCAGTCTGTCCCCGAGCGTGCGGGCGATTCTCTTGTAAAGAAGGGCCCCGCTTTCCGGCACCTCCTGAAGTTTCTGGAGGAAGCTGTTCTTTTCAAGTTTCATCATGACGGTGGTTTCGGGACATTCAGCCGATGCTGAATACACATCCCGTTCCAGGATGGTGGACCAGCCGATCACCTGACCCGGGTCCTGCGCCACGTACACCACCAGATTGTCTTCGTCGCCGATGGTCAGCTTGACGCGTCCCTTGATGAGCACATACATGTAGTCGGCCGGTTCGCCTTTTTCAAATTTCTGTCCTGAAGAGCGGAAAAGACGCTGCGGCTGACCGGCCGGCCTTTCTTTTCAACCGTTAAAAAAAGTGCATGAGGGATCCGGGCAGAAGAGTTTGATTGAAATTCGTCTGTTTTTGTGAAAGAAAGAAGGGATGAGCGGGAATGAATACATCGAGGTGGCCGTACTGCTCCCGGTGCACGGCACGTTTGTTTACAGAAAGCCCTCGCACCTGAAAGAAGCGGCTGTGCCGGGCATGCGGGTGCTGGTGCCGTTCGGCCGGCGGCGGGTGACCGGTTACGTGATTGCGGAAAGCGCTGATGACAAGGGCTTCAAGGCAAAACGCATATTCGACGTGCTCGATGATATCCCGCTTTTTCCGCCCCAGATGGTGCCCTTTTTCAAATGGATCGCCGATTACTATATCCACCCCCTGGGAGATGTGATCAAAACGGCGCTGCCGGTGGGGCTGAACCGGTATGACGTGGCCATGATCTCCGCGACCGAAGAGGGCGCGGCGTCGCTGGAAAGCGGGCGCCTCTCCCCCGGCGAAAGGGATGTGCTGTCACAGCTCGTGACCCGCGGGCCCGCCCCGTTGAAAAAGCTGGCCGCAAAAAGCGGCAATCCCGGCATCCACAACCTGGTCGGAAAACTGGAAAAACAGGGCCTGGTGGAAAGGACCGTCACCCTCAAACACGACACCGCGAAAATCAAAAAGGAGAAATACGTTGTTTTTTGCACCTATCCCGGGGGGGATGTGCGGCTTTCCAAAAAGCGAAAGGAGATACTGGCCCTTGTCGGGGCCAGCGGCGAAGTCTCCATGCGGGAACTGCGGAAGACCGTACCCACCGCTCCCCGGCTGGTGCGGCATCTGGAAGCGGACGGCTGTGTGCGAACAGAGGAACGGGCGGTTTTCCAGGACCCGTTCGGGGACCCGGTGGATCCGGATGTGCCGCCGCCGCTTACCCGGGAGCAGGAAGCGGTTGTCGATACCGTCATACAGGGGATGGAAAAGGGGTTTCAGCGGTATCTGCTTTCCGGGGTGACCGGCAGCGGCAAAACCGAAGTGTACATGCGGACGGCACAGGCGGCCCTGGCCAAAGGGCGTTCAGCCATCGTACTCGTGCCGGAGATATCCCTGATTTCCCAGACGGAGAGGCGGTTCAGGGCCCGGTTCGGCAACCGGGTGGCAGTGCTCCACAGCGGGCTTTCCCATGCGGAACTCCTGGATCAGTGGCGGCGCATCATGAAAGGGTCGGTATCGCTGGTGATCGGGGCAAGGTCCGCGATTTTCGCCCCGTTCGGCAATCCCGGCCTGATTATCGTGGACGAGGAGCATGACACCTCGTACAAGCAGGAGAGCGGTCTGCGGTACAACGCAAGGGATCTTGCCGTTGTCAGGGCAAAGCAGCACGGCGTACCGGTGGTGCTCGGATCGGCCACGCCGTCTGTCCAGTCCTACTACAATGCCTGCGCAGGCAAGTTCTGCGAGCTCAAACTGACAAAGCGGATCAACAAAAAACCCCTGCCGGAAATCACCCTGGTGGACCTGAAAGAATACCGGGAGTCCCGTGGCAGCAACAAAATCATTACACCGGTGCTTTCAGAGGCCATACGGGCCTGCCTCGACAGGGGGGAGCAGGCCCTGATTTTCCTCAACAGGCGGGGATTTGCCACCTTCCCCGTGTGCGGCGCCTGCGGCAGTTCGCTCAAATGCCGGTTCTGCGATCTCACCATGACGTATCACCGGGAGATGAACCACTACCGGTGCCATCTGTGCGGCTACACGGCCGGAGCAAAGATCAAATGCCCCGGCTGCGGGTCTTCCAAAATCGTTCAGCTCGGGTTCGGCACGGAAAAGGTGGCGGGCATGCTGGCCTCCCTTTTTCCCGATGCCCGGATCGCCCGCATGGATCAGGATACCACCCGGCAAAAGGGCCAGCTGGTGAAACTGCTGAAAATGCTGAAAAACCGGACGGTCGATATCGTGGTGGGCACCCAGATGCTGGCCAAGGGGCATGACTTTCCGTATATTACCCTTGTGGGCGTGGTATGCGCGGATCTTTCCCTCAATTTTCCCGATTTCCGGGCAGGCGAGCGCACGTTTCAGCTGCTTGCCCAGGTGGCGGGAAGGGCCGGAAGAGGCGAAAAAAAGGGAAAAGTGATCATGCAGACCTACAACCCGGACCATTTTACGATAGCGGCATCTAAAAACCAGGATTTCGAAGAATTTTTCGCAAATGAAACCCCTTTCCGGAAAGCGCTTTCCTATCCGCCGTATGCCCGGATCATTCAGCTGAAGATATCCGGCACCGAAGAGGCGCCCGTGCGGTCGTGTGCGCTGAAGATGGGAGAGCTGCTTACGGGAGCGATTGAAGGGGATAAGCGGTTTAAAGGGGCTGCCGATATCCTGGGGCCTGCCCGGGCCGGCATACCGAAAATCGCCACCCGTTACAGGTGGCAGATCCTTTTGAAGGGGAAAAACCCGGCGGTGCTGAACACCCTCGCGAGAAACGTGATGGCCGACAGGACAATTAAAAACCAGGCGAAAGCCACTGTAATGGTGGATGTGGACCCCTACTTCATGATGTAGTATTCTGCACGAAACGGATCGGAAAAAGGAGAGCGACACGTGACAAAAGGTGAAAACAGGGTGTTTGATGAAACCTATAACCGGTATCTGGAACGGATCGGCAAGATATCCCTTAAAGACCGGGCGCCGGTTCTCGGGATCACCCTTGAGGGGGATACCGCCATTGTGCCGTTTTTTGACAATCCCTGCCGGGTCTCTGCCAGCGGGATTTGTGACGCGAGCGGGAAAAGACCGCCGCACGATATCTGCGTGATGCTGAGCAACTATCTGCTGCAGTGCCCCTCTGCCGTACCGGCGGAGCGGGACCTTGTCTCTTTCCGGGATTTCCGGGATTCGGCGCCGCTGGTTTCCTACTTTGCCAATGACGTGGAGCGGCCGCTTGCGTCGTTGTTTGCCGGCCGTCGCCGGGCGCTCGAGGCGGCGTGCCGGAAACGCGGAGGGGGATATGAGGATACCGGGGCTGCCTATGATATCGCGGTCTCTTTCAGGGTGCTGCCGAAAATTATGGTGGCGCTGCTTTTCAATGACACGGATGAGATGTTCCCGGCCGCATGCTCGGTGCTCTTTGAAAAACGGGCGGAAGCGTACCTGGATGCCGAATGCCTGGCCATGGCGGGCCGGCAGGTGTATGTGCATTTGAAGGAAGCAGACGGGGAGTAACGAACATGCGGGCAGGGGATCCGGCCGTCGTGTGGGCCGGATATTCGGGTCCCGGCGAATGGAAACGGATACAGGGAAAAAAGAAGTGTTAAACGTACTGCTGCCGTATTTCAGGGAAAACAGGTGGAAAATTGCCGTGGGCATTTTGTGCATGCTGATCGTGGACGGCCTTCAGCTCCTGGTGCCGGTCATTGTGAAGCGCGCGGTGGACCTTCTGGCCGAAGCGGCACCGGATTCGGGCGTGTTCCTAAGGCAGGCCGGTATTATCGCGCTGGCGGGATTTTTCATGTTCATACTGCGCTACTGGTGGCGGGTGCTGTTGATCGGGGGGTCCCGGGACCTTGAAAAGGGGATCCGGGAGCAGCTGTTCCACCGGATGCTGACCCTGGACGGGGCCTATTACGATAACGTCAAGACAGGGGATATCATGGCCCATGCCACGAGCGACATCAACCATATCCGGATCGCGTTCGGCATGGGGCTGGTCGCCCTGACCGATGCGGTGCTGCTGGGGGGCGCCACGATCTGCATCATGCTGTGGATGAATGCCACGCTCACCCTTGCCGCCCTGATTCCCATGCCGTTTCTGGTGATCGTCATAAGGCGCCTGGGCCGGAAGATGCACCGCTACCATGAAACCGCCCAGGAGTCCTACTCGGCCCTGACCGAACTCGTCAGGGAGTGCTTTTTCGGGATACGGGTGATAAAGGTATTCAACTTTGAAAAAGTGGTCAGCCGGAAAGTGGCGGATTTTTCCCGGGACTATTTCGGCAAGAACCTGAAACGGGCGTTTGTCACCTCCCTTTTACGGCCCTGCATGTCGTTTTTTTTCAATCTGTCCACGTTCATCATCATCATTTTCGGGGGATACCTTGTCATTCGGAACACCATCTCGCCGGGGGAGCTGGTGGCGTTCATCCAGTATCTCGGCATTCTGTCCTGGCCCATCATCGCACTGGGATGGGTGACCAATCTGCTCCAGAGAGGGACGGCCTCCCTGAAGCGGGTCAACCGGCTGCTTTCCGCACAGCCACGGGTGTCCAGCCCTGCCGGCGCGGTGCCGATCCCCTCGGAAAACGGACCGCTCCGGTTTGAAAAGGTGACCTTCTCCTATGGGGACAATGCGCCCGTTCTCACCGATATTTCCGTGACCATCGCGCCGGAAAGCACCATCGGCATAAGCGGTCCGCCCGGAAGCGGCAAGACCAGTTTTGTGCAGCTTGTATGCCGGCTTTACGACCCGGACAGCGGCCGCATTCATATCGGGGGCGTCCCCCTGCAACAGGTGGACCTGGACAGCCTGCGGGCGCACATCGCCTACATGCCCCAGGAGAGTTTTCTCTTTTCCGGCACCGTAAGGGAGAATATCCTGATGGGAAAAACAGTGCCCGGAGAAAAGGTCGACGAGATACTGGATGTCTGCCGGCTCCGGGAAACGGTCAGGGCCATGCCGGCGGGTCTCGATACAATGGTGGGCGAGCGGGGCGTGACCCTGTCCGGCGGACAGAAGCAGCGGATCGCCCTGGCAAGGACGCTTCTTCACGAGAAGGGCATTGTCATCCTGGATGATCCGGTCAGCCAGATGGACACGGATACCGCCTCGGACGTGCTGGCCGGCATTCACAATATAAAGGCCCGGGCCCGGTCCACGCTCATCATTGTCTCGCACCGGATTTCCGCGCTGACCGCGTGCGACACCGTCTATATTTTCAGAAACGGTATTATCGAGAGTGCCGGCCGTCATGACGAACTCATGGAGAAAAGCCGGTTTTACAGAGAGTCCTGGGCGGTTCAGATGTTCGAGGGGGACCATGCACGCTGAGAAAACGGCTGAAGAGCGGGAGATAAAACTCTCGGACATCATGCTGGCAAAAGGGCTCTGGCCGTTTATCCGGCCCTGTTTCTGGATGCTTTGCATATCCGTGTTCATGGTGTTCATCGTAACCTTTCTGGATCTCTTGGTGCCGCTTTTCACCCAGAAAGCCATTGACGGGTTTATCCTGCCGGCCACCACGTCGGGCAGCGTGACGTTCCTGAACGTGAACATGACAGTTGCGGTGTTCGTGCTGGTATTTGCCGCAGTGATCGGGGTCTCTTTCCTGATCGATTTCGCCCAGTCGCTCTTCATGGAGTACACCGGGCAGAAAATCATCCTGGGACTGCGATGCACCCTTTTCGATCACATGGCCTACCTGCCGGTGGCCTATTACGACAGAAACACGAGCGGCCGGCTGGTCAGCCGGGTGGCCGGGGATGTGGAAAACATGAACGAAATGTTTACCACCATACTGGTGTTCGTTTTCAAGGACCTTGTCCTGATGGCGGGCATAATGGCGGTCATGCTGTCCATGAGTTTTTATCTTTCCCTCTGGATTTTTTCCGTGGTGCCGGTGATGCTCGTCAGCATATTCTTTTTCTCCCGGGTTTCCAGAACGGCGTTCCGGACGCTCAGGCAGAAGATCTCGGAGATTTATCACAGCTTTTCCGAGGCGGTCACCGGTATAAAGGTCATCCAGACCACGGGCGGGACCGAGACATTTTTAAACCGGTTCAGAAAGCTGAACCATGACTATTACATGGCCGGCATGTTCCAGATCCGGATTTTCGCCGTCTTTATGCCGTTCATCGGATTTCTGAGCGTCTTCTGCGTCGGCATCATCATCTTTGTCGGGGGGAGGAGTGTGGCGCAGGGAGAGATTACCATCGGCCTTCTGGTGGCCTTTCTCTCCTACATGAAAATGTTTTTCAGACCCGTAAGAGACCTGTCCGAGAAGTTCAACCTGCTGCAGAACGCACTGGCCTCGGCCGAGCGGATCATATCGGTGCTGGACAACCCGCCGTTCAAGGACCGGGTTTCAGAAAAGAAAAGCACACTCGAAACCATCGATGCCATCGCGTTTGAAGATGTCTCCTTTGCCTACACCGAAGGCGAGCCCGTGCTGAAAAACATCTCGTTTCTGATCGAGAAAGGAAAATCCATCGGTATCATCGGGCACACAGGCTCAGGCAAGAGTTCCGTGATCAATCTGATCACGGGATTTTACCGACAGAACGCGGGACGGATCCGGATCAACGGAAGCGACATGGAA
>CAYZHB010000116.1:0-9581 GCA_964478245.1 uncultured Desulfobacterales bacterium | reverse complement strand
TCTGATGCCCTGCCTGTATTTTGTATTCACACAACAAAAGGAGGAAACCCATGAACCTGAAACCGGTCCATATTGACCTGGAAATCGAGGATGTGCAAAAAGTGGTTGCCATCTCTCTGCGGGTACGGCCCCTCACAGACATCGGATTTTTCATAAAATAATCATACAGAGAATAAGGGAGCGTCAACATGGTATTGAACCTGACGGAACAGGAATTTTTACAGATGAAAGCCGCAGTATTGGATGCAGATGGCAAAGAAGCCTTACGCCTTCTCAAGGCATTCATCAAACAGATCGAACAGCAAAAGAATGCCGGGATGAAATCTCATCTGGACGGATGATGGCAATGGGGGAATCGTTTACATCCCTGATGCTGGAAATCTTCAAAAAATGTGCCGGCCGTTCCGGATGCGGGGTGTGCCGGGAACATATGGAAGAGGACTGCCTGTTTTTCCCTGAATTGTACCGCCTGGACGACCTGGCAGAGGAAACCGGCAGTCCGCCGGATGAAAAAGATCTGGCATCCCTTGTGGATCTGTGCCCCCTTTGCGGGCTGTGTCCGTGCCGGGATATTCGGATGTTGATTTTGAAAGCCAAAGCCGCCCGGGCACGGGACAAAAAGCCGCCGCTGTCCGCAAGGCTTTTGTCGGATGTCCAGCAGGCCGGCCGTTGGGGAACGGCATTTTCCACTGTCACAAATCCCCTGAACCGGCTGAAACCTGTCACAGCAATGGCAAAAAAAGCCCTGGATATTCATCCTCAAAGATCCTTGCCCGTCTTTCCTGGGGAAAGTTTTTTTGCGTGGGCCCGAAAAAGGGGATTGACCGCGCCTGATAAGCATACCGGCCAGGGTGCCTCCAAGGTCGCCTATTTTGCCGGATGCAGTGCCGGATATCTTTTTCCCGAGGTGGCCAAAGCAGCTGTGGGCCTGCTGGAGCAAAACGGAATCCAGGTGTTTGTCCCTTCCCAGCACTGCTGCAGCATGCCCCTGGTCATGGAAGGAAACCGGCAGGAAGCAACAAAACGGATCCAGGCCAACCTGGAAAGCCTTGGTGCCTGTATGCAGGATGGATATGACATTGTCTGCTCCTGTCCTACCTGCGGGTATTTTTTCAAAAAACTGCTTCTGGAAAACGCGTATTATTCAGATGCGTTTCAGCAGCAGTCAGGGGCCGATCCAAATGTCATGAAAGTGCCTTTAGGCTCCAAAGATCAGACATTCACCGCCGTTCCCAAAAGTATTTACCAAAACATACTCAAGGATAACGGGTATTTTTCCGGTATCGACCCATTACAGCGCATTGACCTGTCATTGAAAGTCAAAGATATGGGGGAATATTTGCTGTCGCTTCAGAACAGCGGGAAAACGGGACTGGGCTTACGGATTCCGGACCAGCCCCTGGCCTATTTCGCCCCCTGTCACCAGCGGGAACAAGGTATCGGGCAGCCCTATTACCAGTTGATCAACGAACTGCCCGGTGCGGATATCAAACAGGTGGGCACGGACATGCACTGCTGCGGCATGGGCGGCCATCTGGGCTATAAAAAAAGCTTTCATGACCATTCCCTTGCCATGGGCGGTCCCCTGTTTGACCGGCTGGCCGCCGCATCCGGCCGGACCATTATCACCGACTGTCTGTCCTGCCGCCTGCAGCTGCAGCATCAGTTTTCCCGGCAGGTGTTTCATCCTCTCGAATTTTTGATCGCCGTCTGATGGACAGACACCGATGGCACAAGGATCTTTTTAAACGAGTATCACAGGAATTTTAAATTTTTTTGACACAGAGCAACCTTTTTAAAAAAACAGCCTGCGACCCACGCTGCCGGCGAACCCGGAAAAGTCAAAACAACCTGAAGAAAAAGAATACAAGCGCCGCTTATTGTTATACCGGAAGTTGAAACTGCCCGCCTCAGCTTTGAAAAAAGTTTGCTTCAAATGAAACTATACAGCTATGTCAAAAACAGGTGGTGGATTCGGGTTGTTGACACGGGGGTATAATTCAGATACTCTGTCTGTCATACAGCGCCAAACTATGAAAATTTATTGGTTGTTTCAAAACCGGGGGCTATGCCCCCCGTTACAACCGTCAACGATTGAAACACTGACGTGTTTTTGTTTTGTATGCGAATGCATACATTCCAAGCCACCCGCTTTGCGGGTGGTCGTTGACTCAATCCGCTTTTCGTTGCTCCACGGTTATAGAAGAGATGCTTGCAAAAATGCAGACATTTTATTTTTTCGTATCCCTTTTCTTTCGGCCTGTTTGACTTTAAACATATACTGGATACAACACACGAATCCAAATTAAAACACTAAAAATGGACGGCAGTATGAAAAAAAACGAATCCATGAGCAGTACAGGAAATTGCGGCATTGCAATCAGCCGCAGGGCGTTTGTCAAATCTTCACTGGCCGCGGGTGCCGTGCTGAGTTCCGGGCTGAGCCTGAGTGCTTTTGTGCCCCTGAAAAAGGCCAATGCGGAAACCGGGAGACAATCAGCACAATGGCGGCCTGCCGCCTGCCAGGGGTGCACCTCCTGGTGTGCCAAGCAGGTCTACGTGATCGACGGAAGAGCGGTCAAGGTAAGAGGCAATTCCCATTCAAAGGTCAACGGCGGGGCCAGCTGCCCCAGGGCGCACATGGCCTTGCAGCAGGTCTATGACCCGGACCGGATCAAGGTGCCCATGAAAAGAACCAATCCGGAAAAGGGCCGGGATCAGGACCCGAAGTTTGTTCCCGTTTCCTGGGACGAGGCCCTGGACATGATGGCCGACCGCATCATGGAGCTGCGCAAAAACCGGGAGTCCCACAAATACATGCTCATGCGCGGCCGCTACACCTACATGCGGGACATCCTTTACGACTCCATGACCAAGATCATCGGATCGCCCAACAACATCTCCCACAGCGCCATATGCGCAGAAGGCGAAAAATTCGGGCCCTATTACACCGAAGGCTTCTGGGGCTACCGCCAGTACGACGTGGAAAACACCCGCTACATCCTTCTGTGGGGCGCAGACCCCCTGGCTGCCAACCGGCAGGTATCGTACTACTCCAAGGCCTGGGGCAACGCCCTGAACCGGGCCAAGGTGGCCATCGTGGAGCCCAGGCTGTCGGCCACTGCCGCCAAGGCGGATGAATGGATTCCGGCGCGTCCCGGGTACGACGGGGCTTTAGCTGTGGCCATGGCCCACGTGATACTGGCTGAAGGGCTGTGGTACAAGGATTTTGTCGGGGATTTCAAAGACGGTAAAAACCGGTTCGTTAAGGGTCAGGAAGTGGATGAAACCCTGTTTGAGGAAAAATACACCCACGGAGTGGTCCGGTGGTGGAACCTGGAGCTGAAGGACAAAACCCCGAAATGGGCGGAAAAAATCTCGGGTGTGGATGCCGACCAGATCCGCAGGGTGGCCGTGGAATTCGCACAAGCCGCACCGCACGCCATGTCCTGGATGGGCGGAGGGCCGGTCATGCAGGTCCGGGGGGCCTATGCCAGCATGGCCTGCCACGCCTTAAACGGCCTTGTGGGCGCCTGTGACAACCTGGGCGGAACCATGGTCTCCAACAAGGAGTATACCAGCGATTTCCCCGGATATGATCAATATCTGGACGATATTGCCAAAAAGGGGAAAGATCATGAAAAAATCGATCAGCGCGGCCGCCTGGAATTTCCCTGCCTCAAGAAGGGAAAATCCGGGGGCGGGGTGATCACCAACCGGGCCGCAGACGGCATCGCTGACGAAGACCCCTATGATATCAAGATGGCGGTGGCCTACATGAACAACTTCAACTTCTCGGCCCCCCAGGGCCAGCGGTGGGACAAGGCCCTTTCCAAAATTCCCTTCCTGGTGCACATCACCACCAACGCATCGGAATTTTCCTGGTTTGCCGACCTGGTCCTGCCGGATACCCATCACATGTTTGAAAAATGGGGGTATCTCAAATCCACCGGCAACGGGTACCGGCATATTCCTCTTCTGCAGCCCATCATCGACATGCCCTTTGACTTTAAGATTGATGAGACCGAGGTCCCCTTTCTCCTGGGCAAAAAGCTTGCCGAACGAGGTTTTGATAACCTGCACCGCTATCATGTGGAACAATTTGCAGACCCGGAAACAGGAAAAGCGCCTGAAGATGAAAAGCAGTTTTCGGAATATGCCGCAAAAATCGCCACCCGGGACCTGTGGGACCCGAAGCGATACAAGGGCGGGGACAAAATCAACGGCTGGGAGGAGTTCAAAAAAATCGGGGTATGGAACTCGGATCCCTATCCCTACCGTGCCAGGTGGGGCAAAATGAAAACCGAAACCGGAAAATTCGAATTCTACTCCCAAACCCTGAAAACCGCACTGGAAAAACACGGCAAAAAACACGACACGGATGTGGACCACGTGCTCGAGGTCTGCAAATACCAAGCACGCGGGGAACTGGCCTTTGTGCCGCATCACGAGGAACCTTACGTACACGGTGATCCGGAAGAATACCCCCTTTTGTTTGTGGACCACAAGGCCCGGCTCAACCGGGAGGGAAGGTCTGCCAACTGCTCCTGGTACTATGAGTTAAAAGACCTGGACCCTGGGGATGTGAACTACCAGGACGCAGCCAAGCTCAACCCCCGGGACGCGGCTGAACTGGGCATTGAGAGGGGAGACAAAATCAAAATCATCTCCCCTGTGGGCGAAATCGAGTGTACGGCCACACTGTGGGAAGGTGTCCGGCCCGGATGTGTTGCCAAATGCTACGGCCAGGGCCACTGGGCCTACGGCAGCCGGGCTGCGGAAGTTTTCGGCAAAAAACCCCGGGGCGGCAACAACAATTACATACTGCCCGCCGATTATGACCGCTTAAGCGGCTCTTCGGCATATTACAGCACAACCCGGGTGAAAATCGTCAAGTTGTAATTCGCCGGAAAATCAATTCGAGGAGGCTTGAAGCATGAAATATGTAATGGTCATAGACCACCAGCGATGCGTCGGCTGCGGGGCCTGCATTATCGCCTGCAAAAATGAAAACAATCTCACCGAAGGCATCAGCTGGTCCTACAAGATCACCGAAACCGTGGGGACCTTCCCCAATGTACGCTTTCACTACACCCCCACCCTCTGCAATCACTGCGAACATGCGCCCTGCGTGCGGGGATGCCCCACCAAGGCCATGCACAAGGCGGAAGGCGGAATCACCATGCATGACCCTGACAAATGCATCGGGTGCCGGTACTGCATTGCCAACTGCCCTTACGGGGTGATCTCTTATAACTGGGAACAACCTCACCAACAATGGGTACGGAAAAAAGAACTCATCAAGGACTGTACCAGTTCCGGGGCCGACCAGGCATCAGCCTACGGAACCGCCAGAAGGCCCCCTTATGAAAATCCGGAGCGGGGAACCACCCTTCCTGCGGAAAGGCCCATGGGCGTAGTGGAAAAATGCACCTTCTGCGATCATCGGCTGATTCGCGGACTGCTTCCCTACTGCGTGGAGGCATGTCCGGCAGACGCACGTATTTTCGGGGACCTTGACGAACCGAAAAGCGAGGTAAGCAAGCTTTTGGGGAAATACAGGCCTTACAGGCTAAAGGAGCATCTGGGGACCGAGCCAAAGATATACTATATCCGGAGCTTTAACCCCGGTACTTATCAAAAGACCAAAGGAGGACTCTGATGACTGCCAGCAAAACTTTTGCCAGAGCCTGGATATTGCTGTTGATTACCGGGCTTGCACTGGGAATCTTTGCGGCCCTGACCAGCATATTTGCCGGTCTTGGCGTCTATAACACAAGAAACGTCGTCTTCTGGGGGCTTCCCATGTCCGGGTACCTGTTTTTCGGCCTGACCGCAGCCGGGCTGACCCTGCTTTCCTCGCTGCCCACGGTATTCGGGGCCAAACATCTTTATCCGGTGGCCAAAAGAGCTGCATTACTTGCTTTTGCCACCCTGCTGGCCGGGCTGATGTGCAAAGGACTGGACCTTGGGCCCATAGGAACCCTGACCAATCTGATATGGGTTGCTTTTTCCCCGAACCTGACATCGCCCATCTGGTGGATGGCCATTCTTTACGGTTTTTATTTCGCGTTTGTCGTGTTTAAATTTCTGACCATGCACCAGGGCAAGTGGCATCGGGCTGAAGGCTTGTTAGCAGCCATTGGGGCTTTGCTGCTGTCTTTTTTCTCTTTTTTGTCCCTGTCGGTGGTATTCGGCACCGTGCAGGCAAGACTTGGATTTTTCGGCTTTACCCTGGGCCTGTATTTTCTGGTCACAGCACTTGCCAGCGGACTTGCGGCCCTGCTTTTGTCCTCTGTGATCAATAACTGGTTAAAGGCGAGCCGAAACAAAGGGGAAATCCTGGCCAGAAGCGACCTTAGTCTGTATCTGGGCGTTTCCCTGGGTGCCACACTGGTGGTGTTTGTGCTTCGGATCATCCGGGCGTTTGCCGCGGATACTGAACAGATGGCCGGATTCGTGCATATGATGGGCAGCCTGTCTTTTAATGTCGAATGGATCGCCGGCATTCTCATCCCTCTTGTGATACTGGCTTTTCCCTCCCTGCGAAAAAATTTGGCAGCCCAGCTTGCCGCCTCTGCTCTGGTATTAATCGGCATGTTTGCGGGCCGGTTTGAACAGCTTTTGTCAGGAAACGTTAAACCCATGGGGGTGCAGGCGGAAGGAGCGCCGGAGTTTATCCATTACGTGCCCAGTATGTATGAATGGGGAATTATTCTGCTGGTATTATTCACAGTGCTCACCATTTACACCCTGGCTGAGAAGTTCTTTGATCTGGGGGCGGCCCCGGAGGAGGTATGATGTCTGTGTCAAGCAGCGAAGCTGAAGGATTTTCGGTGCTGGCGGCCTGCTATGACGAACCGGACCAGGAGCTTGCAGGCAGGCTGGAAAATTTGTGTACCGCGGACAATCCGCCCGAAGGGATTCTGTACGACCCGCTTTTGGAGCTTAAAAACAGGTTTGAAGCAACTGCCCTAAGCGAGATCAGACTTGATCATGCCCGCCTTTTCCTAGGCCCGTTTGAGCTGGCTGCCCCTCCTTTCGGCTCCGTGTATCTGGATAAAGAGCGCAACCTGATGGGTGAATCCACACAGGATGCAGTCGAGATATACCGGGAAGCCGGGCTGGATATGGCGGATAGTTTCAAAAACCCTCCGGATCATATTGTTGCCGAGCTTGAATTTCTCGCGTACCTGTGCTCGGCCCGGGCTATGGCTGACCCTGAAACCGCAGAGAAACTCGATGAGTTAAAACACAGATTTCTCACCCGACACCTGAACGCCTGGATCGAGCCTTTTACCAGAAAAGTTGAACAGAAAGCTCGAACCGGATTTTATCAGCTTCTGGCCGAACTTACCCGCAAAGCGGTAGAAAACCGGAAGAACCTCTCTTTCTTGTTTTAAGGAAAGAACCATGAATATAGGGCAATACACGTTTTCGGAATTCGTTGATACAGCTAAATCCTTTCACGGATATCCCGCCCCCGGGCTTCTCATAGGCGGCTATATGGTGGAGGAGGCCAAGAAAAGGCTTCCCCGGGGCACCCTGCTCGAAGCTCTGGTGGAAACCCCGAAATGCCTTCCTGATGCGGTCCAGCTTCTTACCCTCTGCAGCACGGGAAACAACTGGATGAAAGTGGTCAATCTGGGCCGTTATGCCCTGACCCTTTATGACAAGTACACATATGAAGGATGGAGAGTGTGGATCGACCCGGAAAAGCTTGAGTCTTATCCTGAAATCCGGGACTGGTTTTTAAAGAAAAAAACCAAGGCGGAACAGGACACGGACAGGCTGTTTGCACAGATCGAGGCTGCCGGCAACGGCTGTCTTTCAGTAAAACATGTGGTTATAAGGCAGAGGGCTGCGAAAAAACATGAAATGGGGGCCATAGCAATTTGTCCGTCCTGCAGGGAGGCCTACCCGGTAAAAGACGGTGCGATATGCCGGGGCTGCCAGGGAGAGGCACCCTACAGGCATAACGACCGGGAACTTTGCGGCGACGAACCTCTGCCTGAACCAAGGGCCGTTGCAGTGGAAGAAGCGGCAGGCGAAAAGGCCCTGCACGACATGACCCGGATCATTCCCGGCAGGTCAAAGTACCCGGCATTCAGGGCCGGCCAGGAAATCGGGGCCGGGGATTTGTGCCGGCTCCAGCAGATGGGGCGCTCTACGGTTTACGTGGAGGACTTTACTGTGCCGGCCGAAGGCTGGGTTCATGAAAACGATGCCGTTGCCGCGTTTGCTGAAAAAATGGCCGGGGAAAACGTGTATTACAAATCCCCCCCTTCTGAAGGTAAAATCAATTTTTATTCTGAAATCACCGGGCTTTTGAGCATAGAGACCTGCGCCCTGGAAAATTTCAACCTCGTGCCGGACGTAATGTGCACCTGCCGCCAGAACAATATCCTGGTGGAAAAGGACAAGCCTTTCGCAGGATCACGGGCCATTCCCCTTTACCTGAAAAGGGGCCGCTTTGAGCATGCCATAGAGGCCCTCGGGAATTCTCCGCTCTTCTCGGTACTGCCGATAAAACCCGCGAAAGTAGGCATACTCGTGACCGGCACGGAAGTATACAAGGGTATTATCGAGGACAGGTTCGATCCTGTTATCAGAAAAAAAACAGCTTATTTTAACTGCACCGTAATCCATTCGACCGTGGTGGCTGATGATGAAAACCTGATAGCAGAAAACATCAGGAAGATGACCGGCATGGGAGCGGATCTTATTATAACCACGGCCGGCCTGTCTGTGGACCCTGATGACCGAACCCGCAAAGGGTTGGAGCTTGCCGGCCTTGAAGACGTATTATACGGAGCCCCCATACTGCCCGGGGCAATGACGCTGCTGGCGCGCATAGGGTCCGTTCGTGTCATTGGCGTTCCTGCATGCGCATTGTTTCACAGGACAACCGCCCTTGATCTACTTCTTCCCAGGATACTGGCGGGCCGGCATATCACCAGAAAAGATCTGGCGGCATACGCGGAAGGAGGATTCTGCCTGAACTGCAAGTCCTGCACTTTTCCCAAGTGCCCGTTCGGAAAGTAATAAAAAACACCGGAAATGCAAAGAATACCCATGCGAAGACTCAAAGACATACAAATGGAACTTTCGGCTGAAGAGGTCCGGCAGATTCTCTCCATTGCCCTGGATGAAGACCGGGATAAGGCCATGGAATTTATTCGGGATCATTTGGCCAAAAAGGTGGACAAAAAGCTCCAGGACCAGTGAGTGCCGGTTTTCGAGGTCAGTTACGGCCCCGGCCGGAATGAATAATTTTTTATAGTCATATCGATAAGCAGAAGGAGGGCTTGCGCCCTCCTTCCTCTCGCGCCACCGGTTTGCAGATGGAAAACCCCTCTTTCCAACCGCTACATGACCGGAGCTTTTTCCGGCTCGCGCGGGAACCATCCGCGTGTTCGCAGGCAGAACCGCACCAGTGCCAGCATGATGGGAACTTCGATCAATACCCCCACCACGGTTGCAAGCGCGGCCCCGGATCCGGTGCCGTACAGGGTAAGGGCAACCGCGATGGCCACCTCAAAATGGTTTGAGGCGCCGATCTGGGAGGTGGGTGCCGCGTC
>CAYZHB010000115.1:0-9693 GCA_964478245.1 uncultured Desulfobacterales bacterium | reverse complement strand
AAGCCATCCTCGCCAATCTTCCGGAAAGTGAACAGGCACAGTACATAGACAACACCGAACTGTCCCCTTGCGCCCCCAACACCATTACCGACCGGGCCGAACTTTCCAGAGAACTGATCAAAATACAAAAAGAAGGGTATGCGGTGGATGATGAAGAGATGGCGGCGGGCCTGAGATGCATCGCCGCCCCGATATTCGACCACAACAGCTATCCGGCCTATGCCCTCAGCATTTCAGGCCCGGCCATGCGGCTGACCCACAGGGTGGTGGCGGAAATGAAAGCGCATCTCCTGGAGATATCAGCCGAACTCTCCCGCTACATGGGCACTCCCCAGTAAAAAACCATTTTTTTAAAAAAGTCCTTGACAAACCCGGGAAAATATTTTTTTTTAAGAGGTGTCACACATAGATATCAGATGTAATGCATTGTGTGACAAATAGATTAAACCAAGGGTCTCAGGCCACCCGCAGAGCGGGCGGCCTGGCGCGCCGGCCACAGGCCGAAAAGACACGCAAATATTTAGTCGCCTGCGGCTGACACCGGGCAGACCCGGGAACAACCGATCACGACGCAGACATACAAAAATACGATAGGAGTAAGTTATGGACAGGAAAAAACGATCGAGATGGGACCTGCAGCAAATGAAGGAGACCCGGGAAAAGGCGGTATGGATCACGGCCTATGATTTCTGGACCGCCGGTTTTGCAGAGCAGGCCGGCATGGACATGATTCTTGTCGGCGATTCTCTGGGAATGTGCGTTTACGGTTATGACGGCACCGTTCCGGTGACAATGGACCAGTGCATTTACCACTCCGAAGCTGTCAGAAGGGGCGCATCCAACACATTCATCATAGGGGACATGCCGTTTCTCTCATACCAGGTGAGTATCCCGGATGCGGTGCTGAACGCGGGCCGGTTCCACAAGGAAGCCGGTGTGGATGCGATCAAGCTTGAAGGGGGGAAACGGGTCTGTCCCCAGATAACCGCCATATCGGACGGTGGTATGCTGGTGATGGGCCATATCGGACTGACGCCCCAGAGTTCGGGCCAGCTCGGCGGATTCAAAGCCCAGGGCCGGACCGCTGAAGCCGCTCATGAGCTCATCGACGATGCCAGGGCCATTGAAAAAGCCGGCGCTTTTGCCCTTCTGGTGGAAGCGGTTCCCCCGGAAGTGTGCGGCATTATCCGGGACACGCTGGCCATTCCCGTTTACAGCATCGGCGCCGGAGAAAACGCCGACGGCCAGTTGATGATATCAAGTGACGTGGCCGGGATATTCCAGGCATTTACCCCCAAGTTCGTGAAAAAATATGAAAATATTGCGGAAAAGACTGTGGACGCATTCACACAATACCGTAAAGACGTTCTCGAAGACAAATTTCCTGCACCCGAGCACACCTACAAAATGGTGGACGGAGAAATGGACAAACTCAACAAGATGTTAAACAAGCAGAAAGGATAACAGCATGAGCGAGGTTTTGGATAAAATCAGAAATTTCATGGAGAAACAGGGGATCCCGGGCAGGGACGGATATCAACTTAACACATCCGGCAAGTCTTTTCCGGACGGCGCCAATTTCCGGATTGAAATCGCCGGCGTTGAACGGGCCAGCACCATGGAAGCCATGATAAAGGAGAGCAACCGGCGGGGGATCACCGTTCACCGGGTTGTGGCGGCCGTGGGCGGTTCCACTTACTGCGATTTCAGCGAGCTCAAAGAAATGGCCCGGATGGCCAGGGAGGAGAAAATCGAGGTCGTGATGACCGTGGGACACAGAAAAGGCTGGGATCCGGGCGGTAAAGAATTCGCTACCTCGGAAGGACAGATACATGGATTGAGACTTCGGGGAAGCGACAACATCTCGTACCATATCGCCGATATCATGCGGAACATCGAGGCCGGTTTCCGGGGCTTTCTGGTTTATGACGAAGGGGTCCTTTTCATACTGAACAAGATGCGCGAAGAAGGTGTCATCCCGGAAGAGATCATCTTCAAGTTTTCCGTATTCGGCGGATACTGTAATGCCGCCGGTGCCAAAGTGGTGGAGAGTATGGGGGCCAACTCGCTCAATCCCCTCTCGGACGTGTCACTGCCGATTCTCTCCAGCATCCGGCAGGCCGTGGATATTCCCCTTGATGTGTATACCATTGTGGTCAACTCTTTCGGCGGCAACTTCAGGGCGTATGAAGCACCTGAAATCGCCAGGGTAGCCTCGCCCTGCTATTTCAAGTTTGAACCCGGCACATCCGAAGCCGACATCTACATGCCGTGGGTCACCGAATCGTGGCACAGGGAATTCATCGAACAGAAAGTCAAGATCGCCTCCATTGTCATGGAAATAATGGAAAAACACGCCCCGGAGCTCAAAACCTCCCCCAGAGGGGCGGCCGATCTTATCCTGACACAACCGTAGTATTTGCAAAGGAACCGAATGACCAATGGATATGGAAAAATTGCTGGCTGACAGAAACAGCGGGGTGGCGTGGTCCGGCATACGGATCATGTTTGCCCTGGCGGAGAAAACAGACGATGTGATCAATCTGGGGATCGGTCAGCCTGACTTCGACACCCCCGATCATATATTGGAAGCCGCCAAAAAGGCGCTTGATCAGGGATTTACGCGATATCCTCCCGCCAAGGGATTCTCTGATTTAAGAGAAGCCGTGGCCCGGAAACTTGAAACGGAAAACGGTATCAAGGCGGACCCTGAAAATGAAATCTTCATCAGTGTGGGGGCGATGCAGGGTATCTTCAACTCGATGCTTCACTTTTTGAATGCGGATGATGAAGTGATCGTGGTGGACCCGGGATATGACTATTACTCCCAGATACGCCTGTTCGGCGGGGTGCCGGTAAGCGTGCCGGCGCTCGAAGCAAACCGGTTCAAGATCGATCCGGACGACGTCAAAAAAGCGGTGACGGCCAAAACAAAGGCCATTATACTCAACACACCGTCCAATCCAACCGGCGCCTTATTTGACAGAGAGATTCTTGAGGGAATCGCCGCCATCGCCAGGCAGCGGGACATCATTGTGATATCGGACGAACCGTATGAACACATCCTGTTCGACGGAAACCGGCACGTAAGTATCGGCGCCCTCGAGGGGATGAAAGATTTGACCGTTTCCATATACACCCTGTCGAAATCGTATGCCATGACCGGATGGCGCGTCGGCTACACTGTGGCGCCGAAACCGCTTATCGACGAGATGGAAAAGCTGATGGAGCACATGGTGTCAGGGGTTACCGCGGTGGCCCAGCGGGCGGCGCTCGCAGCCATAAACGGGGAACAAACGTGCGTGAACGACATGGTGGCCGCCTATGAAAAAAGACGGGAAATTGTATACAAGGGCCTCAACAGTATAGACGGCATTTCCTGCATCAAACCCGAATCGACATTTTACGCGTTTCCCAACATTTCATCATTCGGCCTGTCCGCCTGGGAGTTTGCCGAACGGCTGATCAAAACGAACAAAGTGGCGGTGGTGCCGGGCAGCATATTCGGAGAGCACGGAGAAGGGTTTGTCCGGGTCTCTTTTGCCGTGGATTCGGCCGGCCTGGAAACCGCCATCGAGCGCATCAGGGACGGTGTGAAAAACTTGTAGTATTACAGGAGGTGTTATGTCGGTATTTTCAAGGGAAGAATTTCTGGAACGGATCAAAAAAACGAAGGGCGCCATGGCCGACCGCGGCATAGAACTCCTTGTGGTGTGTGACCCGGCCAACATGAACTACCTTACCGGATATGACGGCTGGTCGTTTTACGTGCCCCAGGCGGTTCTTGTAATAGATGAAAGCGAGGAGCCCCTTTGGGTGGGACGTCACATGGATGCCAACGGCGCCAGGCACACCGCGTTCATCAGGGAAGAGAACATGATCGGGTATCCGGACGGGTACGTGCAGTCCGAATCCAGGCACCCCATGAACTTCATGGCGGACCTGATTAAAGAAAAGGGGTGGGGAAACAAACGGATCGGTGTGGAAACGGATGCCTACTATTACACGGCCAGATCGGACATGGAACTGAAAAAGACCCTTGGCAGGGAGACGCTCGAAAACGGAAACCTGCTTGTCAACTGGGTGAGGTGCGTCAAATCCGGCAGTGAAATCGCCATGATGCAGCAGGCGGGAAAGATCGCTGAAAACGTAATGAAAACCGCACTGGACAACCTTGCCGTGGGGGTCCGGGAATGCGACGCCGTGGCGGCCGTCTACAATGCCCAGATTTCCGGCACGTCCGAGTTTGGCGGCGACTATCCCGCCATCGTGCCCATGATGCCCACCGGCGAGAAAACATCCGCCCCTCACCTGACATGGACCGACGATCCCTACAGAAAAGAGCAGGCGGTCAACCTGGAGCTTGCCGGGTGCCGGAACCGGTATCACTGCCCCATTGCCAGGACCGCCTACATCGGCGGCAATGTGCCGGACAAGCTTGTGCAGCTGGCCGATATCACGGTGGAAGGACTCAACGTTACCCTTGACGCAATCAAACCCGGCATGAAATGCGAGGATGTGGAACTTGTCTGGCGGGACCATATTGCCAGAAAAGGATTCGAGAAAGAATCCAGAATCGGCTATTCCATGGGGCTCAACTATCCCCCTGACTGGGGCGAGCACACCGCAAGCCTGAGACCGGGCGATACAACCCGGTTGGTCCCGAACATGACCTTTCATATGATTCTCGGCATGTGGATGGATGCCTGGGGCTTCGAGTGCAGTGAATCGTTCCGGATAACGGACAAAGGGGCGGAAACCTTCGCCGCCTTTGAAAGAAAGCTTTTCGTAATCGATTAACCCAAAAAGGGCCCCCTGGTATGGACGACCCCATCAAGCAGAGAATAACCGCGCTGAAAGAGGAGATTGTAACGCTTCGGCGGGACTTTCACATGTATCCGGAACTCGGATTTAAAGAGTTCCGGACCGCAGAAAAAATTGAACAGTACCTTCAACAGCTTGGATACGAAACCCGGCGGGTTGCCGGCACCGGCGTCGTAGCCCTCCTCGAAAACCCCGCGCCCTCTCCTGTTCTGATGCTGCGGGCGGACATGGATGCGCTCCCCGTGACCGAAGAAAACGATGTCTCCTACCGGTCGCGCAACGCGGGCGTCATGCATGCCTGCGGCCATGATGCCCACATGGCCGCCCGGGTGCTGATGGAAAACCGCAACAAACTGGCAGGCCCTGTCAAATTGGTTTTTCAGCCCAACGAGGAGATTGCCGGGGCCGCCGACATGATCGCAGACGGTGTTCTTGAAAATCCCGAAGTGGACGCCGCCATGGGGATTCACATCTGGAGCCCGCTGCCGTCCGGCACGGTCTCCGTCACCCAGGGTGTGGTGATGGGCGGCCTCGATGTCTTCAGGATAACGGTCTCCGGCAGAGGCGGCCACACCGGTTATCCCCACAAAGCCGTAGACCCGGTGATCGCAGCCGCAGCCGTGGTACAGAGTGTCCAGACAATCCAGACGAGAGAAATTGACTGTCAGAAACCCACTCTCATTATGTTCGGAAAAATTCAGGGGGGGACGAAAGCCAATATTATCCCTGAAAAGGTCGAACTGGAAGGGTCTATCCGGTTCCTGCACAAACCCGGAGAAGACAGCGGTGTCACACCGGCGAAGCGGTTCGAACAGGTCGTGAAAGACGTCTGCCGCACCTACAACTGCCGGTGCGATATCGAAATGGTCCATGAGAACATCCCGCTTTCCAACGAGGAAAAGATGACCGATCTTGCCAGAGAAACCGCTTTGGCAGTATTGGGCGACAGGGACAAAATCGTTTCCGGCCGGTACATCGCAAGCGAGGATTTCTCGGAGTATGCCGACCGGGTGCCCGCTGTTTTCCTGTTTCTGGGATGCGGCAGCCGGGAGATGGAAACCGACATACCCCACCACTGTCCCCGGTTCAACATTGACGAGGATGTGCTGCCCACCGGCGTGGAATTGTATGTAAAAGGCGCAGTAAACTTTTTCAACACGACGGCAAAGCCTTAACCGGCTGTATTATTAATATAAACTTATCAAGGAGGTTTTTAAATGAACGCGAATTTGAAAAAACTTATCACATTGGCTGTGGTTGTCTTCTTTGTCCTTTCAGCTTCAATTGCGGTTGCGGGCAACTATACCGGGGGAAAGGTCAAAGCGAGACTTGCGTCCGAGGAAATCGAGGGAGACTTCATGACCGTCTGGGCCCGGAATTTTTCGGATCACATGAAAGAGTGGTCCGACAACAAGATCGATATCAATGTATATCCCTACGGGACTCTCGGGGCCCTCGGCGACATCAACGAACTCGCCCAGATGGGCGTGGTGGAGTTCGTATTTTCAGACTATGCCTGGATCAGCGCGTTTGTTCCCCAGGCACAGGTACTGGCCCTGAACTACCTGTTTCCGACAGAGAAGGTCCCCGAGGTGATTGACTGGATCGTCAGAAACGGTGAATTCATGCCGCTTCTTGAAAAGGCCTTCCGGAAAAACGATCTCGTGCCCCTTTCTGTCATGTTTGAAGGCTGGCAGTGGGTCACGTCCAAGAAAAAAGTCACCTCCCTCGAGGACATGAAAGGCCTCAAACTCCGGGTGATGTCTTCGAAACTTCTGGTGGAGGATTATAAAGCGTACGGCGCCGCCCCGACACCCATGAGTTACGGAGAAGTCTATTCAGGTCTCCAGATGGGGCTGATCGACGGCCAGGTCAACCCGCTGTTCGCCATCAACTCCATGAAGTTCTACGAGGTCCAGAACTACTGCACCCAGTTGAAGAGCGAACCTTTCCTCGGCATTCCCACGGTCAACCAGGCCTTTTTTGATTCACTGCCCGAAGAGGCCCGGCAGGAGATGCGCAAATTCTGGATCGACGCCATTATCCCGGCCGGCAAATGGATCATGAAACGGAACGCCGATGACAAGCAGAAGATGCTGGAAGCGAAACCGGAGCTCGAATTCAACGTACTGGATGATGCCGCAATCGCCGAATTCAAGAAACAGGCCGAAACGGTTTATCCGAAATTCACCAAAATCGGCGGCGAAGGCGCGGACGAAATTCTCGACGTGCTGCTGAAAGACATAGAAAATGCCAAGAACGCCCTGGATATAAAGTAAGGGCCTGTCGATTGCTGTCCCTTCCCGTACTTCTGCAAAGGCGGGGGGAACAGCAGTCATCGATTTTCAAACAGGCGCGCGCCTGCTAAACAAGGGCGGAACAATGAACGAAGACAAACCGCATTTCTCACAGCTCACCTTTTTCCAGAAAATCAACAGGGCCACCGGTATTCTGGTCAACAGCATCGAAGTGTCCATCCTGGTATTCTGTGTGGCCGCACTCGGCATTCTGCTTATCGCCAATGTGTCTGCCAGGACCTTTTTTGAAAGCATCTACTTTGCCGAGGAAGTGTCCAAGTTCCTGGTGATGCTGACCACATTCGCGGGGGTGAGCTACGGTGTCAGAAAGGCGCGTCACATCCGTATGGGCGCTTTCCTCGATGCCATGCCCCCCAAAATGGAAAAAACCTTTATCATTGTCATATCCGCCGTGAGTGCACTGGTCATGGCCATCATGTGCTGGGCGTCCTGGGAATACCTTTTCAACGCCATGTCCAAAGGCCACATGACCCCGGCGCTCCGGGTTCCCAAATGGACTTTCTACATTATCATGCCGATCGGGTTCGGCATGGCCTGTATCCAGTATATCCGGACCATCATTAAAAATATTACGGAAAAAGACCCCTGGCAGTCACCGGATCAGCAGAGCGAATACGAAGACGAAGAGACAGGAGGGATTCAGCTATGACACTTTTCGGTATTAGCCTGGCCACAATGCTGCTTACGGGGTTTCCTTTCATGGTGACGCTTCTCGGCTCCCTGATGCTGTACCTGTTTATCTACATGCCCGATTTTGCCCCCAAAATGATCGTGACCCTGGTTCAGCAGGTGATTACCGGTGTAACCCCGCCCGCCCTGGTCTGCGTTCCCATGTTCATCCTGTCGGCCAGTATTATCACCTCCGGCGAATCCGCCGGCCGGCTGATCCGGATGATCAAGGTGTTCGTGGGGCACCTGCCGGGCGGGCTGCCCATTACCACCAATGCCAGCTGCACGCTTTTCGGCGCCGTGTCGGGGTCTACACAGGCCACAGTGGCCGCCATCGGCGGCACCATGCGCCCCATGCTCCTGGAAGCCGGATACAAGAGCTCCTTCACCCTGGGATTGATTGTCAATTCAAGTGATATCGCTTTTCTGATTCCCCCGAGCATCGGTTTTATCGTATACGGGGTGGCCACCAGCACCTCCATCGGCATGCTCTTTCTGGCCGGTATATTCCCCGGTCTCATGATCCTTCTGATGTTTTCCGTTTACTGTTATCTCTACTCCCGGATAAAAAACGTGGGTAGACTGCCCAAAGCGACCAATGCCGAACGGCTTACGGCTGTGAAAGACGGCATCCCGGTGATGGGATTTCCCTTCATTATTGTCGGCGGTATCTATACCGGCATCTTCAGCCCCACCGAGGCCGCGGCCGCAGCCGTCTTTTATTCGCTGGTGCTGGAACTCATCATATACCGGAGCCTGACGTTTGAACGGCTGGTGGATGCCTTCCTTCAAACCGGGGTGATTACGGGTGTGGTCTTTATCCTGGTCGGAGCGGGCCAGGCATTCTCCTTTCTGATCGGATTTCTTCAGATACCCGAGCAGGTACTGCCGCCGCTTTTCGGGACCGACCCCTCGATGCTCCGGGTAATCAGCATTGTGGTGATTGTCTATTTCGTCGCCTGCATGTTCGTGGATCCCATCGTGGCCATTTTCATACTCAGCCCGATCTTTCAGCCGTACGTCGTGGGCGCCGGCGTCAATCCCATTCTTCTGGGGACCCTGGTGACCCTCCAGGCGGCCATCGGCTCGGCCACACCGCCGTTTGGATGCGATATTTTCACCGCCCAGCTCATATTCCGGCGGCCGTACCTCGAGGTCATCGGACATGCCCTGCCGTTCCTGCTCATTTTGATCCTGGCGACGGTGATCCTGATCGTGTTCCCGCAGATTGCCCTGTTCCTGCCGAACATGGCGCTGGGCGGATAAACGTCGACATTTTACCCGGGAGAGCTTTTTTGAATACAGAAGCTTAAACCATACACGGAGTAAACAAATACAATGACCCCGATTACATACGACAAGCTGCTGGTACTGATGGATTTTTCAAAATACGCCTACGAGGCGGTAACCGCTGCCATCGATTTCGCGGACAAGTACAGGTCCCACGGCCGCACCGATCTGAAAAAGGTGTTCATGGGCAGTACGGCGGAAAAGGTGCTCCGCCGTTCTCCCATTTCGGTTTTTGTTATCCGGCGATAAGACATTGCCGTTTACCGAACACAATACACGCGGGAACGCCTTTCCGGCAAACCATTTCCTGCGTCAGCACAAAAGGATGATTGTCAACCATGCTGTACCATCAGAAAGGCCGTCAGGTCTCTTACGGAGAAGCTATCGGCATATTGCTTTTGGATTCGCCGGTACCGTTTGTTCCGGGAGATGTGGCCAATGCCACCACCTATGATTTTCCCGTCCGGTTCCGGAAAGTGCCGGGATTCACTGTTGAAAAGGCTTTGAACCGGGATGAGGCGGTTTACAGGGAGCTTCTCGAAGCGGCCTCCTGCCGCCTTATGCCCGCGCGGTGCAAACCGCAACCGGTCGT
>CAYZHB010000114.1:0-9812 GCA_964478245.1 uncultured Desulfobacterales bacterium | reverse complement strand
GGAGCAATGACAGGCGGTGCGCGGGGTTTGTGCAATCCCGCCGGCAGAGGATATCCCTACGGCCGCGGCATGGCTTACGGCCGGGGTTTCAGGGGCGGATTTGCCCCCGGCCGGGGGATGCGGCGCGGATTCGGTGCCGGCCGATACCCGGAACCGGTATATGCGCCGGGATATCCGGCAGATGAAAAAGAAGAACTTGAAATGCTCAAAGATCAGGCTGCCGGTATGAAGAATGCCCTTGATGAAATCAACCGCCGGATAAATGAAATCGAAAACCGTTCTGATTAAAAACCGCCTGTACCTGAAACCATAACATTCAGTGAGGGGAATGGCCTGCAAAGCCGTTCCCCCCTTTTTTCTCTGCCAACGACTGAACCTCAGGAAAACAGTTCGATGCGCGGTCGCTCATTGAACAGGCCGCCGTCATAAAGGTAATTGAAAAACCTGTCCAGGGCGGCGATCTTGTCCCCATCGAGATCGCAATACAGATGATCAAAATATTCACGAATAACCCCTTCCGGCAGTTTGAGTTTTTGAGTGCCCCCCTTTATGACCTTATCCATGTTTTCATATCCTGTTTTCCGGGATTCATAAAAAAGATGCCGGATCTTTCTGACCACACCGGGCGCCTTTTCGGCAAATGATCTTCTCACGGCCCAGACAGCAAAAACAAAGGGCATCCCGGTCATTTCAAACCATACCTCTCCCAGATCGATCCGAAACGCGAACTTAGATTCCCAGGGCTGCTTCAAAGCCGCGTCCCCGATGACAAGAACGGCATCCGGGTTGTCACGGACATCATTCAGACCGGAAACCGCTC
The DNA here is from genome assembly GCA_964478245.1 of uncultured Desulfobacterales bacterium. Lineage (GTDB taxonomy): Bacteria > Desulfobacterota > Desulfobacteria > Desulfobacterales > Desulfobacteraceae > CAYZHB01. The sequence goes on along the minus strand of CAYZHB010000114.1, from coordinate 8,992 downwards.
TGGTTTCAAAACGACAGGATATGTTCCTGAAGCTGAGCAGCATCTTTAAAAACAATACGGATGTTACCGACTCTTCAGTGAGCACAATTCTCTTCCGGTCCAGTGCCGCCAGGGGAAAACGGCTCATGAGCACCACGCTCATCACCTTGCCCCGGCATGAAATTGAAAGATCGGGGAGCAACAGGAACTGTCGGTGGTTCATCCCGTAAAACGCCGATGAAACAGGACTCAGGACGATCTGTCCCGCTTTCAGCATTTTGTTCAGAACGGCGGGCGGTTCCGGGACCATTTCGATCCATTCGGGCACAAGGCCGTTGTCCAGTCCGTAATACACCGGAAACGAGTTGATATAACTGATCTTCCCTATTTTATATGTCGTGGGGTTCATAACCTGTAATTTTCTCCATCAGTCCGGTCCTGTCTTTGGCTTCGACAGGCAGGTAAAGCATATGGCCGTTTTTCCCCGGTTCGAGGCTGCCTGTGTCCGCTCCCAGTGAAAGCGCCTCCGCCCCGTTTTGCGTTGCCATTGAAAAAATCACCTCCGGCGGGAGATTTTCAAAATTGGCCGCCGTGTATGCCATTTCATCAAAAATATCAAGCGAATCACAGCTTGCCAGGCTGTCTGTGCCGAGAGCGGGACGGATGCCGCACGCAATCATCCTGTCAATGTCCGGAAGTCTGCCGTGAAGATTCATATTGCTTCGCGGACAGACACATACACGGGCCCCTGACCGGGCAATGATTTCGAAATCTTCCGGATCGGCTTCGAGCAGATGAACCAGGAGTGTGCCGGCATCCAGGAGCCGGAGATTCTCCAGATGCACAACCGGACTTCTGGAAGGAAGCTGCCATGTTGAAAAATCAATCCCCCTTTCCCGGAGCAGGTCGGCCCATTCCCCTGCCGGTCCTGTAATGAAATCCAGTTCCGCCCGGGACTCTGCCGCATGGATGGAAAAGGGGAGGCCCGCGGAGCGCGCGGTTCTTTTCAACTGCTTTAACAAAGACGGCGACGTGGTATGGGGGGCGTGCCCGGCAACCGAGATGTAGAGGTCCCGGTCCGGGACTTTCCCCGTCTCCGTTGCCCCTCTGCCGGCTGATTGTGTCAACCGCGCTGCTGTTTTCCACAAAACCGCAAGCAGCTTGAACAGAACGGTTTTCAACATACCGGGTCCGGCCCCGCCCTCCGGGAAAAGAACAGACGCCCCTCTGAAGGAGGTCGGTGGGCTCACCGCCTCGGTCCCGAGAAATTCACGGAACCAGACCCCGCCGATGTCTGAATCCTCGACGATCTGCCGCGTGATCCCGGAAGTGGCGATTTCGCCTATGTAGAGCACCCCTGCGTTCAGCAGATCCGCAACTGCAAGACGGGCGCCGTCCTCTACGGTACGCGGGTCGGTATTTTCTCTCAAATGAATGAGCTGCCGGACCCACTGTTCAAATCCGCCGGAACAGTCAATCGCCGATTTTAAAAAAGAGAATTCAAGATGGGTGTGGGCATTCACAAGCGGCGGCATAAGGACGCCGGGCCCGTGATCGATACAGCCGGAAAAACGACTGCCCTTCGAGATTTCCGTAATGACGCCGTTCTCCACCACAACGGCACCGTTTTCAACGATCCGCCAAGGGAATGCAATCACCCACTTTGCCCTGTGGGTCTCCGTTTCTTTCAGGGGCCTTATAATGCGGGCACCGGCGGACAAGGGACTCATATCAGGTTGTAGTAGCAGTCCCGCTGCCGCGGTTCAAATCCGGCATCCGTTATAAGCCGCCGCAACTCCTTTTCAGGAATCATATAGGCGACGCCGGCGGAAGAGACCACATTCTCCTCTATCATGGTACTGCCGATATCATTGGCACCGAAAAAAAGCGCTGTCTGCGCGATCTTATCCCCCTGGGTAACCCAGGAGGCCTGGATATTGTCGAAGTTGTCCAGGAAAATCCGGCTTAACGCCAGCACCTTCAGGTATACGGCGGCCGTCTTTTTTGCCACATTTATTCGGGTGTTCAGCGGCTGAAATGTCCAGGGTATAAAGGCGGTAAACCCCCTTGTCCGGTCCTGCAGTTCCCGCAACTTGTTCAGATGCCGGAAAATATGATCCGGCTTTTCCATGTGCCCGAACATCATGGTGGCGCTGGTTCTTATACCCTGTTTATGGGCTTCTTCCATCACTTCCAGCCACCGGCCGGACATGCATTTTCCCGGAGAGATCTTCTGCCGGACATCGTCACACAGGATCTCGGCACCGCCGCCGGGGATTGTATCGAGTCCGGCCGCTTTCAGGACTCCGATCGTATCGGCTATTGAAAGGCCCGATTTTTCCGCGACAAAACTGATTTCAGGCGGCGAAAACCCGTGGACATGTATGTCAAAACCGGTTTTAATGAACCGGAGAAGGTCCGTATAATAGTCAAGGGAAAGCGCCGGGTTCATCCCGCCCTGAAGCAGTATCTGGGTACCGTTGAGTGCCAGGGTTTGAGCGATCTTTTCATGCAGCTGCTGCTTTGAAATCACGTAACCGTTTTGGCTGCCCTCCGGTTCAAAAAAAGCGCAGAAACGGCAGCCGGAGATACATATATTCGTATAGTTGATATTGCGGTCAACCACAAAGGTGACGGCGGGCTCGGGATGATGCTGCAGCCGTATCGAATGGGCCAGTTTCGCAAGCGGCAAAAGGTCGGCTTCATGATACAGAAACAGGCCTTCGGCCATGTCTAGCCGTTCATGCGCCATCACCTTGTCGTACAGTTTTTCCAGAGTCCTCATACCGAATTCAGCCGTCTCACTTTTTCAGATTTCCCTGTAGAAAGAATCCCGCTGGGTAGGGATGAATCCCGCTTCTTCTATCATTCGGGTCATTTCCTTGACGGCCAGCCCCTTTGCCGACTTCGCCCCGGCCGTGTGGGTGATTTTCTCCTCGATAATGGTGCCGTCCAGGTCGTCCGCCCCGAAAGAAAGGGCCACCTGAGCGAGTTTTTCGCCTATCATTACCCAGTAGGCTTTGATATGGTCAAAATTGTCAAGCATCAGCCGGGCGGCTGCGATATTTTTCAGATCATCAACGGCGGTTGTAGGCGGGATACTCGAAAGCCGGGTATTTTCCGAATGAAACGCAAGGGGAATAAATGCGGAAAACCCGCCCGTTCTGTCCTGAACATCTCTCAAGGCGATCAGGTGATCCACTCTTTCTTCAACGGTTTCAATATGGCCGTACAGCATAGTGGCATTGGTCGTCACACCGCTGTTGTGAACTTCCGCCACTGTTTCAAGCCATCTCTCCCGGCCGATTTTTCTGGGAAAAAGTTTTTTGTGGACCCGTTCACTCAGAACTTCCGCACCGCCGCCCGGCATCATGTCAAGGCCGGCCGCCTTGAGCCGCGCCACTACCTCGGCTGCAGACAGGCCCGCCGTACCGGCAAGATAGTCTATTTCCACACAGGTAAACGCCTTGACATGGACATCGGGGCGAATCCGCTTCACTGTCTCGAGAAGCCCGATATAATAATCCAGATCAAGATCCGGGTTGAGCCCCCCAACGATATGAAGTTCATTCACCGGTTGGTCAAGCCGGTCCGTTATCGCTTTTTCGACATCGGCCAGGGAAAAACAGTACGCCCCCTCATCCCCCTTGTCTTTGGCATATGCACAGAAAAGACACCTGTTTTTACAGATATTGGTATAGTTGAGATGCTGGTTGTATATATAAAAGGCTTTCCTGCCGTGACGTCTCTGCCTTGCCTTGTCGGCCATCATTCCGAGGGCCACCAGGTCATGACTTTCAAAAAGGCGAATCCCGTCCTCTTTTAAAAGACGGGTATTGTCCATCACTTTTGAATAGATCTGCTCAAGCCGCTTATCCGCAAACGGGATCTCCATTACCGTTTCTTCTTTCTCCTGACCACCTTTTTCTTTTTTCTGGGCGTGCCGGCTTTGGCGTCTGCTGATGCCTTCTGTGCCATGGTCACGGCGGGATCGCCCAGACTGTTCTGTTTGAACGAACAGGCGGCCCTGGGACATTTAAGACCCGTTTCCCCGTTTCGTGTATCAAATTCGATCAAATAGGGATTCCTGCAAACCGGACATTGAAAATGATACGGCATTGCCCAGCTGATAAACCGGCAATCCGGATTGTCACATGTATAATAGGTTTTCCCCTTTTCGGTTTCCGCCTCTTTTATGCTGCCGCTGGTGCAGAGCGGACAGGCCATCTCAAGATCGGTTTCCAGAGATGCGATCCGCGCTTCGATATCGTCGTCAGCATGCACTGCGCTGCTTTTTTCTGCTGTTTCTTCCTTGTTTGACACCTCTTTTTCAAGCCGGTCCTGCTGGGTTTCCTGTTGTTGAAGCCGTTCGGCCATCTCTTTTAATTCGGCCTCCCGCGCCGCCATCTGCTCCTCTCGATCCCGCAACGCTCTCTCGCGTTCCTCCGCTTCCCGCAGCGCCTGCTGAGCCGCCTCGAGCTCCTTTTCCCGCCGATCAAGCTCTTTTCCCCGCTTTTCCGCCTCTTTTGCGGCCGCTTCCGCCTCTCTTACCTGTTCTTCTCTCTGGTCAAGCTCCTTTGCCCGCTGTTTGGCCTCTTTAACCGCCTGCTCCGAAGCCGCAAGCGCCTTCTTCTTTTCCGCAATCTCATCTTCGGACGGGCCTTTATCAAAGACATCTCTGACTTTTACACGGTCGCTGACATCCTGATCTTTTTCATGCCGTTTCTTTTTCACCAGTCTTGACAGACGGGACAGATTGTCCTTTTTGAGCTTGCGGGCGACCTCTCTCGATGCGGTATCCACCTGTCCCCGGGCAATTTCAGACGCCTTCTGTTCGGCTTTCTCCCTTGTCACCCGGACACCCCTGCTCTTTAACGTCTGGGAAAAGACGGTTTTAGCCTCCCCGATTGTCTTACGGGCGGTCAGCACCTCATCGTTCATCTGCAGAACAAAAGCGATGAGATTCATACCCTGCATGCCGGGGAACATGTTATCGAGAAATCCCACCATTGTATAGGCGGAAACCTCGGCCTTGAGCCTCCCCGTATCATCCGCTGTCACATAGCCGCGCTTTATGACCGAATCAATCGCCCCGTCCAGATTCTCATCCCGTTCAAGCCCGATGTCGGCCAGTTCATCCTTAAGGGACTCAATGGTGTAGCGCTCAGGGGGCATGTCGGGGTAAGCCTTGATTTCCCGCTCTCTCTCCACGGTCACATGGATACAGGCAATGGTTGCCAGGTTATAATCCAGTCGGGCGATGTCGGAATCGATTTCGATGAAGGCGGTAATCTCCCTGGCGAGAATTTCGTCAAGCTGATCCCTGACACGGGCGGGATCCGTTTCTGTCATTCTTCCTCCTCCCGGTTTATTTCAGAAATCATATCGGCAATCCGGGAAACCGTATTCGACCTGGCATCCTTTTCGCCGCCCTCAGCCATGACGGCATCGGACGCTTCTTCACCTGCCTGCTGTGTCAACAGGTCAAAATCCGTATCATCCTCTGCGGCGGCAAGTTCAAGGCACTCCCCTTCCCTGTTGAATATAACAGAAAGGGGCACTTTGATATCAAAATCAAATCTGTAGGCGACATTGTTGTTATAAACGACAAGGCTGCCGTTTTTATAATCCACCGTGTCTTTCAGGGTAAGCTTGTGCTTTTCATGGAAGAGCTTTTCAATGGCATCCCAGTCAAGCTCGGCATTAATATTGTCAACAATATCTTTTAAATTTTCATCAATGGTTTCCGGATCGGCAATTTTCATGGCACCTCCGTTTAATCGAAAACTGACATTATCTCCCGGCTGAGATCCAGGTATCTCTCGGCCAGAGGACTTTTCACATCAGTCAATGCGGCGACTTCAGCCGGACGAGCCGCATATGTCAACCGGTCATCGTAAGGGATGGCGGCCTCAAACACAATATCTTTCACGCTGTCCAGCCATTTGGGGTCAAAAATTTCATCCAGGCTTTCCCCCTGGCCGGCGCACTTGTTCAAAAGAATCCCGGCCACTTTCAGGGGCACCTGGTGGGTGCTTCGGATATATTTCACCACCCGCAGAAGGCAGCTGAAGTCTTCCATGGCGGCCGATGACAGACAGAGAGAGGCGATAAGCCAATCAGAAGCGGTCATGGCGGTCAGGCTCAAAAAACCGTACGAGGACGGCGCATCAACGATGATGTAATCGTATTCGCCCGCAATCTCTTCAATGAAAAGCCTCAGTACTTTCTGGTTTTTTTTGCTCTTGGACAACTTCAGATCGGAATAGAACAGGTTGAAGTCCGACGGAATAAGGTGCAGAAAGCTGAGCGGGGTTTCGGAAATGGTTTTCTTTATGTCGGTCTTACCCAGAAAAAGCGATGAGATGTTAAAATTGTAATCCGCATTGGGAATGCCCGCCCCTGATGTGGCGCTGGCCTGCGGGTCACAATCTATTAAAAGCGTTCTTTTCTCAAAGAGCGCAAGTGACGCCGCGATATTCACCGCCGCCGCACTTTTCCCCGATCCTCCCTTCTGGCCTGCAATTGTGATCACCTTCCCCATATCTTTACTCTCTGTCATGTGTCATATAATTTTCAATAATAAGCGCAAATATTGCAATTATACTTTGTCTGTACCATAATGGCAAGAGATTTAAACAGGACTGTATCTTGAGAGTTTGTTTTGACAAAATTATCCATTTCAATGGAAGGCATTGAACAGGCGCTGGACGGCCTGAATTACCGAAAAAATTCCGTAAAGCAAAAATTTATACTGGCCGTAAAGGCTTACTACTCATCAGAAGCGGATATAGTCTCCCTGTCGTCAATCGATACGGACGCCCTGATAAAAGCCATCTGGGACATTGATGACGACGCCCGTAAAATAAGAAGTAAACGCCGGAACTTTTCAAGTATCCGATCCGCCGTAAATGCCGATCTGAAAAAACTCGCCCGGGACGGAAAAAATCCGGAAAATATTGAGATAACCCAGGCAAACATTTTCGATATGACCGAAGATGCCAAAAACAGCCTTCTGAGCTCCGTCAGCAGTGCGTTCAAAACCGGCGACGATATGGATATCAACCAGGTCACGTCCGTTCTGACAGCTGTAACAGAATTTCTCAGCGAAATTGAAATGGATAAAACCGGGGAAACGCCCAAAGATCTGCTCGAACAGATACGCCGGATTCTCGGCAGATTGGGCAATGACATCTTTTCGGATGAGGCGGCCGGCGGTTCCGGCGAAGACCCAGGGGAAAAGATCGAGCTGGCAGCCGATGAAGAACTGGTCGAAATCGATCTTGACGAGAATGAGGAACTCGTAGAGGTCGACGAGGATGAGGCTGAGGACGCCCTTGAAGAGGACGGATCCAAACCGGCTGAAATCGAAGAAGAACTCCCCGGAAAACCGGAGGAAACAGACGAATTCGAAGATCCCGGGGAAGATGAAGAATTTGAGGAAGTCGACGTGCTCGAAGAAGATGAAGAACTCGAGGAGATCGACGACACAGAAGAAGCAGACCCTGAAACCAGTGAGGAAACAGCGGAAGAAACAGCGGATGCCAAAGACCCCGAAACGGCTGAAGAACTTGAAGATGACGAGGAAATCGTTGAAGTCGACGAAGTCGACGAGGATGAGGCTGAGGACGTCCTTGAAGAGGACGGATCCAAACCGGCTGAAATCGAAGAAGAACTCCCCGGAAAACCGGAGGAAACAGACGAATTCGAAGATCCCGGGGAAGATGAAGAATTTGAGGAAGTCGACGTGCTCGAAGAAGATGAAGAACTCGAGGAGATCGACGACACAGAAGAAGCAGACCCTGAAACCGATGAAGAAGTTTCGGAAGAAACAGCGGCGGACGATGTATCCGGAGACCTGTGGGCAGCCGAAGACCTGAAAAGCAGACAGGAACTTGCCCGGCACTTTGACAATTTCCTCGGCGAGATAGAAAAAAAATACAACATATATGTAAAAGTGCCGGCCGGTAAGTACACGGTCGGTACCCGAAAGGGTCTGAAGTCAAGTCTTGATCTTCAGCAGATCGATATGCCGGATATTTACATGGCCAAATACCCGGTAACCAATTCGTTGTTTGAAGTGTTTGTGGAGGAGACGGGGTACGTCACAACTGCGGAAAAAAAAGGATACGGCACTGTGTTTTCCGGTAAAATCAGGCGGCCGGACAGCACTTCCAAAATTTTCAGAAAGGACGCGGGATCGGCTGAAGTGGACGGCGCATTCTGGTTTCAGCCGGAAGGACCGGGCTCGTCTCTTCACGGCAGGCGGCATCATCCCGTGGTCCAGGTGAGTTTTGACGACGTCTGTTCCTTTGCCGCCTGGATCGGGAGAAGACTTCCCACTGAAGCGGAGTGGGAGGCGGCGGCCAGGACGGATACCGCCCTGAAATACCCGTGGGGCAATTTTTGGGACGAAAATGCCTGCAATGCCGGTAAAAAAGGGTTTGGTACCACCACGAATGTAGATCGTTACGACAACCGGGCCAATGAGTTCAACATATCGGACATGCTCGGCAACGCCATGGAATGGACCGCGGACAAGGAAACGGCTCCTGTAGGAAACAGGACCCAGCAGCAGTACCATATCGCCAAGGGCGGGGGATGGAATGCGGACGCCACCCTCACCATCAGCTCCCGTTCCTTGCTGAAACCGGGATTCACCGCCAACACGGTCGGATTCAGATGCATGTCGGAAATTTTTTTATAACAGAGGGTAAAAGGAAATGGTCGTGAAAAACGAACGCTACGCAGAAAGGATCGCCCTGCTCCGCAACAGAATGAAAAAACAGAATCTCGATACGGCAATCATCGCGTCTGATGAAAACAGACGGTATCTGAGCGGTTATACCGGTGAAGACGGCAGTTATGACGAGACCGCCGGTGTTCTGGTGATAACCGAAAAGAGTTTGATCCTGGCCTGCGATCCGCGGTATGACACCCAGGCGGCCGAAGAAGCTCCGCTATACTCGGTGACGCGGTACGACAAAAGCCTTGCAAAGGAACTGCCGGCCAT
>CAYZHB010000113.1:6378-9956 GCA_964478245.1 uncultured Desulfobacterales bacterium | reverse complement strand
TTCCGGCACCTCGTTTCGGCACCTGTCGTCGGCGTAGACGCACCGGCCGTGAAAGACGCAGCCCGGCGGCAGGTCGACCGGCGTGGGCACCTCGCCTTTCAGTTTCACATGTTTGGCCTGTGTTTCTCCCACTTTGGGGATGGCGCTCAAAAGGGCTTGGGTGTAAGGATGGCCGGGGGAGTTAAACAACGTGACCGCGTCGGCCAGTTCACAGACCCGGCCAAGGTACATGACGGCCACCCGTGTACTGATATGGTGTACCACGGAGAGATCGTGGGTGATGAAAAGATAGGTGAGTCCTCTTTCCTCGCCGGCTTTCATCAGAAGATTGAGTATCTGAGCCTGTATGGAGACATCCAGCGCGGAAACAGGCTCATCCGCCACGATGAATTCGGGATCGAGTATCAACCCCCGGGCGATACTGATCCGCTGCCGCTGGCCTCCGGAAAATTCATGGGGGAACCGGGATGTCCACGCGGGGTCCATGCCCACCTGTTCCATCACCTCCTCGATCTTGGCCTCGATATCGGCGGTTTTCATCTGCGGGTTGTGAAACCGCAGCGGTTCCTCCAGGGTTTTTTTCACTGTTTTTCTCGGGTTCAGAGAGGCATACGGGTCCTGGAATATCATCTGCATCTTTTTCCGGAAAGGCAGCATTTTGACGTGGCTGAGGTTGTCGATCCGCTGACCCCTGTAGAAGATTTCACCTGCCGTCGGGGCGTAGAGCCCCATGACCACACGGGCAAGGGTTGATTTGCCGCATCCGCTTTCCCCCACCACGCTCAGGGTCTCGCCGTTGTTGATCTGAAGGGAAACATTGTTGACCGCCTTGACCGTGGTTTTTTCAAGGGTGAACCGGCCGTTGGTGAACTGCAGCCGGTCGAGGAACCCCCCGGAGATGTCAAAATGCTTCACAATATTGTTGATGTTCAGTATGGTATGGTTTTGTGTCATGGTGTCACCGTTTGCCCGTCCCGTTATTTCATGTGGCAGGCCGCGAGAATGTGTTCATTCACGTACCGCAGAACCGGTGTTTCTGTTACGCAGATATCGCCCTTTAAACTGCATCGCGGATTAAAAGCGCATCCCGGGGGTATCTGGGTCAGGTTGGGCATCATGCCGGGAATCTGCACCAGTTTTTCGCCCGGTTTCGTCGATCCGGGCAGCGACTGGATAAGCCCCTGGGTGTAAGGATGCACCGGGTTTTTGACAATCATGTGCGTGGGGCCCGATTCAACGATTTTCCCGGCATACATGACCGCGGTTTTTTCCGTGACCTGGGAGACCACGCCGAGATCGTGGGTAATAAGGATAAGCCCCATCTCTTCGCCCTGGCAGAGTTCCTGGAGGAGATCCATTATCTCGGCCTGTATGGTGACGTCCAGGGCTGTTGAGGGTTCATCCGCTATAATGATGGCCGGATCGGTCAAAAGGGATATGGCGATGATGATCCGCTGGCGCATGCCGCCGGAGAGCTCGTGGGGATAGCGCTGGAGTCTCTGTTCGGGCGACGGGATGTAGACTTTTTTAAGCTTTTCCAGGGCAATCTGCCGCGCTTTGGCGGTGGAGATCCGCCTGTGGGCTTTCAGGGTTTCCACCATCTGGGTGCCCACAGTGAAAACAGGGTTGAGGGTCATCATGGGGTCCTGGAATATCATGCTGATCCGGTCCCCCCGGATGGCCCGCATCCGGCTATCGCTGAACGCGCTGATCTCTTCCCCGTTGAAAATGATTCGGCCGCCGGAAATATAGCCGGGCTTGCTGATGAGGTTTATAATGGCGAAACCGGTAACGGATTTGCCCGCGCCGCTTTCTCCGACGATGCCCAGTTTTTCCCCCCGGTCAAGGGTAAAGCTGACACCGTCTATGGCGGTAAGCTCGCCGCGCCGCAGGGCGAATTTGACTTCAAGGTCCTGTACTTCCAGCAGGTGCGCCATTGCCTTGCATTATCCTTTGTAGAGTTTGGGGTTGAGCACATCCCTGAGCCAGTCGCCCAACAGGTTGATCACCAGGATGAACAGGATCAGCCATAGCCCCGGAAAAATCGTTATCCACCATGAGCCGGAAAAAATGTATTCAAAACCGGCCCGGATAAGGGATCCCAGGGAGGGGCGGGTAATGGGCATGCCGAGTCCGAGGAAGGAGAGTGCGGCCTCGCTCATGACCGCATTGGCCACCTGGATCGTGGAGATGACCAGCATGGAGGTGAGGGCGTTGGGGAGTACGTGCCGCACCATGATAACCGGCCGGGAAAGCCCGATCACCCGGGCCGCCTCCACATACTCCTTGTTTTTCTCCCCGATGACCGCGGACCGAACCGTTCTTGCGTATATCGGCCACTCCGCCAGCCCGATGATAATGATCAGAAGCGGAACGGCCATCTGTTCAAAACTGCCGATGCCGAATACCACCTGAAAAATGGCGCTGATAAATATGGCCACCATGAGATAGGGAAAAGAGAACTGGATGTCGGCAATCCGCATGAGGATCGAATCTGCTTTGCCGCCCATGTAGCCGGCGGTCAGCCCGAAGAGGATGCCCAGGAAGGCCTGGAGCGCCACCGCCCCCAGACCGATGAGAACGGAGGTTCGCAGGCCGTACAGCATGGTGGAGAGCATGTCCCGCCCCTGGTTGTCCGTGCCGAGCAGAAAGCCGGAGACGCCGCCGTCACACCATACCGGCGGGATTTCCGAGTTCATGATGTCGATGTTGCTGGAATCGTAGGGATTCATCGGCGAGATAAGCGGCGCGGCCAAGGCTGTCACGAGAAACAGGACGAGCACGGCAAAGCTTGCCATAGCCACCTTGTCCCGTTTGAAACTGTAAAAAAAGTATGAGTCGGTGAAACGTGCAACGGCGTTTTTCATTTTTTTCCCGTTACCCTTACCATGGGATTGATAAGTCCGTAAATGATATCCACCACTGTATTGACAATCACGAAGACCGTGGCCACCACCACGAGGTAGGCAATCAGCAACGTGATATCCGATCGTTCCACCGCTTCCAGGAACATGAATCCCATGCCCTGCCACTGGAAAACAGTTTCCGTTAAAATGGTGAAAGCGAACATGATGCCGATCTGGACCCCGAAAACGGTAATCACCGGCAGCAGGGTGTTCTTGAAGGCGTGCACCAGCCAGATCCGCATGGGAGAAAGTCCTTTTGCCCAGGCATATTTGATGTATTCGGTTTCCAGGACCTCCATCATCTCGGACCGGATCAGCCGGATAAACAGGGGCAGCATGATCGACGCCAGGGAGATGCAGGGGAGAATCAGGTGCTTGAGCCCGTCCACGCTTAAAAATCCGGACATCCACCACCCGTTGCCGAACAGGTCCACGGTCTCCCCCCGCCCGTAGGAGGGAAGCACGTGCAGCTGAACGGAAAAGAAATAGATCAGCATAATCGCCGTTAAAAATACCGGAATGGAGACCCCCAGGGTTGAAAATCCCATGGTGAACCGGGAGAGATGGCTGCGGGGTCTCAGGGCCGCGTATATCCCCAGCGGCAGTGAAACAAGGATCACGATCAGGGCTGCGCCGATCACGAGCTCCAGGGTGGCCGGCGCATGGCCGACA
>CAYZHB010000113.1:0-6368 GCA_964478245.1 uncultured Desulfobacterales bacterium | reverse complement strand
TTTTTTATAGAAAAAAGACCGTCCCAGGTCGCCCTGAAGCGCATTCTTGACAAAGCGGACGTACTGGACCGGGATCGGGTCGTTCAGCCCCATTTTTTCGGATAGTTCCGCCCGCTCCTGTGGCGTGACCCGCTCTCCCACCAGGTCTCTGACCGGATCACCGATCTGGTTTTTGATGGAAAATCCGATCAGGCTGATGATCAGCATGACAAATATTGCCTGAACGGCCCTTCTGATGATAAACGCAAACATGGCCTGTCAATCTTCAGGTTTGGTTTTGGTTGCCGGCTTTCCTTAAACAAGGGGGGATGGACAGGAATGCCCACCCCCCCCGCATGCCGGTACCGCGTACCGCTTGATATTACACTACTTTACGATAATATCTCCGAAGTAGGGGAAGTTCATCGAGTTCACGACCGGCTTGATCTGAACATTGGTTTTTCCCGCATAGGAGTGGTTCTGCCAGTGGAAGGGAATGAAAGCGGCTTCCTCGTAAAGAATGCGCTCCACTTCTTTCAGCATCTCGGCCCGTTTTTCGAGATCGGTCTCCGACTGGGCGGCAAGTACCAGTTCATTCACTTTCTCGTTGCAGTAGTTGCCGCTGTTGTACTGGCCGTACCCGGTCTCCTTGTCGGGGCACATGGTCAGAAATTCGGAAAAGTTGCCGGAATCCTCGGTATCCGAATGCCACCCGATCATCTGGATGTCCGCGGCCCGGTTGTCGAACTCTGTCCAGTACTGGGCCTTGGGCATTGTTTTCAGCTTGACCGTGATTCCGATTTTGGACAGCATCTGGACAGCGGCTTCCGCAATTTTTTCGTCATTGACATACCGGTTGTTGGGCGCGATCATGGTGCATTCAAAACCGTCTTCGTATCCGGCCTCCTTCATCAGCTGTTTGGCCTTTTCAAGATCGTACCGCGGGGTCAGGCTCGGATCATAACCGGCATAGCCTTCGGGTCCCTGCTGGGCGCCGACGGTGGCGGTTCCCTTCATGATCTTGTCCACGATGCCTTCATTGTTGATGGCGTATACCATGGCCTTGCGGACTTTCACGTTTTTGAACGCTTCTCTTCTCTCCTGGTTTATCTGGAGCGTGATGATACGGCCGCCGTTAATGGTGACCAGTTTGACATTGGGATCCGAATCGATCCGTGCGAAGTCCTGGGGCGGTACCGGGGAGATGAAGTCCACATCCCCGGAAAGCAGGGCGGCGACCCGCGTGGCATCCTCTTTGATGGGGGTCAGGATGAAGGCGTCCACGTTGCCCGGGCTGTCTTTGTCCCAGTAAGCGTCAAAGCGCTTGAATATGGTTTTGACGCCCTGGACCCGTTCTTCCACATAAAAAGGTCCGGTGCCGGATTCATGGGTGTTGGCAAAGGAGTTGCCGGTTTTGGAGATTCTGTCTCGGGGTTTGCCGTTTTCATCGGTTCCGGTGTAGAACTCACTGTCCATGGCAAAGAAGTAGGTGGCCATGTTGAGCAGCAGGGCATAGGGTTTTTTGGTCTTGACGTCCACGGTGTAGTCGTCCACGATTTCAACTCCTTCAAACGGCACCAGAAGCCCCTTGAAGTCCACACTGTTTTTCATCCGCTCAAAGGACCATTTCACGTCTTTGGCGGTAAAATCGTTTCCACTGTGAAATTTAACGCCTTCCCTGAGATGAAAGCGCATGGTGAGCTCGTCGAGTCTCTCCCAGCTTTTGGCCAGACGGGGCTCGAACTCCATATCCTGTGTCCAGCGGACAAGCGGATCAAAGCACCAGTGCGAAAGCTGAAGCATGCCGCCGGAAAGCTGCTCCTGGGGATCAAGGGACACCGGATCCGCGTCCAGCCCGACTTTAAATGTTTTGCCGGCAGCCGTTTTTTCCGCCAGCTGTGCTTTATGTTCGGCTACCTGTTCTTTTAACTCCGCGATTTCCTGCTTGAGATCGGACACCAGCTTAGATTCATCACCCGGTTTTTCACCGCAGGAAAAGATCAGAAAAGAGGACAGGATTGCCATCACAAAAAAAATTTTCTTCATACCATTTCTCCTTTAAATTGAAAGTCAACGGCGGCCCGCTCCGCAGGTCGCTCGGATTTCCGCCTTTTTAAGGGGTTCGGCAATGCCGGCGCAGTAAATCTGCCTGCGTACCCGTTCGGCATGCCGGGCACAATGTACCTGCAAAACAGCTACAAAGCATCTGCTTTAATATAAAGCATCTACTAAAAAAGTCGGGGACAGTCAAGCAATATGTTCTGATTTTTTTAAAATAAGGGTTGACTATTTTTTTATAAGATGAGATGAATGAATATTCATTTTTGTAAATTGGCGACGCCGTTGGATTTTGTGATTTTTTTAAATATTTTTTTTGATACAACAAATTGTTTTTATTGCTAAAAAATTTTTGTGATTCGGCAAATGCACTGGCGCGGCCCGGCAGAAAAGGGGGAAACAACCGAATGAAGAAGAATTCATTTTCAATGCATAAAATATAAAGCCAGGAGGATATTCATGACACAACTAATTTCTGACAGACGGGACGTGGATTTTGTTATTCACGAGCAGTTCCGGGCACAAGAGCTTGCCGAAATGGATGAGAAGTTTTCAGACTTCAATAAAAAAACAATTGACCTGATTGTGTCCGAGGCAAGAAATTTTGCCGTCAAGGAACTTTTGCCGGCATACCAGGAGGGGGACGAGCAGGGGTGTACGTTTGAAAACGGAAAAGTGACAACCCCCGAGTCCTTTAAACGCCTGTACGATCTTTTGAACGAGGGGGAGTGGCTCGCCATGGAGGAAGACCCCGAATGGGGGGGGCAGGGAATGCCGAGGGTCGTGGCGTCGGTCGCCTATGAGTATTTCAACGGGGCCAATTTCCCCTTCATGATGTTCCCCGGCCTGACCCACGGCGCCGGGAATCTGGTCCGGACATTCGGTACCGACAAGCAGAAAGAGCTGTTTTTAAGCAAGCTGTATACGGGCGAGTGGACCGGGACCATGCTGTTGACGGAACCCGAAGCCGGTTCCGACGTGGGGGCGCTGCAGACCACCGCTAAAAAGAATGAAGACGGCACCTATTCCATCACCGGCGAGAAGATTTTTATTTCAGGCGGGGAGCATGACCTTGCCGAGAATATCGTGCATCCGGTGCTGGCGAGAATAGAGGGCGCACCGGCCGGCACCAAAGGGATCAGCCTGTTTCTGGTGCCCAAGTACCGGGTTAACGACGACGGTTCCCTGGGCGAGTTCAATGACGTGGTGTGCACCAGCATCGAGCACAAACTCGGTATTCACGGGAACAGCACCTGTTCGCTCTCTCTGGGAAGCAAGGGGAAATGTATCGGAACGCTGCTCGGCGAGGAGAACAAGGGCATGAAGGCGATGTTCCTGATGATGAACGAGGCGCGGCTCCTGGTGGGGTTCCAGGGGTTTGCCTGCGCCACCACCGCTTACATGTACGCCCTGGACTATGCCCGGCAGAGAATCCAGGGAAAACATCTGGTGGAGATGATGAACCCGGACGCCAAGTCCGTGGCCATTATCAACCACCCGGACGTCAGACGGCAGCTCATGGAGATGAAGGTTTACGTGGAGGGGATGCGAAGCCTTCTCTACTACATGAACTACTGTATGGACCTGGAGCATGTGGCGGCTACCGAGGAAGAGCGGGAAAAATACAACGGCTTCATCGAGGTGCTGACGCCCATTGCCAAGGGGTATGTGACGGACAGGGCGTTCGAGCTCTGCAGCCAGGCGCTTCAGGTGTACGGGGGCTACGGGTATATCGAGGAATATCCCATGGCCCGGCTGTTGCGGGACTGCCGGATCACCATGATCTACGAAGGCACCAACGGCATTCAGGCAATGGATCTCCTCGGCAGAAAGCTGGGACTGAGAAAGGGCAAGCCGGTCATGGATCTTTTCGGCGAGATGCAGAACATGGTGGCCCGGGCCAAGGATATCTCCCGCATAGAGGATCAGGCGGTCAAAGTGGAGCAGGCGATCAACAAGCTCGGTGAAGTGGCCCTCAACCTTGGGCAGGCCGCAATGTCGGAGAAGGTGTTGAACGCCTTTGCCAATGCCCACCCGTTCCAGGATGCCACCGGTGACGTGGTGATGGCCTGGATGCTGCTCTGGCGCGCGGAAATTGCCGCCGGCAAGATGGAAAAGGCCAAGAAGAAAGACAAGCCGTTTTATGAAGGTATCCTGAAATCCCTTGATTATTTTGTTGAAACCAAATTGCCCGTCACCATGGGCCGCATGAACGCCCTCATGAAAACGAGCGGTGCGGCGGTCGAAATCGATGACGCATCGTTTCCGTCCTAGACGGGAACGACCTTTCTGCCGCCGGTTAAGCTATTGGCGGCGGAATCGGGGGCCCGGTGTTCAGGCTGTTTGACGTGGTCTGTTTAAGTGGCAGGGGATTCCCCTGCCACTTGTTTCAGGATAAAACAGAGTGACCGCAACAGAGGCGCTGCGGACCGGATGCCGGGCAGCCGTGTCAGGAAGCCCCCGTTACAAAGTCCGCCACCGGCCGCCTCAGACTCACCGGCGAGGGGTATCGGTCCACGTAACCGGTCCGGATCACAAACCGGGGAATGAGCGTGGCAGAGTGGTGCCGTGCGATTTCCCGTTTCCCTTTTTCCTCCTCGAGATACTGGCTCATGGGGTGCAGCCCGATGCCCATCTCCCTTGCCGCCAGTGCGGCACGCTCGAATTTCATGCCGGTTTCCACCAGTGACCGAACCGAGTGGTCCGCCGATGTGATCACTATCCAGCCGCCGCCCTGTTCCACCTGGGCCGCGGTTTTCTCTATGCCCTTTTCGATGAAGCCCGGTGTGGTGAAATCGGCGGGCTTGTAAAATGTCCTGAGGATCCAGCCGGGGATACCGGTTATGCCCATGCTCTCGGTGGTAAGCCCGTCCATGTGCCGCTTTGCCGTTTTGGCGCTCAGCCGGATCCAGCGGGAGAGTTCCGCCTGAGCCGCCGACCGGTTTGACTGTATCCGGAAATTTTCCACCGTCCCCTCTTTTATACAGTCCGCGTGTTGGGTCTCCCTGGGAAAATAATACAGGCCGCCGTTCGCAAGTTTCTGCAGGGCCCGGATATGGGCCGGGCTGATTTCCCTGTCCCCCAGCCCCTGTTTCACCGTCATCCGGTTTCTAATTGCCTTCAGCCGGTCGGAGGAGGTGCTCCGGTTTTTCCTTAAGTTTACCCGTATCACTTCTTCATCTGAGGGCGTTCGGGCCGTAACTGCCATTTCCGCCGTATACCCGAAACTGCGGGCGGCCGCTGCCAGATTTTCGGCAAATGCGCCCAAAGACAGCATCAGCTCTTCGGCATCCGGGTCCACGACCGTCAGCTGCCGGGAGGTGTCAGCACAGATAACCCATTGGCGCCGACCGGTTATCTTCACTTTCCACGGCTGGGTGTTGTGGGTGCTCGGGGCCAGGGAGGCGTAATAGAGAATCTGTCTGCCGGTTCTGTCCAGGGAGTTGACAGGAACCGAAGCAAAATCCGTTATATTCATATGGGTGTCTTCTCTTTTAATGCCGGTACAGCCCGTGAGGGCAAGACCGGGCATGGCAGCCGTCACGCCGGCTGCAGCGGCTGTTTTCATGAAATGTCGTCTGTTCATTTTTCTACTCCTTTTGACGAATTGTGTTCAGAAGCGACGCGGCTGACGATCAGCTCCACTGCGTCTTGTATCCGATCCCAGCCGCTTTCGGCGGTAAGATCGATGCCGCCGTACCACCTTATCCATCTTGCCCGGGTCACAAGGTAGCTCAGTCCCGCCCCGACGAGGGAGATCACATCCGACAATGCGGTTTGGTCCGTGATCTCCGGGAAAAAAAGCTCCCGCATCTCCAAAAAACTTTTTTCCCGGATATTTTCAAGGGTCACCGTGAGTTCGTTGCGTTCGACCATTTCCCAGGCCATGATCTCCAGTGTGACCGGTCTTTTTTTAAGGCTTTCAGTGAAATTTCCGGCAAATCGGTTCAGGCGTTCGGGCAGATCCATCGCAAGAAAAGTGTCCATGCGGCCGCCGGCAAGTTCCTGTACGTCCGGCCAGAAATCGCCTTCCCGGCCGAAAGTGCCAATCAGACCGGGAAGGCCGTCAAAGTACCTGTAAATCAGCACCTTGTCCACTCCTGCCTCCAGGGCCACGGCGTTGACGCCGATCCGGGTGAATCCCTTTTTAGACAGGATCGTCCCCACCGCCCGGATGAGTTTGGCCCGTGTTACGTCTTTGTCCCGTCTGGATACGGTTTTGCCGGTCATGATCACACTCCTTTTCCGGTTACGTTTTACGGTGCCGCTGTTTCGTGAAAAGAGGGGGAGTCAACTACCACCCGCAAAGCGGGTGGCTTGGCGTTCCGGCC
>CAYZHB010000112.1:0-9995 GCA_964478245.1 uncultured Desulfobacterales bacterium | reverse complement strand
CGTTTCAATCGTTGACGGTTGTAACCGGGGGCATAGCCCCCGGTTTTCAACAACCCATAATGGCTGAATTGGGCCCTGTAAGAAAATGGTCAAATCAGATGACGATTGACAATCCCCGTTTGTCTTCGGGTAACTGCACAAAACATACCACCTGTGAAAAAGGGATCAGCGCAGGACAGACCGGCCGACTGGCTGGAGTTCTCCCGGTTCTGCCGGAATTGTAAGGGGGGAGTTGACGGCAGGCCCGGCATGGTGTATTTTTACAAAATTGTAATTTTTCCTTGTAAATTTTTCATTTTTGAAAGGTACGCATATGAAAGAGATTAAAAAGATCACCCTTTTTTATGAGATCAGCAAAGCCCTCAATGAGCAGCTGGACATGGAAAAGCCCCTTTACAACGTCATGGGGATTCTGGCCGAACAGATCGGCATGGTGCGCGGCAATATCTCTATTTTAAACCGGCAGCGGGATGAGATCAGCATGGAGATCGCCCACGGTATATCGAAAAACGCCATGAAAAAAGCCAAGTATAAACCCGGTGAAGGCATTATCGGAGAAGTCATCGAATCCGGCAAGGCCGTGGCGATCCCGCGGATAAGCCAGGAGCCCCGCTTTCTGAACCGCACCGCATCGCGGGGTGATGTGAGCCACAGTGATCTTTCATTTATATGCGTGCCGGTCAAGCGCGGTAACCAGGTGATCGGGGCGCTGAGTGTCGATAAACCCAATGAGCCCGGCTACTCTCTGGCGGAAGGAAAGAAAATACTGGCGGTGGTGGCCACCATGATCGCCCGTCACGTGATCAATCTGGAGAATATCCGCCGGGAGAAGGAAAAGCTGGAGGATGAGAACAAGCGCCTGAGAGACGAGCTTGAGAGAAAATTCAGTTTTACCAATATCATCGGCAACAGCAATAAAATGCGGGAAGTGTTTCAGATGGTCTCCCGTGTATGCCGCAGCAACGCCACCGTTATTTTGAGAGGCGAAAGCGGGACCGGGAAGGAACTGGTGGCGAATGCCATTCACTATAACAGTCAGCGGGGCGAACATCCCTTCGTCAAAGTGAACTGTGCGGCCATCCCGGAAAACCTCATCGAAAGTGAACTGTTCGGGCATGAAAAAGGGGCGTTCACCGGTGCGCACCGGCAGACCAAGGGAAAGTTCGAGATCGCGGACAAGGGGACCATTTTCCTCGACGAGATCGGATCGATGAATCTCGATGCCCAGGTCAAGCTGCTGCGCGTTCTGCAGGAAAAAGAGTTTGAACGGGTCGGCGGTCATAAACTCATAAAGAGTGATGTCCGGGTCATCGCAGCCACCAACAAGAATCTCGAGGTGGCGGTGGAAGAGGGGGGATTCCGTGAGGACCTTTATTACCGGCTTTCGGTATTTCCGGTTTACATACCGCCCTTAAGGGAGCGGAAAACCGATATATCCCTTCTGGCCGAATTTTTTCTCGAGAAGTATGCCCGGGAGAACAACCGTCAAATCAAACGGCTTTCCACGCCGGCGATCGACATGCTGATGAATTATCACTGGCCGGGCAATGTAAGGGAACTCGAGAACTGCATCG
The DNA here is from genome assembly GCA_964478245.1 of uncultured Desulfobacterales bacterium. Lineage (GTDB taxonomy): Bacteria > Desulfobacterota > Desulfobacteria > Desulfobacterales > Desulfobacteraceae > CAYZHB01. The sequence goes on along the minus strand of CAYZHB010000112.1, from coordinate 8,421 downwards.
AGCGGGCCGTAATTCTCTGTGATGGCGGTGTCCTTCACAGTTATCATCTGCCGCCGACCCTTCAGACCGGAGAACAGTCGGACACGTTGCCCACCCGGTCTCTGGAGGAAGCAGTGGCCGCTGTTGAGCAGGAAATGCTGATCGATGCCCTGAAAAACACCCGGGGGAATATCACCCGGGCCGCCGAGATGCTGGCAACGTCGGTGCGGAAATTTTCCTACAAAGCCAAACAGTACGGTATCGACTACATGAATTACCGCTGAGACAGCCGGGGAAATGACGGATCGCCTCCCCGGAACGGGGCCGGGCTGATTTCGTGCCAGGAGAGCCGGGTGGCCTCGCTACGGGCAAAACGTTCCAGCAAAAGGAGTTCGAAAGGGGCGGCCGTCACTTCAGAGATCCGCCTGTTTTTCAGCGTAAACACCGGGGTTGAATTCGTACAGAGGGGATGAAGATGACCCGGTATGCCGCGACACCGCCATGAGTTTGGGGCTGATAATACCGGCGCCCTTCAGAATCGCTATCATGGTGCCGGTCTTTCCCTTCAGGCCGGTGCGGGCACACGCCGCGCCGATGGCGGCGCCTGAAATCGTGTGGTGGACGCATCCCCTCCTGATTTCACGGGTGAGACCGGGCATTTTTTCCCATTCCGGTTCTCCCATGGTGTGGAAAAGATGCGCTATGGCAAGGGGCGAATCCCAGATGCCGGTCTGCCGGGCGTTCTCCGCGAGGGCTCTTGAGATATTGGGCATTTCATAGGATTCCCCGGGTTCGGCAAGCAGTATCCGGCTGTCCCATTCCCCGCATTTGAAAGACCGCGCCGGGATGGCAAATTTCCACTCCCAGAGCGCCAGCAGCACTTCAGGTGCATTTTCGCCGGCAATTTGGCGGATCCATTCATATTCGGTGAGATGATTTTCACAAAGACAGGTCAATGTGGCCGCAATTTCTTCAAGCAGCGGTTCTGTTTTCAGAAACGCGGCCAGTGCGGTTATTGTTTTTTCCATGCGGCAGTGCGACCCCTCCTCTCCGGTATCGGCGCAGGCCGGGGCAGGCGTCCCTTTTCCGGCTGCGCCTGTCCTGAACGTTTTGCCGGAGCGTGAGCAGGCAGGGGGGTCATTCCCCTGCCTGCTCACGATTCAGGTATCCACTGTAGCACAGGGAGTGCTTAAATGCTATACCATTTCAAAAATGGCGGCCGCGCCCATGCCGCCGCCGATGCACATGGATACGAGTCCGAGGGTGCCGCCGACCTCCTTGAGGTTGGCCAGGCAGGTGGCGGTCAGTTTGGCGCCGGTACAGCCCAGGGGATGGCCCAGGGCGATGGCCCCGCCGTGGATGTTGATCCGGTCCATGCGGTCTGTGAGCCCGACTTCACGGATGGAGTAGAGCGCCTGGGAGGCGAAGGCTTCATTGATCTCGAATATGTCGATATCATCCGTGGTCATACCGGTCTGCTCCAGGATTTTCGGTATGGCGTACCGGGGGCCGACGCCCATTTCATCCGGTTCACATCCCACAGTGGTGTAGGAGATCAATTTCGCAATCGGTTTCAGCCCGAGCGCGTCACATTTCTCCTTTGACGCGATGATGGTGGCGGCCGCCCCGTCCGTGGTCTGTGAGGAGTTGCCGGCGGTGACACTGCCGCCGGCGGCAAAAACGGGTCTCAGTTTCTGCAGCCCTTCCAGGGTGGACTCCCGGATGCCGTCATCATGATGCACCGTGAATTCTACCTTTTTGTGGGTGCCGTCTGCCTGTTTTTCGTACCGGTAAGCCGGTGTGGGCAGGATTTCCGTAAAAAGTCCGTTGTCCCTGGCTCTTGCCGCCCTTTTCTGGGATTCGAGACCGAACCTGTCCTGGTCCTCCCTGGAGACGTTGTACCGGTTGGCCACGTTTTCGGCGGTAATACCCATGGATACGTAGAACTCGGCATTGGACCGGGAGTATTCCGGGTGGGGCCGGGGGACGTTCCCGCCCATGGGAACGAAGGTCATGGATTCGACCCCCGCCCCCATTGCGATATCGGACCATCCCATGGCCACCCGTGAATGGGCCAGGGCGATGGCTTCAATACCGGATGCGCAGAACCGGTTCACGGTCGCGCCGGAGACTTTTTTTGGAAAACCGGCCATCATCGGGGCGATCCGGCCGATGTTGAGTCCCTGCTCCGCTTCGGGAAACGCACAGCCGCACATGACATCCTCGATATCGCTGACGTCGAGTCCCTCGGTCTTTTCAACTGCGGATTTCATTATAAACGAGATCAGTTCCTCAGGCCTGGTTTCTCTGAAATTTCCCCGTTTCTGCTTGCAGCCGGGGGTTCTGACCGATTGTACTATATATGCATCCTTCATTTTTATATACCTCCTTTAGTTTCTGAGCGGTTTGCCTGTTTTCAGCATATGGTCTATCCGGGCGATGGTCTTTTCCTGTTTTGCAAATTCGATAAATGTCTCCCGCTCGAGTTTCAGCAGGGTGTCTTCGGGAATCTCACTGTTCCGGTTCACATCACCGCCGCTCATGACATATGCGATGCCTTTGGCAAGATAGGCATCATGCTCGCTTATGAATTTCCCGTGCAGCATATTGAAAATTTCAGCGTTGATCATTCCCTGGCCGGCGTTGCCCATGACTTTGACCGGTCTCTTTACGGGGGGCGCATAGGCATCATCCACCATTTTCAGGACCTCTTTCTTGGCTTCCCCGATCAGGTTGTCCCGGTTGAACACGATCCGGTCGGCAAGTCCCAGGAAGCCGTTGGCCCTGGCTTCGGCAGCCGACATGGAGACTTTGGCCATGCCGATATTCATGAACGCGGGGATGAACAGTTTGGCAAGGTCGGTATCCTTTGCCACCCCGTTTGGCAGAGCACCGATGAATTTTTTCCACAGGTTGGTGGTGCCGCCGCCGGCCGGCAGAAGACCGACGCCGATTTCCACGAGCCCCATGTACAGATCGGCATGGGCCACGATCCGGTCCGCCCCCAGGCAGGTTTCACAGCCGCCGCCCAGGGCCATGCCGTAGGGGGCCGCCACGACGGGGAAGTGGGCGTACTTTGTCCGCATGATACCGTCCTGGGCCTTCTTGAGAAACGCATCGATCTCGCTGTATTTCTTTTCATGGCAGAGGCCGGAAATAAAACCGAGATCCGCTCCGGCCGAGAAGGCGCCGGGCATACCACCCGCCTCGTTGCCGATCACAAGGCCGACACCGTTTTTGTCCACGTAGTCCAGTGATTCATCGATCATGTCCACGATCTGGGAATTGATGGCGTTCATTTTGGTGTGAAATTCAAGGCAGAAAACCCCGTGTTCGATGTCCATGAGACTGGCGGAGTCATTCTTGATGACCGTCTTGTTGTTGCCCTTGGCGGCCGCCAGTGAAATTTTCGATTCGCTGACCGGGACTTTCTGATAGCTGCCGCTTTCAAAGTCATAAAAGTAGCGCACACCGTTTTCAAGCTTGTAAAAGGAGGTGCAGCCGTTGTCGCGCATGGATTTGACATTGGCCGGAATGTCGAGCCCGTCTTTCTCCATTCGCTCCACGGCCTCTTTCACACCGTAGGCATCCCACATTTCAAAGGGACCCATCTCAAAGTTATAGCCCCATTTCATGGCATTGTCGATTTGAACCACGCTGTCGGTAATCTCGGGAATCCGGTTGGCCGCGTACCGGAACGCATTGGCCGCTATTTTCCAGGCGAATCGCCCGCCCTTGTCGTCTCCCGTCAGAACGGTTCTGATCTTTTCGGCCAGGTTCTCTTTTTTCTTCGCTTCTTTTATGCACGGGAATGTCGGTCGTTCAAGGTCTTCATATTCAAGGGTCTGGGGGGTGATCACTTTCCTGAGCGGTTTGCCTTCCGGTGACTTCTCTTTTTTGTAAAATCCCCCGCCGGTTTTATTGCCCAGCAGGTTGTTCTCCACCATCTTGTTGACGAAGTCCGGCATCAGGAGGGTGTCCCGCTGTTCGTCCTCCGGGCAGAGGTTGTAGGAGTTGTTGCAGACATGCACCATGGTGTCCAGGCCGACAAGATCCACGGTCTTGAATACGGCCGTTTTGGGGCGTCCCAGCTCGGTTCCGAATATGGCGTCCACTTCCGGGATGGTCATGTTTTCTTCCACCATGGCCTGCATGATCTTGCCGATCCCCTGGACACCGATCCGGTTCCCCACGAAATTGGGGGTGTCCTTGGCCCATACAATGCCCTTGCCGAGCTGCTTTTCACCGAAGGCCGCCATGAAATCGAGAATTTCGGGCAGCGTTTCCGCGCCGGGAATCAGTTCGAGCAGGTGCATGTACCGAACGGGATTGAAAAAATGGGTGCCCATGAAATGCTGTTTAAAGCTTTCTGAAAACCCCTCGCAGATATCCTTGAGCGGAATTCCGGATGTGTTGGTCGTGACAAGGGCGTCTTCTTTTCTTCTCTTTTCCACCTTTTCAAACAGGTCGCGCTTGATCTCGAGCTTTTCCACGACAACTTCACATATCCAGTCACAATCGGCCAGTTTGTCAATGTCATCTTCGAGATTGCCGATTTCGATCAGGTCGGCATCCTTTTTCGTCATAAAGAGCGGGGGGCTGGACATCAGTGCGGTATCGAGTCCGTTTTTTACAATCCTGTTCCGTGCCGCGGGGTTATCCTTCTCCTCGTCCTTGAGATCGAAAGGGACAATATCCAGAAGCAGTACTTTTATGCCGGCACCGGCCAGAAGGGCCGCGATGCCGCCGCCCATGACGCCTGAACCGATTACTGCCGCTTTTCTGATTTTTCTTGTCATTAGATCCTCCTGTATAAATGCGGTTATGGTTTATGAATGTATATTCATTTTTTTTAACAGAAACAATCCCGGGGTGTCAAGGAAAATTGTCAATTATCTCGAATTTTGAAATTAAATTTTATGCTTCAAATTCAAAAGGTTATTATTGGCGCCTTTTACGGGCGAAAAATTTTCCGGTTTATTTTATCAAAAAAAGATGGTATGAATCGATATTCATGAAAAGCGGGCATTGTGCCAGGGTCTTGAAAAATGTAAATGTCGCGCTTGCTATTGACTGATGCTTTTGATAATGTGGCACAGTTTTTATTTGCGGCCTGTTTGTCGGCTGCATGCAACCCGGGCGGGGACTTTTCCCCCGCTTGAAACCTGAACGACTGAAACACTGACGTGGACTGATGCGGAGATTGCCGGATGCCGTTGAAGGGATTAAAGGAAGTTGAAAAGGCTGTTTTTTCAGAGCTGAACACAGAAACACTTGTTCGTTTTATCGCCGGTCTTCAGAAACCGTCGGGCGATATTCCCTGGTACGAAGGCGGCAAGACAGACCCGTGGGACCTTGTTGAATCGGCCATGGGCCTGAATACAAGGGGCTATCATGAAGCGGCGGCGTGGGCGTTCGAGTGGCTGAAAAAAAATCAGAACCCGGACGGGTCGTGGTATTCCGCCTACATGGACGGGGCGCCCCTGGACCGGACGCGCGAGACCCATATGGCCACGTATATCGCAACCGGCCTGTTTCATGCCTGGCTGATCAAGAAAGATACGGCTTTTCTGGCATATATGTGGGAGACGATGCAACGGGGCATTGATTTCGCCCTGGGCCTCCAGACCGACCGGGGGGAGATTTTCTGGGCGAAAAGCCCCCGGGGAGAAGTGGATCGTATGGCGCTGCTGACGGGATCGAGCTCCATATACATGAGCCTCAAGTGTGCCCTGTCGGTGGCCTTTATCCTCGGAAAAGAGATGAAGGGATGGGAAAAGGCTTTTTCCAGGCTTGAAAATTCGCTTAAAAAAGAGCCCCATGTTTACAATATCAGCAAATCCCGGTATGCCATGTACTGGTTTTACCCGGTACTGTCCGGGGCGGTGTCCGGAGAGAAAGCAAGGGATCGGATCGATAAATACTGGCGCCGGTATGTGATCGACGGTCAGGGGGTCAGGTGCGTGATCGACCGGCCCTGGGTAACCATCGCCGAGACCTCCGAGCTCGTACTGGCCCTGGCGGCAGCCGGCCGGAAAAAACTGGCCAATATCGTTTTTTCGTGGATACAGGGGTGCCGGTTTGACGACAACACCTTCTGGTGCGGGTATACCTGGCCCGACATGACGGTCTGGCCGGAAGAGAAGATCTCCTGGACGAATGCGGTGGTGCTGATGGCGGCCGACGCCCTGTTCGACCTCACCCCTGCTTCGGATATTTTCCGCCATGAATCCTGGGACGGATTCGTGTATACCCGACTGGTAAACTGAAAAGCGGTATGATGCCGGTATAAGGGGACAATGTTTTAGGGGAGCATTTTGGGGTGGAGACACTGCCGCACCTTTTCAGCCCGGTGACAATCGGTGATATGACGGTCAAAAACCGGCTGTTGATGTCGGCCATGAGCATCAACTTCGGGGTGGATGACCGCGGCCGTGTCACGGATCAGCTGACCCGGTACCTGGAAAGGCGGGCCGAAGGCGGGGTCGGCATGATGCTCGTGGGCGGCGGAAACGTGCATCCGGCCGGCATGGAGCTGCCGGACCTGCCCCGGTTGTGGGATGACGACTGTGTCCCGGCCCTGAAAACCATGGTGGACATCGTCAAGCAGCACGATGTCAGGCTGGGCATGCAGATCATGCACGGCGGCCGGCAGTGTTATCTGCCTGAAAAGGTCGCCCCGTCACCTATTCCCGCGCCCGCTGTGGTGAAGGGCAAGGTGCGGGCCCTGGAGACCCGTGAGATCGCCGAAACGGTCGCCTGCTTCGGGGATGCCGCGGCAAGATGCCGCGATGCCGGCTTTGACTTCATCGAGCTTCACGCCGCCCACGGATACCTCATCAACCAGTTCATGGCCCCCAATGCCAACACCCGGGAGGATGCGTACGGCGGTTCGTTCGAAAACCGGACCCGGTTCCTCTTCGAGATCATGGCCGATATCCGGGAAAAGACCGGACCCGGTTTTCCGGTGGGCGTCCGGATCAACGGGGATGATTTCATGGCGAACGGGTGCACCCTGGAAGACGCTCTGCGCCTCGCGCCCATGCTCGAAGCGGCGGGCGCCGCCTATATCCATGTGTCGGCCGGGGTGTACGGCTCCCGGAAGCTGACCATTCCCCCGATGTATGAAAAGCACGGCTGCTTTGTTTCCCTGGCCCGTGCCGTCAAGGACACGGTTTCCATCCCGGTGGCCGCAGTGGGCCGGATCAAGGACCCTGCTTTTGCCGAACAGATTCTACAGCAGAACGACGCCGATATCGTGGCAATGGGCCGGCCCCTGCTGGCGGACCCGGATCTTCCCCTCAAGGCCCGGGAGGGCGGATTCGACGAGATCAGGCCCTGTCTGGGCTGCTGCCTGGGCTGCATCCACGCGGTCCTTGCACGGGAGCCCGGCTCCTGCGTTGTCAATCCCGACGTGGGCCGGGAGTTTGTCAAACAAAAGAACACGGCCGGGAAAAAACGCCGCGTCCTCGTAGCCGGGGCGGGACCGTCGGGTCTGGCCTGCGCCCGTTCCCTGGCCCTGAACGGCCACGAGGTCATCATATGTGAAAAAAACGGCACTCCCGGCGGGCTGCTTTCACTGGCCGCCAAAGCCCCGGGTCGTTCCGAACTCACCGATATCCTCACCTTTTTTGTGCATGAGCTTGACAGGCTTGACGTGAAGATCCGCTACAACACCCTTCTGACAGCCGGCTTTTTCAAATCGGACACCTTTGATGACGTGGTTCTCGCCACGGGCTCCCTGCCGGACATGCCGGTCATCAAGGGACTTTTTCAGTCTGAAATGGCGGTTTTCACCTGTGTGGAGATCCTGGAAGGAACGACTGCGGCCGGCAGCCGTATCATTGTTCTGGGCGGCGGAACGGCGGGCCTCGTCACCGCTGATTTTCTCGCCGAACAGGGAAAAGAGGTGGTGGTCGTCAACCGGAAAAACAGGTTTGCAGAAGATTTGTCGAGCAACGACCGGTACTACCTCAGGGAGAACCTGAACAAAAAGGGGGTCCGGCTGTTCAAAGCGGTCGGTGTGAAACGGTTCACAGCCGACGGCGCCGAGATAACCGTAAAAGGGAATCCCACCGTTCTCGAGGGGTTCGATACCGTGGTGATCGCGGAGAAAATGAGTCCCATCCGGGCGGCCCTGAAGCTCCGCAAACATACCGGTGCCGCCTTCCATTTCATCGGGGATGCCAAATCCCCCCGGCACCTGATGTACTGCATCAGCGAGGCCAAGGAACTGGCCGACGCTCTTTGATCGCTCCCCGAAATACTGCCGGATCTGAACAGATCGGGCCTTCTGTTTATCCCCCAAAAAAGCGTATTAAACAGAATGAAATTATTAAAATATGCAATAAAAACAGTTGTTCATATTTTATTTGTCTGGTATGGTCATAAGTGATAAACAGAAAGGTAATAAACAGAAAAAAAATTGTATAATTGCTTGTT
>CAYZHB010000111.1:0-10362 GCA_964478245.1 uncultured Desulfobacterales bacterium | reverse complement strand
TCAGGAGAACAGGCGTCAGGAGAACAGACGTCAGGAGAACAGGCGTCAGGAGAACAGGCGTCAGGAGAACAGACGTCAGGAGAACAGGCGTCAGGAGAACCGGCGGACGAACAGGCGGACGAACAGGCGGACGAACAGGCGGACGAACAGGCGGATGAACAGGCGGATGAACAGGCGGATGAACAGGCGTCCGGAGAATCGGCGGATGAATCCGATGAATCCGGAGATTCAAAAACGGGCGGGGAGGATCCGCCGGAGTAACAGGTGATCGCGGCGTTTTCAAATTGGGCTGAAGGCGGGATACATCTGCTTTCAGCCCTTTTTTTATTGGCCGTTTTCAAATCCAGGCCGCCCGCTTTGCGGGTGGTGACTGACGCCGGGCTTGCCCGACCGATACCGGGTGGTCTCTGGCTTAAACCATATCAGCAGGAGGGTTTACGCACATGTTTTCCAGAAGGCATCCCTTTTTATTTTTTATCCTGATTCTGTTTTCCCTGTTTACCGTTCTGGTTGTCGGACTTTCCGGCATAGCACTCGTCACTTCTTCTGTTTTCGAGGATAAGGTGGGTGCGGAAAAGTATGACAGCAAAGGAAATGTCGGGATTATAGAAGTAAAAGGGGTTATCACCAGCTCCAAAAAGGTGCTGGAGCGTATCAAGGAGTTCCGGGAAGATAACGCCATTAAGGCGATCGTGGTGCGCATCGATTCCCCCGGCGGAGCGATCGGCCCTTCCCAGGAGATATACCGGGAGATCCTGAAAACCAGGGATAAAAAGATCATTGTGGCGTCTCTCGGGTCTGTCGCCGCCTCTGGCGGATACTACATCGCTTCGGCCGCCAACAAAATCGTGGCCAATCCGGGGACCATTACCGGCAGCATCGGCGTTATAATGGAGTATGCGAATATCCGGGAGATTCTTGATAAAATCGGTCTTTCCCCTGTTGTTATCAAAAGCGGCGAATACAAGGATATGGGCTCGCCGGTACGGGAGCTGACGGAAAACGAAAAAGCCCTCATGCAGGATCTGGTGGATGAACTTCATGTGCAGTTCGTGAATGATGCGGCACGGGGCAGAGGACTTTCACGGGATCACGTGGCCGGGCTTGCCGACGGCCGTATTTATACGGGGCAATCAGCGCTTGAACTGGAGCTGGTGGACCGGATGGGCAATTTTGAAGATTCAATCCAGTGGACCGGAAAACTGGCGGGGATTAAAGGGGAGATCCGGCCTGTATATCCGAAACCGGACAGGATGACAATCATCAGGAAGATAGTGGAGTCGCTACTCGAAGATATCGATATCACCGGCGCCGTATCTGATAATTTCCGGTATATCATCAACTAACGATATGACAGTGGAAGGCCGCCCGGTTACCTTGCCGCCGTCAATAATGACATCCACTCTTTTTTCAAAGTCGTCATAGATGACGGAAGGGTCTTCATAGGGGATTCCCTCGTCGTCGGTCACACTTGTGGAGATGATCGGGTTGCCGAGCATCAGGGCGAGAGTGGTCGCAATTCTGTTGTCCGGCACCCTTATGCCAGCGGTTTTTCGTTTGGTGAGCATGATTTTGGGAACCATCTTGGAGCCGGGCAGTATGAATGTATACGGACCCGGCAGAAGCCGTTTCATGTTGCGGTAGGCAAAATTGGATACTTTTGCATAATTGCTGATGTCCTTAAGGTCCGGGCATATAAAACTGAAGGGCTGTTTTCTGCTGCGTCCCTTGATCATGTAGACAGTTTCAATCGCCTTTTTGTTCATGATATCGCACCCCAGCCCGTAAAACGTGTCTGTGGGATAAATGACAACACCGCCCTGCCGCAGTATATCCACTGCCCTGTTTATGTGCCTGGCTTGCGGATTGTCCGGATTTACCTTTAAATACATGTGCCCTTTCTTTCATTATACGTACCGTTTTTAAGCGACCCGCCTTTTTGTCGGCGGAATCAGTTTGACGGCCGACTCAAGCAGGATGGTAAGGATAATTTCTATTGTGTCAAAAGTCAATGCGTATTTGACGGGCTGCGTAGAAGCCGCTGGCTGTTCTGCGCGAACACCAGGTCTTTGTCTTTGCTGCCGAACCCGGCCCTGCCTGCGAGCGTGTCGATAATTCCGCGTTCCGCCTGCGGGTGGAACCACGGCCAGTCGGTGCCGAACAGGATTTTTTCAGGCCCGTGCATTCTGAGAAGGGTGATGAACTCTTTTTCCGATAATGTGTGGGCGGCATTGGAAGTGTCCAGATAGAGGTTGTCCCGCTTTGTCAGGTGCATTTCTATCTCGTCAAAAGAGGCTTTGAGTCCCCCCATGTGAGCGGCGATAAAGTTGAGACGGGGAAAATTTCTGACAACACGGGCGGTCAGGGCCGGGGTGGTGGTGTGCGCCGGATCGGTTCCGAAGTATTGATGGGAGCGGGCAAAGGTGTCCAGCACGATAAAGAAGCCATGGCGGGTTTCATCGTTGAATTGCTGAATGCGGTGAAACATACGGAAGGATTCCTCGGACACAAGGCGGAAGCCCTGGGAGAAAGTGGAGAATTTAAGCGCTTTGATACGGTTTTGACGGAGCCTCTCAAGCTCCTGGGCCGTATTTGAAAATGCGGGGTGAAGTGTCCCGGCGGTGAATAGTTTCTCGCTTTTCTCGCTGTTATGTATAAATTCCGAGTTGACCGCTTCAACTTTGGGGGCGGGAGCGGTCGGCAGCAGAAGCGCTGCGGCAACACCAGCCGCCTGCATCTGATTTTCAAGGAACCGGATGTCACAGCGCTTTTCCGCCTTATCGGTTTCAAGGTGAAGGGTTTCGGCCAGTCCGTCGATCCGGGCAACGTTGTTTACGATGCGACTGGAAAATATGTGGACATGGCTGTCTATCACCATTTACCGGTTTTTCCATTCCGGTTTCCGCTTCTCTTCGAAACTTTTGATGCCCTCAAGGGTGTCTTGGGTTTTCATCAACGTGTTTAAGAAGTAGTCGCTCACCAGATCCACGCCCTGCTGAAAAGAGGTGCCGATATGTCTTTTCACGGCTCTCTTGTTGAGTTTCAGTATCAGCGGGCTCGAGGCGGCAATCTCTTTTACCGCCTTTTCAACGGTCTCTTCAAATGTGTCTTCAGTTGCGGTTTGAGACACAAACCCCATTGCCCGGGCGTCGTCTGCTGAATAGGTCCGGCCGGTGGTGCAGATCTCCACCGCTTTTGCCGGTCCGACAAGTTCCGGCAGCCGGATGGCGGCATACGGCGGGAAAAAACCGAGTTTGACTTCCGGCTGTCCAAAGATTGCCTTTTGTGAGGCAATGATTATATCCGCAGCGATGGCCACCTCCATGCCCCCGCCGAGACAGGCGCCGTTAACCGCGGCGATCACCGGTATGTCGATCATGTTGACAAGTTCGAATATCCGGTTGAAAACCGCCACCATCTCGTCCACCATCTCCGGTTTGTGGTCCGAGACCTCCACACCGGCACAAAAGCTTTTTCCCTCGCCTGTGATCACCAGGCACTTCAATGTATCATCAGCGGCGATGCGTTCAAGTTCGCTGTTGAGCTCTTTCATCATGGCGATGTCCAGAACGTTGTGCTTCGGGCGGTTCAGGGTAATCCTGGCCACATCGTTTTCCCGTTTTGAAATGATAAACTGTAGTTCTGCCATTCTATCCTCCTTGAATACCATCACGTTGGACGGTGACCGGCTGTTTTTGAAGTTGATGCATCTTAAGCGGCCCCCGCGTCTTATCCTTTTATAATTCTCGGCAGCATCATCTGATGCTGGGGACATATTGATTTCGGATTCTGGTATGCCGCACCCGCAAACGCTTTCATATATTTTCTCAGGTCTCTGAGGTTGACCACTTCATCCACCAGTCCGTTTTCAGCGCAGAAAAGCGGTCTCGATGTGTCATAATACTTCTGCGACAGTTCGTTCATCTTTTCCACAACCGGTTCGAGATCGTTTCCGGCATCCTTTTCCTTTACGAGACGTCTGGCATAGGTGGCCACTGCTGCTGTTTCTCCGTGCATGACATAAATTTCGGTGGCGACCGTGCCCAGGGTGAAGGCATTGTGCCGGTTGGCAGTGGGGCCGCCCATCACATAGTGGGCGGCAGCCGAGCCTTTCCGCAGCACCGTCAGCATCATGGGAATATCGGTCTGCTGGATGGAGTATATCAGGGATTGCCCCAGCCCCAGAAGTTCAGCCTTTTCCGCATCATCTCCCACATCGATACCGGAGGTGTCCTGGAACCATAAAATCGGGATCCTGTCCCGGCCGCAGAGGGTGACAAACTCATTCATCTTGATAAGACCCTGCCGGTACAGTTTGCCGCCGATGCCGGGATAATCCGCATACTCGGGATATCCCTTGCCAAGGTACCCCTGCCGGTTGCCGATACATGCCACAAGAAATCCATCCACTTTGCACAATCCCGTGTAAACTTCCGGACCGTAGCCTGGACGGAATTCACTGTGTTCTCCGCCGTCCACCAGCCGGGAGAGAATCTGGTCAAAGTCATAGGTCCTTTTGGGGGCCAGGGGCAGCAGCCGCATGATGTCATCTTCCGGAAAGTCGGGCTCCCTGGGTTCGGCGACCCGGAAAAATTTCGGGTTGTAGGCCGGGATCTCTTTCATATAGTCCTTGAGCCCGTCCAGCACTTCTTCCTCTTTTTCATAGACATACCGGAAAAAACCGGTTTCATCGTAATGTATTTTCACACTTCCCGGCGGTTTGGCTTTGTGCGATTTGGCCTTTTCCACCAGGTCTTCTGCCATCTCCTTGTTGAAGCCCCCCTGCGGGGCCATGCCGCTGACGATGCCGGCCCCGCCGACCGCAATATTGCAGTTCTTGTGGGCAAAGAGGATGGTGGGGCTGATGCCCTGATAGCCGCCGCCTGCGGGATTGGTCCCGTAGATTCCCGCCAGTACGGGAATCCCCATCTGTTCCAGCTCTGCATGCCGGAAAAACGGTGTGCCGGCGCCTCTTCTGTTGGCATAAAATTTTTCCTGTTCCGGCAGTTTGGCACCGCTGCAGTTCACAATCCATACAAGGGGCAGGTTGAGCCGTTTTGAAAGATTGGTCACCCTGAGGATATTTTCCGACTGACCGGGCAGCCATGCCCCGGCCATCACCTTGTTGTCGAAACCGATAATGACGGCCCATCTGCCCGATATTTTGCCCAGACCGTCTATGACGTTTGTGGTGCCTTCCTCGTTGTGCATCGGATTGTACAGGGTATGCAGAGGGCACCAGGTCCCTTCATCGACAAGGTGTTCGAGACGCTGCCAGACCGTCATCTGGCCTCTTGAATTGATTTTTTCCGTCGGCAGCCCGGCGGCTTTCACCTTATCGACCGCCTGGTCGATCTTGTTTTCAGCAGCGATGATTTCTTCAATGTTTTGTTCCGTTCTCTTGACTTCTCCCTTTTTTAGCGCTTTTCCAAAGGGATCCATCTTTTCAAAATAGGGTCTCATGATCTTTTTGCTCCTGATCGGTTTGGGGGTCTTTATTCAATTTTGGCTATGAGATCATCCTCTTCAACTTCGTCACCCTCTTTTTTGGCAATTTTTGTCACCTTGCCGTCACACGGAGCGAAAACCGGTGTTTCCATCTTCATGGCTTCGATTATGAGTATCTCTTCATCCTCTTCCACCTCGGACCCTTCCTCAATATGGAGCTTTACTATTTTCCCTGCCAGGGGGGATAATACGTCTTCAGCCATTCTGCTTCCTCCTCCTATTCATTGGTTTTAGTCAACGACCACCCGCAAAGCGGGTGGCTTGGCATGTATACATTCGCATCTCTATCGAGCCCGGCCGTAGGCCGGAAGAACAAAAAACACGTCAGTGTTTTAATCGTTGCCGGTTGTAACCGGGGGCATAGCCCCCGGTTTTCAACAACCAATAAAAACAGAAAGGCGGTCGTACCGCACCTGCTGTTTTGTATTATGAAACATTGTTCAATATATTAAAAATGGTATACCTAATATAATATGTCAAGTTCTTTTTACTTGACAAGTCAATAAATTTTTAGTTTTTTATAAGAGGTCATATTATGAAACATTGTTTTGCCATATAGAACAACGGGTTTTCATCATATCGTACCGTATCATTGAAACCGACTTTTTGAAAAGGGCCGCCCGCAAAGCGGGGCGTTTACACAACTTATGAGCCATACTGCAGACAAAGTAACCACGCTTGAGCGGGCTGTCCGCGATTTTGTAAAAGAGGGGAGCCATATCGCCATCGGCGGGTTTACCATAAACCGGAATCCCATGGCGGCCGTTCATGAGATTATCCGGCAGCGCATCGGAAACCTCCATGTGTACGCCCACTCCAACGGACAGGGGCTTGATGAGCTGATCGGGAGCGGGGCGGTGAAAAGACTTGAAGTGGCGTACAGCGGTAACGGCAGGTTTGCGCCGACCTGTTTCTGCTTTCGACGGGCGGTTGAATCCGGCACCATCACTGTGGAGGACTATACAAATTATCAGATGGCGTTGCGGTTTCTTGCCGGTGCCATGGGGATACCGTTTATGCCGACGTACACCTCGCTCGGGACCGATATTGTCGAGAAGTGGGGATTCCCGCCCGGTCTCAGGGAGAGCGATGAGCGCCTGGCCGTCAAAAAGCTTGTCAAAATATCGAATCCGTTTTCAAGGGAAAGGGAAGCTGAAAAGATCGTGCTGGTGCCGGCCGTCAATCCGGATGTGACCGTTCTTCATGTCCAGAAAGCCGATAAAAGCGGATATGCGGGTATATCGGGCCTTACATTTGCGGATGTGGAGCAGGCCAAAGCCGCCCGGTATGTGGTTGTGACATGCGAAGAGATCGTGACATCAACGGAGATCAAGGAGGCGTACGGGCTTCACCTGATCCCCTCCTTCTGCGTTGACGCGGTTGTTCAGGTACGGTTCGGGGCGTATCCCACCGCCTGTTTCGGATGGTATGACTATGACCCGGTGTTTTTTGAAAATTACCGGCAGACAGGCCGTTCGCCCGATGCGTTTTCACAATACCTGCGGGAATATGTGCATGCCGTTGATACCCATGATGCCTATCTGGCAAGGTTTTTATCCGATGAGAGGCGGGATGAGATTGCGGCGGATCCGGTAAAAGGTTATTCATTACGGATCAGGAGAAAGTGATGGACTATACCTTAAAGGAGATGATGACCATTGCGGCGGCCAGAAAAATTACAGACAAAGATATTGTCTTCTGCGGTACGGGTATCTCCATGCTCGCTGCGGTGGCGGCCAAACATACGAACGCCCCTCACTGCATCCTGTTTTTCGAAACCGGTGCCGTGGATTCCCTCCTTCAAGAGCTGCCCCTGGCCGTATCCGATTCCCGGGTGATGCACGGTGCCTCGCTTTACTGTTCTCTTCACGAGGCGTTTTCATTTCTTCAGAACCCCGGAAGCGGCCGGCGGGTTGTCGGGATTGTCGGCGCCGCTCAGATCGACAGGTTCGGCAATCTCAACGCCACCTGTCTCGGCGGGTACGACAGACCGGATGTGCGGTTTCCCGGCAGTGGCGGTGCCTGTGACATGGCCTCTTTTGCCGGCCGGATCATTATTTTCATGACGCTGGAAAAGCGGAAATTTGTTGAGAAACTGGACTACCTGACGAGTCCGGGGTGGCTTTCAGGTCCCGGCAGCCGGGAAAAAGCCGGTCTTCGCCCGACCGGCCCTTCCTGCGTGGTCACGGACAAGGGCACCATGGGATTTGATGCCGCGTCCAGAGAGATGTTCCTTGAGGGGGTTTACAAAGGTGTCAGCCCCTCGGAAATCCAAGAGCAGGTCGAATTCCCCCTGGATGTGTCAAGGGCCCGGAAGATCCGCCCGCCCGGAGACGAGGAATTGAAGGTGCTCCGGGAAAAGGCCGATCCCGAAAGATTAATACTTGACTGAGATTTGGTGCTAAATGAAAAAAAACGAAGACCCCAAACCCTTAAACTCTATTGAAAAGGCCATTGAGATTTTATTCAAGTTCCAGGAGGACCAGCGGAGCAGGGGAATAAGGGAGCTGAGCCAGGAGCTCGGTTTCAGTCCGGCCACTGTCCAGCGTATCCTCAAGACCCTTAAAAAGTACGACTTTGTGCGTCAGAACGCCGTCACCCGGCAGTACTACATCGGAAACGTGTTTTACAGATTCATTCAGACACTGCACAAGTCAAACGATCTGACCAGCATCGCCAGAAAGTTCATGGAAGAGGTGGCCTCGAAAACCAGGGAAACGGTTCACTTCAATATCATTGAAGCGGATCACCGGCTCTGCATCGACACCATCGAGTCCCCCCGTTCACTCAAGGCGGGTATGCCGATCGGGCACAGGTCCCCTCTTTATGCGGGCGCCTCGGCAAAGTGTCTGCTGGCCTTTACTTCCGCATCCTTTATAGAAAGTTATCTTGAGAAGACACAACTTGAACCGATTACCGGCAACACCATCGCCGATGCCGGGATGCTGAGAAAAGAGCTTGAGAAGATACAAAAGCAGGGGTATGCGCTGAGTCTCGGTGAAAGGACCCCGGGACTTGGATCGGTGAGTGCGCCTGTGCTGGGGCCTGACGGAGCGGTCCAGGCCAGTTTGAGCCTTGCCGTTCCTGAAATGCGGTTTTCAAATGAAGCGTACCTTGAACAGTGCATCCGTGTTTTAATTGCGACAGCGGCGTCATTTTCAAAAACCGTTGGCTATATATAGTATTTACAAAAACAAACAGACAGCCAAAAGACAAATCAAAAATTAACATTAAGGAGGCGGAATGGATTTTAATCTGTCAAAGGAACATGAAATGCTGCGGAAAGCAGTCAGGGAATTTGCCGTAAAAAAGATTGCCCCCTATGCGGACCAGTGGGACAGTGATCACTATTTCCCTTATGAGGAGGCGGTGAAGCCAATGGGCGAACTGGGATTTTTCGGAACCGTCATCCCGGAGGAGTACGGCGGAGAAGACATGGGCTGGCTTGCCGCCATGATCGTCACCGAAGAGATCGCAAAAGTATCCTCTTCATTGCGGGTTCAGGTCAATATGCAGGTGCTCGGATGTGCGTTCACGATTTTAAAATACGGCACGGATGCGGCAAAGGAGAAATATATAGAAAAGCTCTGCACAGCGGAATATGTCGGCGGCTTCGGTATCACCGAGCCGGATGCGGGATCCGATGTGATGGCGATGTCCTCCACGGCCGAGGACAAAGGGGATTATTTTGTTCTTAACGGCTCCAAGACCTGGATTTCCAACGCGGACATAGCGGATGCCCTGATATATTATGCGTACACGGACAAGTCAGCCGGTACAAAAGGGCTGTCCGCGTTTGTGATCGAACCCGGGAACTTTGACGGCATAAAGACGTCCGCCCTCGAAAAAATGGGGTCCCACTCCTCTCCCACGGGAGAAATTTTCCTGGATGACGTCAGGGTGCCCAGGGAGAACCTGCTGGGCAAGCCGGGCGACGGGGCCAGAATTGTCTTCAGTTCCCTCAACCATACCCGGCTTTCAGCGGCGGCCGGTGCAGTGGGGATAGCCCAGGCGTGTCTTGACGCCGCCATCAAATACTGCGGCCAGAGAAAACAGTTCGGCAAGAAGATCGGAGAGTTCCAGATGAACCAGGACATGATCGCCCAGATGTCGACCGAGGTCGAGGCGGCCCGCATGCTGGTCTACAGGGCGGCGTGGGCCAAGGATCAGGGCCGGCTCAACAACGGGCTCGATGTGGCCCAGGCCAAGTATTTCGCCGGCGAAACCGTCATTAAATGCGCCAACTATGCCATGCGGATCCTGGGCGCCTATGGATATTCAACCGAGTATCCTGTCCAGCGGTTTTACAGGGATGCGCCCACGTATGTAATGGTGGAAGGGTCTTCGAATATCTGTAAATGGATAATCGCGCTGGATCAGCTCGGCGTGAGAAAGGCGAACCGATAAAATGGCCGAAGACAGAGACCTTGCCACGAAAACCCGGGAGACTGCAGACCTCTATTTTGGCAGCGTAAAAAACGAGGAAAAGCCGTACAACCTGTGGCGCTATTTTGACAAATCGCTTGCAAAGGACATGTCCCTTTACATAACGGGCAAGATGTATGCAAGGGAGAAGATTCCCCACCGGACAAGACAGCTTGTGACGGTTGCGGCGCTGACTTCCCTGGGCAAGACCGGAGAACTCAGGCTTCATGTCCATGCCGCGTTCAACGTGGGCTGTACAACGGAGGAGATCGCCGAGGCGATATTCCAGACCAGTGTATATGCGGGGGTGCCTGCCTGTAACAATGCGCTTCAGGTGCTGAAAGACGTTATAGAGGAGCGGGAATCAGCCCATGCATCCCAGGGCGAGTGACGCACGGGCCGTCAGCCGGCGGGCGCGCCTGAACCCGG
>CAYZHB010000110.1:0-10376 GCA_964478245.1 uncultured Desulfobacterales bacterium | reverse complement strand
GGGCTCGCAAGAGATGCGAATGCATACAAAACAAAAACACGTTAGTGTTTCAATCGGTGACGGTTGTAACCGGGGGGCATAGCCCCCGGTTTGAAAACAATACGGCAGCAGGTCAGAGTGACCGGTAAATAGCGGTTAGAATTTTATTCTGCCCCGTAATTCTGATCAGCTGTCCAAGTTTAGGAGAGAAAAAGTGGGAAAAAACAAAAAGGAAAATCTGTCAATCATTGATAAGGATCTCGAGGTCGAAGGCTCCATATCGAGCAGCGGCAAGCTGATAATAAAAGGGAAGGTAAAGGGCACCATCAAGGGAGATATCATCGTCATTGCCGAAGACGGTTCGGTGAACTCCAGTTCGGCCAATGTGTCCAGTATGACCATTGGGGGCTCTTTCGAGGGCGATATCGTGGCCGCCAAAGAACTGGTTATCCTGTCAACCGGCCGGTGTGCCGGCAAGGTGGAATGCAAGGACCTGATCGTTGAAAACGGGGGGGTGCTGAATGCCGAAGTTTCCTGTCTGACAGGGGTTCAGGTTGAGAAGGGGCAGAATCAGAACGCAATGGGAAGCCGGCATGAGAAAAAGTCCGTTGAAATGAAAAACAGTGAAAAAATCAAAAAAATAGAGCTGTAAAAATTCCTTGACATATCCGGCAAATTGGTTTATTAATATCTGTTATTTTCAAGGTTGAAGGACAGGAGCGAAATGAAATTGAAAAGCTATACTTACAGTGCAAAAAGATCGGATAACAAAGAGAAGTGGTGTGTGATAGATGCCAGGGACAAGGTCCTCGGCCGTGTTGCTTCGGAAGCTGCCAAAAGAATTCGCGGAAAATATAACCCGCTGTTTACGCCCCACGCCGACCTGGGCGACTGGGTCATCGTCATAAATGCGGATAAAGTACGCCTTACAGGCAACAAATGGGACAAGAAAATATACTACCGGCACACAGGTTATACGGGCGGGATTAAATCAGAAACGGCCCGGCGTCTCAATGAAAGGAAACCTGAAGAGGTCGTGAAGCGGGCGGTTAAGGGAATGCTCCCCAAAAACAGGCTCGGCAGGAAGCTTTGCAGCAAATTGTACGTGTACAAAGGGGATCAGCATCCACATGCGGCCCAGCAACCCGAAGCAATCGAAATATAGCAGATAAAGGAACTGATTATACATGGGAAATCCAAACGTATTTTACGCCTCAGGCAGGCGGAAAACCGCCGTGGCAAAGGTATGGATCAGGCCGGGAAACGGCGGATTTGTCGTCAACAACAAATCGGTCACCGATTATTTCCCCCAGGATACGGCACAGACAACACTTTTATCGCCGTTTATTTTAACCGATAGAAATAATGAGTTCGATGTAAAGGTGAAAGTCATTGGCGGCGGTGTCTCAGGGCAGGCCGGCGCTATCCGGCACGGTCTGTCAAAAGCCCTTGTACTCTCTGATCCCGAATTAAGGGGCGTTTTGAAAAGTGAAGGCTATATTACCCGGGATGCCAGAAAGAAAGAGCGCAAAAAATACGGCAAAAGAGGCGCCAGAGCAAGTTACCAGTTTTCAAAGAGATAGGCGTTCCCATAAACAGTTAACAGGTTTGTATGTGATAAAGGCGGATATGCTGACATGTTCGTCTTTTTTTATGGGCGGTGATGCAGACGTATCTGTTTTATGATATTGAAACCAGCGGATTGAACACCGCTTTCGATCAGATTCTCTCTTTTGCCTGCATCAGAACGGACACCCGGCTCAGAGAGCTGGAAAGAAAAGAGCTGAAGGTCCGGTTACGTCCCGACATTATTCCCTCCCCCCATGCGTTCATAACCCACCGACTGACCCGTGACGACCTCATGGCCGGTGTTTCCGAATACGAAGCCGCGGTGCAGATACACCGTCTGGTCAACACGCCCGGTACAACGAGTATCGGTTACAACAACCTGGGGTTTGATGATGAATTTTTGCGGTTCACCTTTTACAGAAATCTTCTGGAACCGTATACGCATCAGTATAAGAACGGGTGTTCAAGGATGGATGTCCTCCCGCTTTCCGCCCTCTATTTTATATTCAGGCCCCGTCTCATCAACTGGCCCCTCAGTGAGGGGAAATACAGCCTCAAGCTTGAAAAGATAAGTGACGCAAACAATCTCGTTCCGCAAGGGAGAGCCCATCAGGCCATGTATGATGTGGAAGCGACCCTGGCCCTTGCCGGCATATTTTCAGACGATGCAGCGGTATGGGCGTATGCCCTTGATTTTTTTAACAAGAGAAGGGACCGGGAGCGTATCGAAAAATTTGAAAAGACATTGCCGGTAAGAGACGATGCTTACGCCCCCGGCGTGATCGTTTCACCGGCATTCGGCCCGGCCGCCAATTTTATGGCCCCCGCCGTCAATATCGGACATTCCCTCCCCTATGCCAATCAATGTTTGTGGCTCCGGCTTGACAACGACGCGCTTTTCTCTTATACCGCCGTCCCTGAGGCGTCCGATTTTCTGGTGGTAAGAAAACGGTACGGGGATACCCCCATCATACTGCCGGCACTGGACCGGTTTTTTGCCAAAATGCCGGATTCGGTTTCCGAAACGGCCCGCTGCAACCGTCAACGGATAACCCAAAATCCTGAGGATTTCAGCAGACTTGCCGCCTGGCACCGGGCGTTTGAATACCCCTGGATCCCCCGGCTGGACCCGGATGCGGCGCTTTACCAGGCCGGCTTTTTTTCTCCGGAGGAGAAACAGGATATCGAAGCCTTTCACAAGCAGGACATGGCGGGTAAACGCGCTTTTGTCGATAAGATGGGGACCTTTCGCCTGAAGGTGCTTGCGCTGAGAATTATCAACCGCAACAGTCTGTCCGGTTTTTTCCATGGTGCGGAAGATTTTGACGCGTATATGGAAAGGGTTAAGTCTGCGCCCGGAGACGATCCGGTAAAAGGGTTCAGAAATGATATCAAGTTCAGCCTGGCCGATGCGGCAAAAGAACTTTCAGAAATAGAAAAGGGGCAGATGGATCGGCAGCAGCGCCGGATCTGTTCCTGGCTCAGGGCGTATATCGGGAAAATGTGAGCGGCTATAGGCCGGAAAGTCTTTTGAGTTCATCGATCTGGGCCTCGTGGATGAACTTGTGAAGGATATCCTGCTTTTCAGCGTCGATTTTTGTAAACTGCAGCCCCACAAGGACCTGGGAGTCGGAATAATTCGCGTTGATTCGGGCAATCTGCGCAATCGCCGGGATGGTATCCATTTTTATTTTCCGGGCGGGTGCCTCTTCATCTTCCTTCAGCAGTATCATCCCGATTTTTATTTTTTCGTGGGTCTCTATAAGGGATAACGGGTTTGTTTTTGCGTCTTTTTTTTTGGGGACGAGAATACCGGCGCCTGTTAATGAGACATCGTAAAAAATAAAGTCCTTTTTTGTGAGGTGCTCTGTGTTGTTGTAAAGAATTTTTCCCTTCATGGAGTAGTGTTTGCTCAAAGGGAGCCGGTATGCCGAGCGGATATTGGTCTCGATCAAAGGTTCCGTGTATTTGAGTGCGATGGCGTTGACCCGGCTCTTGTTTGCAAGCGGGTAGTTTTTAATGAATTTTTGTATGTCGCATTTGATGCCGACCCTTGTTTTCCCCTTTTCTTCTCTTACCACAGCGGTCAGGTGCATTTCATCATAGGCGGTGTGAGGGGTGATGGGGTAAAGCGGCTGGGCAATTATAATCGTCTGTTTTTCGTGATCAATGTCATAGATAATGGAGGATCTTGAATGGGGGGTGAGGGAATTGAGATTGAATACGATGTTGACCCCGGCGGAAGGGATAAATATTTTTTCTAAACTGAGCGGCATGGTAAGAAATCAGGCAGTATGTGGGGCGGCATCCAGATACTGCCTGAACTGATCATCAGTGATGTTACTATTTTACGGCATCTTTCAGGGCTTTGCCCGGAACGAACTTGGGGACGGTTCTGGCTGGAATGTTGATTTCTTTGCCGGTTTGGGGATTTCTGCCTTTGCGTGATTTTCTTTCTGCTGTCTTGAATGTGCCGAAACCCACCAACGTTACCGAATCGTTTTTTGAAAGGGCATCAGTGATCGATTTCAGCATGCAGTCAACAGCAGCCTGTGATTCTTTTTTACTGTTAAGCACTTCTGATACCTTGTTAATTAAATCTCCTTTGTTCATCTTTTTCTCTCCTTTTTTTGGGGTTGCACTGATCTCCACATAAAACGCCAAATTGCTTTTAAAAAAGGCTGAATCAGCCATATGCACGTATACGGCTACGTTACGTGGTTGAATGGCGCCTGTCAAGAGTTTATTGAAAAAATTTTTAAAAAAAAGTTGCGCACAGCGGATCGGAACGATAAAATATCAAACAAGGGGGTGAAATGGACGTATCACTTATCAATCCGTTTATCGAAGGCATGCTGTATGTGCTGGACACAACTGCCTCTGTGAAGGCCAGGCCCGACACGCCTTTTATCAAAAAGGAGACGAGAGCAGCCGGCGATATTTCGGGTGTGCTTAAAATGGAAGGGGATGTGGCCGGTTCGGTGGTGGTGACTTTCCCGGAGAAAAGTATTTTGCGGGTCGTGTCGGAAATGTTCGGCGAGGAAATGACCGAGCTCAATGAGGAGATAAATGATGCGGTCGGGGAAATAAGCAACATGATAGCCGGCCATGTGACAACGAAAATGACTGAAATGGCAAAAGAGGTAAAGATCAGACTGACGGAGGTCTTAACGGGTAAAGGTCACGCGGTTCAGCATATAGCTCATGGCAAGCACGTCCTTGCATTGCCGTTTAAAACAACAAAGGGAAAAGTGACCCTTGAAGTGAGCATCTCATAGCCCGGGGTTCTTCGGCTCTCCCGGCAGGTGGTGCCGTTTTTCTATGCCGGGTTTGGTTGCCCCCTCCTGCCGGTATTTTGCGAGACCGTTGAGTGATGCGCAATTTTGTTTTAGTCAAAGGTTTCGTTACGGCACGCCGGTCAAGTACCAGTTGATCAGCGCCTTTCCGAAAAATATGTATATGACCGCCCCCAGAGAAATATAAGGGCCGAAGGGGATCTTGAGTTTGCTGTCAGAGCTTCTGGTGCACACCATCACAACAATGCCGGCGGCAGTACCGAGGAGAGAGCCGGCAAACAGGGTCACGGCAACGCCTTTCCATCCGGTTGCAGCCCCTGTCATGGCAAGGAGCTTAATATCACCGCCGCCCATCCCCTCTCTTCTTTTTACTGCATAATAGGCAAGTGCGATCAGGTAAAGTGTGCCGCCGCCTGCCAGAATACCCAGGAACGATTTTTTGATGTTCATTTCCGGAAGAAAGAGCGCGCCGGCGGCAAAGATGACAATACCGGGCAGTGAGAGTATATCGGGAATGATTTGGTAATCCAGGTCAATAAAGGAAATGGTAATTAGCGCGGCGATGAAAACAAACCAGAAGGCGGTTTCATAGGAGAGGCCGAATTTTATATACACGGCAGCGGCGATAAAGCCGGTGAGGGCTTCCACTATCGGATATCTTGGCGATATCCGGTGACCGCAGAAACAACAGGCGCCTTTCAGGACAATATAGCTTAAAATGGGAACGTTGTAATAGAAGGGGATCCGTCTTTTACAAGAAGGGCAGGCACTTGGGGGGCGAACAATGGACTGTTTTTTCGGAATCCTGTGGATACATACATTGAGAAAACTCCCCACGCATGCTCCGAATATAAAAACCGTTATGACGGCAAAATACAAAGGCTGCTCTGACAACATCTCTCCTTACCGCACGGGAAAAAGTCCGTTACCCCGGTTCCGGAAGACCCGCTGTCCGTCATACAACGCAGGCAACGGTCGGTATCCGGTCCTCCACGAATCGGAATATCTCTCCAGGACAGCTATATAATGAGAAATATCGGTTTGCAAGCACTTTTTTCACTTAAAAAAAGTCGATTCCGGATGTTGTAAAAAGTAAAAAATGTCTTATGGTATAAACACTTGAACCGGGTGAAAAGTGATTGGGTGTTTTCAAACCGGGGGCTGTGCCCCCGGTTACAACCGTCAGCGATTGAAACACTTGCGTGTTTCGCCCTTCCGGCCTCTGGCCGGGTTCGAAGAGATGCGAATGCATACACGTCAAGCCACCCGCTTTGCGGGTGGTCGTTGACTATTGTGGCAACAGACAGCATCGGGATACAGATGCGTTAATAAAAACAGAAAACAACAGACCGATCGGAGATTTTATATGGCAGAAACCGATATGGACGATCTTGTAGAAATAATAGAAAAAGAAGAAAATCTGGACAATATACCTTTAAATATACCCATGATGCCTGTCAGGGATGTGGTGGTTTTCCCGGACATGCTTCTTCCGCTGTTCGTGGGGCGTGAAAAATCCATAAAGGCCATTGAAGCATCAGTGGCCAAAGACCGGTATATTTTTCTTTCGGCACAGCATGATGCGGCTGTGGAAAACCCGAAAGCAGGGGATATATACCGGGTGGGCACCGTAGGGAAAGTCCAGAAAATGCTGAAACTGCCTGATGGCCGGATTAAAGCCCTTGTCCAGGGGATCGTCAAGGCAAGAATACAGAAATATACCAAAAGGCGCGCTTTCTTTGAGGTGAATATCCAGTTTATTGAAGAGACGGAGCCGCCTGATCTGAGTATCGAGCATGAAGCCCTGATGCGGAATGTAAAAGAGAACAGCGGGAAACTGCTCGCCCTGAAAGGTGAATTTACCCAGGATACGGGGGATTTTCTTGACCAGATCGATTCACCCGGCAAACTGGCCGATCTTGTGGCCTCCAACCTGAATCTCAAGGTGGCGGATGCCCAGGCGGTGCTGGAAACAAATGATACACTGAAACGGTTGAAAAAGGTGAACGATTTTCTGGCCCGGGAACTCGATCTGTCTGCTGTACAGGCAAAAATCCAGACAGATGTGAAAGATGAAATATCCAAAAGCCAGCGGAATTACTATCTGAGAGAGCAGGTGAAGGCGATTCACAAGGAGCTTGGAGAAGGGGATGACAAACTTGCCGAAATAGAGGAGTACAAGAAAAAAATAAAAAAGGCCGGGATGCCCGGAAAAGCCGAAAAAGAGGCTTTTACCCAGTTAAAGCGCCTGGAGCAGATGCATTTCGATTCCTCTGAAGCGTCCATCATCAGAACCTATCTTGATTGTATTGTGGAACTTCCCTGGAGCAAGTCCACCAAAGATTTCCTGGATATAAAAAAGTCTGCCGACATTCTCGAGCGGGACCATCACGGGCTTTACAAGGTCAAGGAGCGTATTCTGGAATACCTGAGCGTGCGTCTCTTGAATCCGAAAAAAAAAGGGCAGATCCTGTGCTTTGTGGGACCGCCCGGCGTGGGCAAAACCTCTCTCGGTCAGGCCATTGCAAAAGCGATGAAAAGAAAATTTTTCAGGGTGTCCCTGGGCGGTATCCGGGATGAAGCAGAGATAAGGGGGCACAGGCGGACCTACATCGGAGCGATGCCCGGCCGGATTCTTCAGGGACTGCGGCAGTGCGGTACGAACAACCCCGTGTTCATGCTCGACGAGATAGACAAGCTGGGCAATGATTTCAGGGGCGATCCCTCCTCGGCACTTCTTGAAGCGCTTGATCCGGAGCAGAACTCCCAGTTTTCCGATCACTACCTGAACATGCCCTTTGATCTGTCGAATGTCATTTTTATCCTGACAGCCAACATTTCTGACACAATCCCCTCTGCGCTCCTGGACCGGATGGAGGTGATCAGAATTTCCGGGTATACCAGAGAAGAGAAGCGGGTCATAGTGGAAAAACATCTTTTTCCCCGCAAAATAAGGGAAAACGGCCTTATCAGGCGATCGGTCAAACTCAGCAGAGGCGCTGTCGCGGATATTATTTCCCAGTATACCCTGGAGGCGGGCGTGAGAAACCTCGAGCGGAACCTGGATGCCATCTGCCGGAAGATCGCGAAAAAAATTGCCGAGGGGGAAAAGGGGAGGTTTTCAATTACGAAACAGAATCTGACCCGATATCTGGGGCCGCCCCAGTATCTTCCCGAGCTGGACCGGGAAGAGAGTCAGAAAGGCCTTGCGACCGGCCTTGCATGGACCGAATTTGGCGGAGAGCACCTCTATATAGAAGCCTCTCTGTGCAAGGGGAAAGGGGAGCTGATTATTACCGGCCAGATCGGTGATGTGATGCAGGAATCCGCCAGGGCGGCACTGACTTATACCAAAGCCCATATGGACAGCTTCAGGATAAACAAAAAGATACTGGAGGACAATGATCTGCACATCCATGTGCCGGCGGGGGCGATACCCAAAGACGGCCCCTCCGCAGGCGTGGCAATGGCTGTGGCCATGATTTCGGCTTTGAACGGAAAGCCCGTGGACTCCAGCGTTGCCATGACAGGTGAGATTTCCTTGAGAGGACGGGTGCTGGCAGTGGGCGGTCTGAAGGAAAAAGCCCTGGGTGCTGTAAGAGCCGGGACCAAAACGGTCATCATACCGGAAAAAAACAAAAAAGACCTGTACGATATTCCCAGGAGTGTCAAGAAGAAACTGGATTTTATCCTGGTGAAGGATCTGGACCAGGTGATCGAAATCGCGTTCAGAGAGGCCGAAGAATAAATTGCAGATGCTGGCCCTGAGTACGGCTGAAAAAGAGTGCGTTCTGGCCTGGGTGGCTGACGGGGTGCCGGTCTGTGAGGCATCGTGGTCAAGCAGGCAGACCCATTCCAGGCGGCTTATGGAAATGGTGGACCATATACTGCGCAAATGGATGTCGGCAGACATAAACAGTATTGATGCGTTTGTTGTGGCAAAGGGGCCGGGCAGTTTTACAGGCCTGAGAATCGGTATAAGCGTGGTCAAAGCACTCTCCTGGGCGGTTTCCAAACCTGCGGCAGGCGTGTCAAGCCTTGACGGTATTGCCCGGCGGTTTTCAGTGTCCGATCTGCCGGTATGCGCCTTGATGGATGCCAGACGGTCCGAGGTCTACGCCGCCTTTTACCGCTTCAGAGACGGGAATCTTGTGGAAAAAAGTGCTGAAACAGCCGAATCGCCCTCAATCCTGGTCGAGAATGTAAAAGAGAAGACCCTTTTTGCGGGATCCGGTGCACTCGCCTACAGAGACCTTATCCGGGAGAGGCTTGGTGGCCTGGCCCGGTTCGCCCCGGGCTTTCAGAACAGTATAAGCCCGGCCGCACTGGCGGAAGCGGTTCTTCAAAATCCGGGGCTCTTGAAAGACAGCAGAGAAATTGTGCCGGAATATATTCGGAGATCAGATGCAGAGATGAATTTCAGGCCGGTCAGCTGAATGCCAGGTTATAAAACGGGCCACAGTTGTGCCGGCTCAGTGATGACGGCGGGCATAGCCCAGTTCCGCAAGTTTGCCGCCAATGGTTTTTTCCAGTTTCATTTTCTCTGCTTTTGTTCTTATCTTTTTCCATTTTCCGTTGCGGGATTCAATTTTTTCAATGTATTCCCGTCGTTCCCGGAACGGGAACCTGTCCGGATTCAGCTCCAGGAAGCGAAGCATTTTTTTTGTCTGTTTTTCGGGGCTGCTGGTCAGGTCCTCGTACTTTAACATGTAATACCTGTTTTTGTTCAGCACTTCTGCCGCATCTCTCTCGATGGTATTCAGAATGCTTTTCCACTGCATCCCTGTCTGGACGATGGGGTCACGGTGCTGTTTTCTTATTTTTTCCCAGTCAGGCGGTTTCGCTCCCCACCATCCATCCGCATTCCCTGTTCTCTCTTTCATGGTCTGTATGGAATTAGCGACCGCTCTTCCGTCTCTCACCACGTTTATGAACAGCGCATCCGGAAATATGTCATTTAAGTGCCTTATCCGCATGCTGTTCCGCGGGAATTTGTTTACGAACCGCGGCCGGTTGAAAAGCTTCAGATGGGCTCTGACCACCCATCGAAAGTATTCTCTCGCTTCATCAGTAAGGTCATGTTCTGTCATGTAGTGCCGGTCTTCTCTGCGATAGGCGTTCCAGATCCTGTATCCTTCATTTGTCTCGGGGATTCCCTTCACCTTGAGGGAGCCGTCAAAGGATTGAACGGGGCCTTTATATGCCGGCAGCAGCTTTTCAGGGATGATCCGGTCCACTAAAAACTGTATGAATTTTGCTGTCCCGGGCGTTTCAAAAAAGCAGGAATCCTTTGCAAAAGCCCTTGATGTGACAGGGGTGATCCAGGCCATGTCCGGGTGAAGTCTGAGCAGCTGATAGCATATGTCTGTTCCTGACCTCGGGCATCCGATGATAAATACGGGTTTGTAGATTTCCATGACATTTTCTCCGGTTTATCGTGTCCTTTTGTCCTGACAGAAGAGATTTTTTAATTTAACACTTTTTATTAAATCATAAACGGGGCCGTCAGTCAAAGAAGGGGTGACGTTTGCC
>CAYZHB010000109.1:8839-10443 GCA_964478245.1 uncultured Desulfobacterales bacterium | reverse complement strand
CTGTACGAAGTAACCCTCACAAGCGTGGACAACAGCGGCAATCAGAGCGATCCTGCCACCCTCGACTGCGCCACATTGCTTGAAAATCCGCAGAACCTCACGGCGGAACCCTCGGACGGGGCTGTCACCCTCACATGGAACGCCCCCTCCCCGGCCGAAGCCGTAAACCACTACGCCGTCTATGTGCATGATGCCTCATTTGTCAACGTCACCGGCATGACCCCGGAACACACCACAACCGACCTTTCCACAACGATCGGCAACCTGGAAAACGACACCCGATACTACTTTGCCGTTACCACGGTCAACATCTCCGGCGGGGAAAAAACAGAAGTGGACATTGCAGCGGCAGAACCGTCAGCCGGCCCCCCTGCCCCTCTGACCGCTTCCGATCTTGACCTGCAGAACGTCGGAGACGGCACCTCTCTTTCACTCGACTGGACCGCGTACAGCGAAGAAAATCAGACAAACCTTGACAAATACGAGGTGTTTGCCGAAACCGAAAGCTTTACAACCGTGGAAGGCCTGACACCCGCGCAAACCGTTCCCGCCGGCACCCGAACCTGCACCCTCACCGGTCTTGAATACAACGGCACCTACCATATCACCGTTGTAGCGGTAGATACCGACGGCAACGCGGACAGAGAGATAGCCCCCCTTGCCGAAATCACCCTGACCGATACCATGTCTCCCGGACAAGTCACCGGCCTGACAGTAGTAAACTGCAGTGAGACAGAACTTACCTTTGAATGGACCCCGAGCCCATCAAGTGATCTGAAACACTACATTCTGACCATTGAAAGTACAGCCGGCACCACAGAAGTAACAATAGATCCGCAAACCACCACCTATACGGCCACCGGCCTCTCTGCCGCCACCCTGTACGAAGTAACCCTCACAAGCGTGGACAACAGCGGCAATCAGAGCGATCCTGTCACCCTCGACTGCGCCACATTGCTTGAAAATCCGCAGAACCTCACGGCCGACCCCACTTACGGTGCTGTTACCCTCACATGGGAGACCGCCTCCCCGGCCGAAGCCGTGGATCACTACGCCGTCTATGTCAGCGACTCATCCTTCGTCAACGTCACCGGTATGACCCCTGAACACACCACAACCGACCTTTCCACAACGATCGGCAACCTGGAAAACGAAACCCGATACTACTTTGCCGTCACCGCAGTCAACATCTCCGGCGGGGAAGCCCCGAAAGTCGCCAGCCAGTCCGCCATTCCGCTTTTTGCCACAAAAGTGTCAGGCAGCATATCTTCCGATACAACATGGACTCGTGAGAACAGTCCCTATTTAGTGACCGGAGATATAAATGTCCGCTATTCAGCCAATCGCAGTAGTACCGCCACCTTGACCATTGAACCGGGCGTAAAGGTCCGGTTCGAGCCTGACACCGGCTTATCCATAGGATGTTACGGATATTGCGACGGAAGCCACGGCAACCATTACGGTGCCCTGTATGCCAAGGGAACGGCCGACAACCCCATTGTCTTCACTTCCAACGCAGATGCACCATCTGCCAGTGACTGGAAAGGTATTTACTTTAAAAACCAAACCAATGATGACAAAAGCCGAATGGAATACTGCAAAAT
>CAYZHB010000109.1:0-8739 GCA_964478245.1 uncultured Desulfobacterales bacterium | reverse complement strand
CCGTGGGAACGGCTGAAAATCCGATTCTGTTCACCTCCAACGCAGATGCCCCCGCGCCTGGCGACTGGAAAAGCCTTTACTTTAAAAACCAAACCAATGATGACAAAAGCCGAATGGAATACTGCAAAATATCCTACGGCGGCCAGACCAACAATGCCAATCTTTACTTTGATAACGCTTCACCCGCGGCAATCGACAACTGTACTATAAAGCAAAGCAGCGGCTACGGCATCTATCTGGAAAAGGCCTCACCCGTCATCTCAAACTGTACCATAAACAGCAACCGGAAAGACGGCATTTACAGTAACAGCGACTCTTATGCTATTTTAAAAAACAACGTCTTCAGCAACAACGGTGAAAGCTGCATCAATATCTATCCGGACAGTGTTCAAAACGTTTCCGGAAACGCGGGAACTGGAAATACACTCAATTATATCAAAATCCGAAATGGCAGCGTCCATTCAAAATCCGGAACCTGGCACGATCAGGATCTTCCTTTTGTCATATCCGGTGATGTAAATGTCCGCTATTCAGCCGATCGCAGGGACACTGCCACATTGACCATTGAACCGGGAGCAGAAATACGGTTCGAGCCTGACACTGGCTTATCCATAGGATGTTACGGCTATTGCGGCGGAAGCCACGGCAACCATTACGGTGCCTTATATGCCGTGGGAACGGCTGAAAATCCGATTCTGTTCACCTCCAACGCAGATGCCCCCGCACCTGGCGACTGGGAAGGCATATATTTCAAAAATCAAACCAATGACGGAGAAACGCAACTGTCACACTGCCAAATCGAGTACGGCGGGGATGAAAACGATGCCAATGTCTACTGCAAAAAATCATCGCCGGACATCGATTACTGCACCGTGCGGGCGGGAAGCGGGGCCGGGATTGTGGCGGACGGGAGCGGCAGCAGCGAGATGGATATCACGTGCTGCAATTTCACGGAAAACCTTTACGGCATCCATGTCAAAAACGGAACGCCTCCGGCCGTTTCCAACAGCAACTTTATTGCCAATTCAAGTTACGGCATTGTCAACGACACCACCTCCCGGATGACGGCGGAGGACAACTGGTGGAACGATGCAGCCGGGCCTTTCGACGGGGACGGCGTTGACGGGGATGTCGACATGGTGCCGTTTCTGACCGGGCCCACCGACTGTATCGACACCCCGCCGGCCAACAGCCCGCCATTTGCGCCTGTAAACCCCGTGCCTGAAGACGGCGCCGTGAACGTCACCGCTGCCGATCTTTCATGGACGGCCACCGATCCCAATCCGGAAGACGAACTGACCTTTGATCTCTACCTGGGGACGGATCCGGACAATCTTGAACTGAAAGCGGAAAGCATTGAGGTTTCGGCATATTCAGTGGAAGATGCCGCCGAGGGAACGGTTTACTACTGGAAAGTGACGGCAAGGGATGAACACGGTTCGGAAACGTCCAGTGACACCTGGCACTTTGCAACCCAGGGAGATCTCCCCGACCTGACCGTATCCGGCATTACGTGGGAGGCGCCCTCCCCCATCGGGGCCGGGGACACCGTGGCATTCACGGCGGTCATAGAAAACGCGGGCAGCGGGCCTGTCGTGGATGCATTTGACGTGGTTTTTACAATCGACGGCACCGAGATCGGCAGTCAAAATATTGATGCGATCATGGCGGCCGGCGGGCAACTTGAAGTGACCCTTGACTGGCAAGCGCAGCAGGGAAGCGGTAAAGTTGTGGAGGTGGTTGCGGACAGCAGCGGTACGGTCGCGGAAACCGACGAAGAGAACAATACCGCATCGGAATCCCTGCCGGACATCGTGGACAACTCCGCGCCCGCATTTGCCCTCTCCTCTCCCGAGGACGGCTCAAGGGTCAACGCGGTGACCCGCATCATCATCGGATTGGACGATCCCTATTCCGAGGTCGACGACGACGCGGTCATGGCGAGCATTGGGGTGGGGCATGACGGAT
Organism: uncultured Desulfobacterales bacterium; assembly: GCA_964478245.1. Lineage (GTDB taxonomy): Bacteria > Desulfobacterota > Desulfobacteria > Desulfobacterales > Desulfobacteraceae > CAYZHB01. Next base: position 6,771 of record CAYZHB010000109.1, on the reverse strand, counting down.
CCGCCGTGGCGGGCAGCGTGTCCGAATCCGGGGATTTATTTACATTTCTCCCCTCTTCTCCCCTGGATCCGGGAGAATACACCGTTACATTCACTGCTGCCGATGTGAACGGCAACAGCCAATCTTATACTTTTTCGTTCGTCATCGACATCACACCGCCGGCTGAACCCGCAATCACCGGCGGTACGGTTGCAAGCGGCACGATCGAAGTCCGGCCCAAAAACAACATCACCAGTGAAAGCCCGGTGCTGATCACCGGCACTCGGGACCCGCAGTCCAACATATGGATCAACGGGCAAAAGCAGGTTTCCCTGGGGTCTTCGGACTGGGCAGTCGAATACACCCTTGACGAAGGCGCAAACGAAATTGAAATATGGTCCGAGGACGAGGCGGAAAACAAAAGTGACAGCGTGTATGTGGATATCTTCTGCGACACCCAGGCGCCGGTATTGACGGGCATCACCCCTGATGACAACGCCTTTGTCAATACGCCCCCGGAAACGGTTACCATCACCTACGACGAGTCGGGCGGTACCGGCCTTGACCTTGACAAAACCACGCACACCGTTAAAGACGGCAACAATGTACAAGTTGCCGGAGACTGGAAAACGGAAGACGGCAGCAAACTGATTTTTACACCCGAATCCGGCTTTGCCGAATCCGCCTATACGGTGTCGGTCAAGCTTGCAGACAAGGTGGGCAATGAGGCCGGACAAGGGATCACCACGTTTACACTGGACATGACCCCGCCCGACCCGCCGGTGATCGACCCTGTCCAAAGCCCGGTCAATAATGCATCCCAGACCGTAACCGGCACAAAAGAAGCGTGGAGTGCCCTCTACGTGAACGATACAAAAGAGATCGACCACACCGAGGAGACGACATGGCAGCACGAGGTCACGCTGACCCAGGGCGCCAACACGTTCGTATTCGAAGCCGAGGACCGCGCCGGCAACAGAAGCGACCCCGCCGAAACCGAAATTGTGTACGATGATATCGCCCCCCTGCCGGTGGACACATTATCGGCGGACGGCGAGGGAGACGGCACCAGCGTCACCCTTGACTGGACAGGGTATGACGAGTCCGCCCACGGGGATATCAAGCATTACGAGATCTATTACCAGAAAACGGAATTCACCGACGTAGCCGGAACCGATCCCGTAATGATGGTTGAGGCGGGGACGTTTACGGCAACGGTGGCAGATCTTGAACGGGATACCACCTACTTTCTTGCGGTGGTGGCCGCAGACAGCGCCGGCATGAAAAACACCCAGGTGACGTCAGTTCAGGCGACCACCTCGGATGTGGTGCCGCCGGAAGAGATAAAAGATCTGACCGTCACCTCTTTTGAACACAAGCTTGCATTCTCATGGACCCACTCGGAAAACAGCGACAACGACCTTGCCGGCTACACCCTCTATTTCGACGGCGCCCAGGACGGCACCACTCTCACTGCCGATCAAAACACATGGGAAAAAGACAACCTGCTCTCCGCCACCGCCTATACCCTGACCGTCAAATCCATGGACAATGACGGCAACGAGAGCGGGGGTGTCGCGCTGAAGGCAGCGACCTTTCTTGAAAACCCCGCCCACCTTGCGGTACAGGCCTATCACGGGTATGTTGAACTCACCTGGGATGGGTCGTCTCCATCCGATCTTGTCAAACATTATGCCGTTTTTGTAAACGAGACCGATTTTACATCGGCCGAGGGGATGGCGGCTGCCGTCACAACCGGCTCCACCAGCAGCACCGTTACCGGCCTTGAAAACGGCACCCAATACTATTTTGCCGTGGCCGCAGTGAATATTTCCGACGGCATGGACCCCGACGTTGAAACCGTGACTACGGTGCCTCAGACCGATGAGACCGGTCCGGACATCGACAGTCTCGAGTTCAACAACGTCTCCTACAACAATTTTACCATAGTGGAATCCGGAAACTTCAAAATATCCGTCACAGACCCCGCCGGCGTGAGCAGCGTCATCTTTCTGACAGACGGCGGTGATTCCCACCGGGACAACAGCAAGGCTTACACCTGTCCGCTCGACATCTTTACCATTGAAGACGGCAGCCACACATTGAACATAGAGGCCACGGACACCCTGGGCAATGTGGCGGATAAGACTTACACGTTCAATACACAACTGCCGCCGCCGTCAACACCTGCCATCACGTCACCCGCTGACAATACCTATACAAACGAAGACAAAATCGATGTCAAAGGCGAGACCCAGCAGGAGGCAACTGTCACGTTCTATCTCAACGGCGGCGAACTGTCCGATCAGGTTTTTGCCGATACAAACGGCGACTTTAAAACCACGGTCACCCTTGATGAAGGGGAAAACACCCTCACCTGCACCGCTGCCAACCAAAACGGGGAGAGCGACGAAAGCAGCGGGGTGACCGTGATACTGGACAAGGATATTCCGGATGCGCCGGCCCATCTGAACGCGAAACCATCAGAGAACGGACAGGCCAACCTCTCCTGGGACAAAGTAAACGGGGTCCTGTCCGGATACCATATTTACCGCTCCCTTTTATCGTTCTCTCAAAAGGAAAACGCGGAAAAGATAACGGGAACGCCCGTGTCCGGCAGTGCTTATACCGATCTGCCGGAGGATGACGACACGTATTACTACCGGGTCACGAGCGTATCCAGGGCCGGACAGGACAGCGATCTCTCCGGAGAAGCCGCTGTCACCACGGACAGTGTCCCGCCTTTCGGATATACCCTGACCTATTCGCCGCAGGGTCACTTTGATCCCGACACCATGGTTATGGGACAGGGTCCGGTGGATGTGGAACTCGTCACAAGTGAGACACTCATGGCGGTGCCGTTTTTGAGCATCACCCCGGAGGGCGGTTCTCCCATCCCCATCGACCTGGACCCGGCCGGAGACACCACGTTTACAGGCAATTTCGACATCGAATCCTCAACTCCTTCAGGGACGGCATGGGCGGTTTTTTCCGCAAGGGATCTTGTGGGCAACAGGGGCACCACTCTTTACGACGGCGAATCCATAGAGATCGATACCCAGGGCCCGCAAGTGGAAACCCTCTCCATAGATCCCCCGTCGCCGGTTCAAAATGATGCGGATGATCCGGTCATGGTAACGGCGGTGTTCGGCCTCACGGAAAAGATGGCCCAGGGGGAAATGCCCGACATCCGGTTTGATCTCACAGGATCCGGCCATGACCCCGCCGATATGGAGGATCTCTGGGAAGTGGCCCCACAGGGCGATGTCGCCCAGACCTGGCAGGCCCAGTTCTACCTGCCGTCGGATGCGGGCCTGGAAGAGCCTGAAACCCTCTCCTTTATCTACGAAGGCCGTGACGACCTTGAAAACGTCAGCACCACCATCATACCGGAAAACGCCTTCCAGGTATACCAGGGGGATCTGCCGCCCCTTGGCAGACCCGCGGGCCTGGAAGGCACGGCGCTTGCCGGCGGTAAAATCGAACTTTCATGGGAGAGCGTCGCAGATGCGGCCGGATATCAGCTTTACAGGAAAGGCCCGTCCGAACCGGATCTCACGCAGTACGATGATCCTGTAACACACACTGAATTTACCGACGCACCGGCACAGGAAGGCATTTATACGTATGCGGTGGCAAGCGTGCGCGAGGAGAACGGCCAGACTGCGCTTTCAGCCCAGAGCGATCCGGTTATGGTGGAGTCGGACGCCACAGCACCGGCCGCGCCCCTTGAGCTCGCCGTGGACCTGGCATCCAACGGCGTGCATGCCCAGTGGCAATCACCCGGCTACCAGGAGGAGGTCGTATACGAGCTCTACAGGGCGGATACGGAACCGATCACCTCCCTTGACGGGCTTACCCCGGCTGTACCGGATATCCCGGAACAGTACACCGAGGTGGTGGACCCGGACCCCTCACCCACGGCGCAGTGCTATGCAGCGGCGGCAAAGGACACGGCAGGCAACATCTCTCAGCCCTCGGAGACCGCATGTCTTGACGTGAACCTGCTGCCCGTGGCCACCCTTACGGTGGAAAAGAACGGCAATGACTTCCCTGTTGTTTCCTGGACCCACAAGTCCGATATTGCCGGGGCGGACATCTATCTCGGAGAGGGAGAGGACGCTCTGAAGCTCAACACGGACCTGATCACACAGGGGTGGTACGAAGACACGGGCTATACCAATGACGAGCGGGTTTACAGTATCGTGGCAAAGGACGACAGCGGCGAAGAGAGCCTGGCCAGATCCATTACCCTGCCGGAAATCGAGACGGAACTTGAGCCGGGCCAGGAGATCAGCCGGGGCATCATGAACCGCCTGGAATACAGCGTCACCAACCACTCCGCTTCAAAGATCGACAGCATGCAGCTTGAAGTGGATGCGGGTACCCGGCAACACCTGTCAGAGACCTTCTCGGTGGAAGCGAACAAAGAGACGAGCGTGCCCGTGATCGTGGGCGGGTACGAAGACCTGCCCGATATTGTGGACGTGACCTGCTGCACGGTGATACAGGAAGAGGTGAATGAGACCGTGGCGATATCCCAACAAGCCGAACTTGAAGTGGGCCGGGACATGCTGGATCTCGTTCTCAGGACGGACGACTTTACCCGCGGGGGAACGGGGCGGGTCAGTTTCGAGCTGAAGAATACCTGCGCGGAAGAGATCGACATGGTCACGGCCCGGAATTCGGGCTCGAAGGCCTCTGATGAGATCACCTTCTATCTCGAGGACGAAAGCGGCAACATCCTGTCCACGGCGGATTTCAAATGCACCACCGGCGACTGGGCCGTGCTGTGCGCCGACAAAAAAACGGTGATACGCATCCCGGCCGGGGAGACATTCACCTCGGATACGGTGGAGATGGAAGTGCCCGAGTCCGCCCCGGACCGGATCACCTGCCGCATGGAGATATCGCACATCTACTACCACCACGCAAGAGAAGACGAAGTAACCCTCACCGGCATGGCCACCACCCAGGATGTGCTGCTCCTAGATACCTCCTACACCGGCGAGGTCACGGAAACGGCGCCGGCGTCCTCCACCGGTGACACGGACATCCTGATCTCCGGGCGCGCCTTTGATAGGGACACGGACATGCCGGTGGCCGACGTACCCCTCAACCTGGTGATCATGAACGACGGATACGAGAGGGAAAAGGAGGTATACACAAACGAAGAGGGCGAATTTCCCTACAGCTTCACCCCCCTCGAGGGGGAGTCCGGCACGTACCAGGTGTGCGCGGTGCACCCGGATCTTTTGTACCGGCCGGTTCAGGAGACCTTTTACATCAGCAACGTCACGCTCAACTACACGAGCATATCCCTCAACATCCCCCGGAACATGGAAAAAGAGATCACGCTTACCGCCAGTACCGGCAACGGCACCACGGTGAACAACCTGACATTGGAATACCTTGAAGCCGACCAGGAAAACGGCACCAAACCCGAAGGGATCACGGTTGCATGTGATGACGCCGTCACCCAGCTCTATCCCAACTCCAGCGCCGACCTCTCATTTATCGTGTCGGCGGACGACACCGCAGACGACGAGGCAACCCTGGTGCTCAACCTCAAAAGCGACGATACCGACGCCTGGATGAAGGTCACCGTGGAGGCGCGCTTCTCCGAGGCCGAACCGGTGCTGACCTTTACCCCGGACCACGTGGAGACCGGCACCGGCCGGGGGGATGCCGTCACCGAAGTGATCACCCTGGAGAACACGGGCCATGCCGACATCGAGGACATCTCCCTGGCGGTGGTCAGCCAGGACGGGTCTGAAGCCCCCTCCTGGGTATATGTTACATCCGACCGCAATCCCGGTAACCTGGGGCCGGGATCAAAAGAGGACGTCAATGTGATGTTTGCCCCCCCGGACACGGAGAACCAGGGAGATTACGCATTCTATCTCCGGGTGAACGCCGCCAACTATGATACGGCGGACATCGGGCTTTACTGCGCCGTGGTGGAGCAGGGATACGGCAATGTCATGTTCAAGGTGTCGGACATCTACACCGGCACCCTTGACGACAGCGGCAGCCTGATCCAGGGGGTGGAAGGCGCCAGCATCCTGCTCCAGAACGAGGAAGTGCTCACCGAGGAATACACCGCCACAACGGGTAATGCAGGCGAGGCCCTGATAGAGAACATCCCGGCCGGCCGGTACAAGCTGCGGGTAAGAGCGGACAACCACCAGGAGGAGATCGCCCGCATCTGGATCAAATCCGGCACCACGGCTACGGAGGAAGTGTTCCTGGACTACAACCTGGTCACGGTGGAGTGGGAGGTCACCGAGATCACCATAGAGGACGAATACGAGATCGTTCTCACGGCCGTGTACGAGACGGACGTGCCTGCCCCTGTCCTGGTGCTTCAGCCCGTGTCGGTGAGCCTGCCGGACATGGCACAGGGGGACGTGCTCCGGGGAGAATTCACCCTGACCAACGAGGGCCTTGTCAAGGCGGACAATCTCGAGATCGCCATGCCGGATTCCGACGCCCACTTCAAGTACGAACTCCTGGAGGGCCTGCCGGACAGCCTGGGCGCCGGAGAGATCATCTACATCCCCTACAAGGTCACCTGCCTGACACCACTGGAGGATGACGGCAGCGGCACCGGCGGCGCGGATTGCGGCACCTACAGGGAGTGCATGAACATCAGGTGGGAGTGGGAGTGCGCCAACGGAGAGGATGCGGATGACGGCTACAGCGCCTGCTGGACCAAATCCTGGGGCGAATGCTCAAGCAGCAGCGGCGGCGGTTCCGGCAGTACCAGCATGGTGGTCAGCGGCGGCGGCG
>CAYZHB010000108.1:0-10539 GCA_964478245.1 uncultured Desulfobacterales bacterium | reverse complement strand
ACTGTTGAAAAGGCATTGGCCGGAGACGAGGCGATTTACAGGGTGCTTCTCGAAGCGGCCGAAGATCTCAGGGCAAACGGGGTTAAAGCGGTAACCGGAAACTGCGGCTTCATGGCGGTTCACCAGGAAAGGCTGAAAAAAGACCTCGGTATGCCCGTTTTCCTGTCCAGCCTCCTGCAGATTCCGTTTATCCGGACGCTTTTGCCCGGAGAAGAAAAAATCGGAATCATAACAGCCAGCGCGGGAAATCTGACAGAGGATTTTCTGCAGGCCGCCGGGATCGAGACGCGTGCGGACCTGGTTGTCGAGGGCCTTGAAAACAGCCCGGAATTCAGATCGGCCGCACTGGAAGAAAAAGGGACCCTGGACACCCGGAAAATCGAAGCGGAAGTAATCGAGGCCGCCCGGCACCTTATCCAAAGAGATGAAAGCATCGAAGCCGTCCTTCTCGAATGCAGCCTCCTGCCGCCTTATGCCCGCGCGGTGCAAACCGCAACCGGTCGTCCCGTCTTTGACTATATCACCATGATCAATTACGTGTTCGCCGCATTGATCAGACAACCGTACACGGGATTCATGTAGGCGTTCATGTAGGCGCATTGCCTATGGATGTCACCGTGCTGACCGCAGAACAGGTCAGCGCTCGAAGTCCATCCGGATCTCGTATTCCCCGCCGTTTTTCATGTTCTTTTTGGCATTGGGGTAACGGCGTTTGAACACCTGCATCATCTTCTTGTTTTCCGCAAGCACATCGGCAACAAAGGCCTTGTAATTGTTTTTCCTGGCAATCTCCTCCAGTATCTGCAGCAGGTAGGAACCGACACCCATACCCTGGAAGTCCTCCTTGACAAGGAAAGCGACTTCCGCCGCATCTTCCGATGCTTCCGCATACGAGCCAATGGCAATGATCCGTTTCTTGGTACCGAACTGCATCAAACCGACAATGGTCATGTTCCGCCTGTAATCCACTTCCGCCCACTGCTGCTGGAGCATCTTTCGCGGGAACACCTTTCGTCTGCTGAAAAACCGGTTGTAGATCGAGGTCTCCTGGAGGGAGTAGAAAAAATTTCGCGATTCAAACTCGTCAGAAGGCAGAAGCGGCCTGAACTCCACATTCCGGCCGTTCTCCAGCCGCATGAAATATTTGTAATCATCGATAAACATGAGATCCTGGGTGGTCGGCGGAATCTGGTCGTGAAAGATATAGCGGCGTTTTTTGGCCTCTTCTATGAGCTCGTTCCGGAACTTTGGATGGGCGATCTGAGCCAGCTCCATGACCCGCTGGTAAATGCTTTTGCCCCTGAGTTCGGCAATGCCGTACTCGGTGACCACGATATCGATATCCCCCCGGGTGGTGGCGACACCCGCCCCTTCGCTGAGGCTCGGCACAATACGGGACACCTCGCCGCCTTTGGCTGTCGAGGGAATGACGATAATGGAAAATCCCCCTCTGGACATGCTGCTGCCCCGGATGAAATCGACCTGGTCCCCGATCCCGCTGTAAAACACATACCCCTTGGAATCCGTGCAGATCTGTCCGGTCAGGTCCACTTCAAGCGCGGAACTGATGGAGATCAGGTTGTCATTCCGGGCGATGATGTTGGGATCGTTCACAAAATCGGAAGACCGGAAGTAAAACATGGGATTGTCGGTAACATAATCATACAGCTTTTTCGATCCCATGCAGAGAGAGGCCAGCGCCCGGCCGGGCAGAAAGGACTTCTGCCGGTTGGTGATGACCTTTTTTTCGAACAGCGGCAGCAGGCCGTCGGTTATGACCTGCGTGTGAAGCCCCAGGTCCTTTTTTTCATCAAGATACGGCACCACCGCGTCCGGCAGATGACCGAATCCCACCTGGAGTGTGGCGCCGTCTTCCACGAGCTGGCTCACATAGTGGCCTATCCGTTTGACCACATTTTCGTTCTTTTTTGACGGAATGGCCTCTACAAGGGGCTCTTCATGATAGACCAGATAATCGATCTCGTCCATGTGAACATAACTGTCGCCGCAGGTCTTCGGCATTTCCGGGTTTACCTGGGCGATGACCACGCCGGCGTTCCGAAGCCCTGAAAGGGTAATATCTACGGAAATGCCCAGGCTGCTGAAACCGAACCTGTCCGGGGGGCTTATCTGAACTAGGGCCACATCGAGTCCGATCTCCTTTGTTGCAAACATATCGGGTATCTGGGACAGGTAAACCGGCACATAGTCAATCTTTCCCTCATACGCGGCCTGCCGCATATAAAGGCTGATAAAAAACAGTTTCAGGGAAAAGCGTGAAAGGAACAGATCCTCGTGCACATAATCGGAAAACGTAGAGGAAAGCATCTGATAAACCACGATATCCTGTATCGAGGTGTCTTCCACCATGGTTCTGATGAGCTGCTGGGGCTCCCCGCATCCGGTTCCCACAAACACCCGGGAACCGTTCCTGATTTTCCTCACACTCTCTTCCAGTGACAATACCTTTTCAGGATACCGCTTCTCTAAGTCCAATATCTGCTCCCTCCGGCTGAGTCAACGGCCACCCGCTTTGTGGGTGGCCTGGGATGTATACATGCCCGTTTCTTCGCGTCCGGTCACAGGCCGGAAGAACAAAAACGCGCAATTGTTTCAATCGTTTACGGCTGTAAGGGGAATACAGCGCCCCCTTTTGCAACTGCCCGTATAACGCTTGTCTGTTCAATATCTTGTCCAAGGATATACCTTATTGGCCGGAAGGTCAACCGGGAGTCAACCGGGAGATCGTCCGGCACGCACTTATACCAGCCGGCTGACATGGAGCGCCGGCTGTCAGCAACCGGCCGGCAAACTTATGGCGTGGCGTTTATGCAGGAAAGCGGCGGCCTGGAACGGATTCATTCATAGCGGGGGCATTTCAAAGACGGGTTGTCAGAAGCCCCGGATCGCGTAATAGTCGCTGACAAGCCGGTCCGCTTCTTCTCTTGTTATAGCGGCACCTGTATCCTCCAGCGGCCGGAAAAGGGCGGCAGGCAGGGCATCATCCGATCTTACCAGCCCCTCACGGACATTGAACTTGCGGACCGTTGCGGCAATGTTGGATGCGATTTTCTTCAAATCATCCTTGCCGCCGCTCAGGCCGGTGGCAGCCGATATCAGCTCTCCCAGGGTTTCCCACGGGTACAGGTCCCGGAAAAACCGGCACAGGATCAGGGTATCGAACAGGGCGAGCCGGTCCTCGAAATCCACAAATAGTTCGGCCTTCCCCTCGATCCGGTCCGGATCGATCATACCGCTGACTTCGGGTTTGTAAAAGGTGGCTCTCAGGTGGCAGGCCCCCCGGTCGGACGTGGCATACCCGAGGCCCATGCCCTTTAACACCCTCGGGTCATAACCGGCCGGCTCCATGCCTTTGACGTGCACGGCTTCGTCCGCCATATCCCAGTACCCGGCGGCCTTGACAATCCCCTGTGAAAGGATTTCTCCGATCCCTTCCCTTTCGGCGATCATTCTGACCAGGGTTGCGGTTTTCCCGGCGTCCCCGAATTCGATGGGAAAATCCGATTTACCGAGCCTGTAAGCCTCCATTGCAAAGGCGCACAGATTTCCCGTGGTGATGGTATCGATACCAAAGGCGTCACAAAGGCTGTTCAAATAGGCGATCTCTTCGATCTGATCGATCATGCACAACCCGCCGAACGCATAGATGGTTTCATATTCCGGCCCTTCCAGCTTCAATCCCTTGTGCCGGCCCGCCTTCACCTCGGACATCCGGCCGCAGGACAGAAAACATTTGGCACAGGCATGGGGTTTTACCGCTAACCGGTCATGCAGGGCATCCGCGTTGATTTTTTCCCAGTGGGGGCAGTGCCCCATCTTCCAGTATCGGGTGGGCAGGGCATTGACCCCGTTTATCACCCGCACCATCTGGGAGGTGCCCATGGTTCTGTAAGCTTTTACACCGGGATTTTCCTTGGATTCAGCCGCCAGATCTTTTGCAAGGCTTTTCAAGCCTTCAGGGTTGTGATATGCCCGTTTCCTTTCACCGCGGAAAACAACCGCCTTGACATTCTTTGATCCCATCACGGTGCCGGTGCCGGTCCGTCCGGCGCAGCGCCAGCCGTCATTCTTGATCGTTGAAAACCGGACCCCGTTTTCAGCCGCCGCTCCCGTTACCACGGATCCGCTGCCGGGAAATCCTTCCTGCAGGGCTTGTTCCGTCTCAAAGGTGTCCTTTCCTTTGAGATGACCGGCATCATGAAATCTGACGGTATCCTCATCGATTTCCAGGACGGTTAACCCCTTCGACCGGCCCGTGAGCACAACCGCATCAAATCCGGTTGCGCCGATCTTTTCCGGCACCCTCCCCCCGGAATACGATTCGGTATATATGCCGGTAAGCGGGGATTTCGTGAACACGCCGTAACGGGAAGCCCCCCAGGTCAGGGAACCGGTTAAAGGTCCCGTGGCGAAAATCAGGTGGTTCTCCGGCCCGAGGGGATCGACGTTCGGGGGATTCATCCGGTAAAGCAGATGGGAGGCAAGCCCCTTTCCTCCCAGATAAGCGGCGCAGACATCATCGTCGATTTGCGCCACCTTGTACGTTCCGTTTGTCAGATCCACAACAACGATCTTATTGTAAAATCCTTTCATACGTCCCCCTCACACTCTCTCGATGATTACCGTTGTCCCCTGCCCGCCGCCGACACAGGCATTGGCGCATCCGAGAGTCGCGTTTTTTTCTTCCAGAATCCGGGCCAGGGTGCCGGTAATCCGGATGCCGGTCAGGCCCAGTGCATGCCCCAGGGCGATGCCGCCGCCCTTTATGTTCACTTTTTCCGGATCGATATCAAACGCCCGGATACAGTTCAGGGTCACGATGGCAAACGCCTCGTTTATCTCCCAGAAATCGATGTCGGCGACCCCGAGACCGGCCTTTTCAAGGGCGATACGCGTGGACGGCACCGGGCCGTTCCCCATGACGGTCGGGTCCACCCCGGCAAAACCGATGGAACGGATCCGTGCAAGGGGTGTGATCCCCTTTTCTTTTGCCCGGTCCGCCGACATCAGCACCATGGCGCCCGCCCCTGCATTCAGGGGAGACGAATTCCCCGCCGTGATCACCCCGTCCGGCTTGAAAACCGGTTTCAAATCGGCCATGGCCTCGTACGACGCATTGTCCCGGACATTCATGTCCCTGTCGATTGTCTTTATCGTTCCGTCCGGCTGTTTTGCCTCTACCGCCCGGATTTCGCCTTTATAGAAGCCTTCTGATATCGCTTTTCCGGCAAGTTGGTGGGAGCGGACCCCCCACCTGTCCAGATCTTCCCGGGTAAATGCGGCCGATGTTTCAAAAAGCTTTTCCGCAGTCAGTCCCATGTTCATGGTAACGGCCATGTCCCAGTGTGCGTATTTCTCCTCTTCGGACAGGGCCGGGTTCAGCGAGAGCACCCCCTGTTCAAACAGCGCCGGTCCCATGGGCACCCGTGTCATGTGCTCCATGCCGCAGGCAAGTACGCAGTCCGCAAAACCCGTGGCAATCTCCATAAATCCCGTATGAACCGCCGCCATACCGGAGCCGCACTGCTGATCGATGAACTTGGCCGGCACATCTTCTGAAATATCGGACAGGAACACGGGGGTACGGCCGCCGAAAGTCCACTGTTCGGTCACGCCCATGGCGGAGCCGACAATGAAATCATCCAGTTCTTTCGAATCCGTTCCGGTCCGGGGCAAAAGATCGGTCACCACCCCGGCCAGCATGTCATCGGCCCTCAGCTCCCCGAACACATCCTTTTCCGGTTTTCCCGGGTTGGATCGGGACTGGGGGGTTCTCAAATATCCTGCAATTACAACATCTCTCATTTTCTATACTCTCCTGGTAGATCGGTTCGTCTTTTTCACTCCTCAACTGCCGGCAAGCTGACACCAGCGGGCGGCAAAGAGCGCATAGGTCTTTGCCGTGTGAATGATACTGTCAATATCCACTTTTTCGTTGGTGCCGTGTATATTCTCGGCATGGGGACCGTAACAGGTTGCCTGGCCGCTGCCGAAAAAGTGAAAGGCCCTGAGATCGGTGGTGCAGGTGGAAATATACGCCTTTGCCTCCTGGTTGAAAAAATTTCTGTGACAGTCGTTCAAAACCTGAAACGCTTCCAGGTTTCTGTCCACGCAGTGTCCGTCCGACCGGAAACCGTAAAATATCACCTGGGGGGGATTTTCCCTGAGCCAGGGGTCTTTTGCGGCCGTATCCCGGACGCACGCCTCGATCCTGGCACAGACATCCTTGTATTCCGTGCCGGGGTAGTAGGAAAGCCGTCCGTGGAATTCGCATGCGGCCGGCACCGTGGAAGCCCAGTCCCCTCCCCTGACGATTCCGATATTCAGGTTCAGGGGGTGTTCGAAATTTTCATACTGCGGGGGCACATTCTCTTTGTTCATCTCCTCTTCAAGCCCCCGCAGCGCCTGGATCAGGGGAAACATCTTTTCAATGGAATTGGCCCCCTTCCCGGCTCTCAGGACGTGCACCGGCCGGCCCTTGATTTTCACCTTGAACCACATCACCCCGACCTGGCATGTATAGATCGACGGGCCGAAAGGCTCCGGGATCAGAACGGCATCCGCGTCATACCCGGCATTCACGCAGGCAAGGGCGCCATTGCCGCAGCACTCCTCCTCGATCACCCCTTCCACCGTCAGGGGGGCTGCCAGTTCAAACCCGGCCTTCCGGATCGCATAGGCGGCATAGGTCATTGCCGCCACACCGGATTTCATGTCGCCGGCCCCGCGGCCGTGAATCCAGCCCTCTTCGACCCGGGGGACGTACGGATCCTGTTCCCAGTATTCGGCCGGTTCCGCACTGACCACATCCAGGTGCCCGTTGAACAGCAGGCTTTTTCCTTTATGAACGGCCGGTTCGATCTTTGTCAGCACGTTGTCCTTGCCCGTATACTCCCATGTCACCGGGGCGAAGCCGGGATGGTCTTTCAGGGTGTCATAATCGATCGGCACCCGGGTCGGCGTGTACCCCAGGCGGCTGAGTTTCTCTTCCATGACGGCCACCGCGCCCGCCTCGTTGCCCAGCGTGCTCGGCTGGGCAACCAGATCGCAGGTGAACTGGCATATGTCATCGGACAACACCGTTACGGTATCCACTATTTTCTTTTCTGCACCGGAAAGTGTCATAATGGTTTATCTCCTGTTACGCTTTTCAAAACCGGACAATGTCCACTTCTCTGTCCCAGGGAACTTCAAGCGGAGCCGCTGTTTTCCGGACCACTTCATCCAGGGTGGTCTCCGCTGCCAGCTCTCTTAACACAAGTCTTTCATCGGTCACATCGATCACGGCGAGTTCCGTTATAATCCTGTCCACGCACCTTTTGGCCGTCAGCGGAAGGGTGCACGCCTTTAAAATCTTGGCCTCTCCTTTCCTGGTGGTATGGGTGGTGGTGATCACCAGCCGTTTCGCTTTCTGCGCCAGCTCCATGCCCCCGCCGATACCGGGCGCGAATTTCCCGGGAATGATCCAGTTGGCCAGGTCCCCGGCCTGCGAAACCTCGAGCGCTCCCAGAAAAGCGGTATCGAGACGCCCGCCTCTTATCACGGCAAAGGACAGGCAGCTGTCAAAAAACGAGGCGCCTTTTACAATTGTCGGATATCCGCCGCCCGCATCGATGAGGTTCCGGTCTTCATTGTTGTTTGTGCAGATCTTCCCCATCCCCAGTATGCCGTTCTCCGAATGGATGAAAACGGGCATGTCCTCGGGCAGATAGGCCATGGCAAGGGTCGGCAGTCCGATCCCCAGATTGATCACCTGGCCGGGTATAATCTCTCTTGCCGTTCTCTGTGCGATTTTATCCCTGTACGACATGACTCTGCAGCACTCCGTATTCTTGGGTTAACTTTTCTATCGGCACCACCCTGTCCACAAAGGCCGCCGGCGTGTGGATGTCATCCGGATTGATCTCACCGGTGTCGACAACTTCTTCAGCCTCTGCAATCACAAGATCGGCGGCGGTCGCCATCAGCGGATTGAAATTTCTTGCGCTCTTTTCATAAACCAGGTTCCCCACCTTGTCCGCCCTGGCCGCATGAATGAGTGCCACATCCGCCCTGAGCGCCTTTTCCACCAGCACTTTCTGTCCGTCCACCTGTATCTCTTCCTTGTCTTTCCGGATGATCGTATCGATACCGATATCGGTAAGTATGCCGGCAAGGCCCGCGCCGCCGGCCCTGATCTTCTCCGCCAGAATCCCCTGGGGATAGAAATCAACCGCGACCTCCTTTCTGTTCATCATGGAGATGACCGTACTGTTGAGCCCCAGATGGGACGTGATCAGCTTTTTGACCGCACCGGACTCGATCAGCTTTGAAATGCCCATGCCGTCTTCGTTGGCCTCGTTTTTTATCACCGTCAGGTCCCCGAGACCCTTTTCCAGTAACGCATCGATTAAAATAAAAGGCGTTCCCGGCACACCGAATCCGCCGACCATTATCCGCTGCCGGTTCCCGATACCGGCCAGCGCCTCGTCCATTGAACTTACTTTGTCGATTGCATGCATAAAACATCAGTTCCTGTTGTGCAGAAGCATCTGCTGGGTCACTTTTAATGAATCATCCAGTTTTTCAATAATGTCATCAACCTGCTCCCTGGTGACAATCAGAGGCGGGGATACCATCAGATGATCTCCTCTGATACCGTTCATGGACTTCCTCGGATAAATAATCAGTCCGTTTTTATAGGCCTCGTCCGCCAGGGCCAGATTGGCCTTGACACTGTTTGGGAACGGCGTTTTCAATTCTCTGTTCCACACGAGTTCTATCGCCATCAGAAGCCCTTTGCCGCGGACATCGCCGATAATCGGATACCGGTCCTTCAGGGCGTTCAGTTCCTTTTTCAGGTAATCCCCCATCGCCCGGGCATTCTCCACCAGATCCGCCCCGACAATGGCATCGAATACCGCTTCTCCTACGGCACAGGCCATGGGATTGCCCGCATACGTATGGCCGTGCTGGAATCCCCCCGAATCCAGGATGGTCTCCACTATCTCATCTGTGGCCACGGCAGCGCCGAGAGGGAAATACCCCGACGCCATCCCTTTGGAAAGCGCAATCACATCCGCGGTCACTTCGAAATGTTCAAAACCGAAAAACTTCCCGGTCCGGCCGAACCCGGTCATCACCTCGTCCAGTATCAGCATCACACCGTACCGGGTGCAGATATCCCGGACAATTGAAAAATAATCATCCGGCGGTACGGTCGCCCCCGTGCTCGCCCCGCCGATGGGTTCGGCCACAAAAGCGGCAATGTTCTCGGGTCCGTTGGCAAGGATCGCCTCTTCAAGGTCCCGGGCACATCGGATCTCACAGGCGGGATAGGTCATGTCATAGGCGCAATGGTAGCAGAACGGTGCCGGTATCCTCGGATTGTGTTTGACGATTGATCTGAAGGGGTTCTCCAGCGGGGCATAGGAGGTGATTCCCAGGGCCCCGAGGGTGCACCCGTGATAACCCGGCGTCCGGGAGATAAACAGGTGCCGGGAGCCTTCCCCCCTGCTGTAATGATACTGGCGGCACAGTTTCATGGCGGTCTCCACCGCTTCCGACCCGCCGGACACATAGAAAACCCGGTTCAAAGGCGCGGGCATCCGTGAAATGATTTTGTTGGCCAGATCAATGGCGGGCTGGTTTTCAAAATGGGTTCTGTAGGCGAAAAAGGTTTTCTGCGCCTGATCTTCGATTTTCTGCAGAACCCGTTTGTCGGCATGCCCGATATTTGATATAATCGCCCCGGATGAGGCGTCAATATAGACTTTTCCGTTTTCATCATACATGTATATGCCTTCTGCCTTCGCAATCTTCGGCAGGAGTCTTCTTGTCTGGTAAAAAAGCGGGTTGTTTTCACTTTCCATTGTTGTTTTTCTTATCCTCAGCTTTAAAAATATAGTAAGTCGCGTCGTACAGGGCGCTCTGGCTCAAAAAATTCCCGAGAACGCTGCTTTCGCATCCCGGATCTACCTGGATGACCAGGTAGATCTTGAATGCGCTCTTTTCAAAAATCTCCTGCCATTCGAGCGCCGATTTTTCAAGGTAGTCGGCAATGCTTGTGTCGGCCGCCACAATGGTGTCATCTTCCCTTTGGATCTTTTTTTCAAAAACGATATAGCTTTTCAGCGGGTCAAGATGCTGCTTGATCCCGCTGAAACTGCCCTTCTTTCTGTTTTTATACAGAAATTTTTTCAAAGCCCCTCTCCATGACGGCCAGGCCCTTTTCAAGTTCCTCGTCTTTTATGACCAGCGGGGAGAGTACCCGGATCACGTTTCCGTAGGTACCGCATGCAAGGAGAATCAATCCGTTTTCCATACAGAATGTCACCAGTTCTTTGGCCTTGTCGGCTGCCGGTTCTTTTGTCTCCCTGTCCCTGACCAGCTCCAGGGCCATCATGGCCCCGAGCCCCCTGACGTCGCCGATGAGATCGAATTTCTCCTTGAACCGGTTGAACCGGTCCTTGAGTTTTTCGCCGAGCTTTTGCGATTTGGCCAGCAGATGCTCTTCTTCAAATATATCCAGAACCGCAA
>CAYZHB010000107.1:0-10614 GCA_964478245.1 uncultured Desulfobacterales bacterium | reverse complement strand
GACATCAAAAAGAAAATCGAAGAAATCAAGGAGGAAGATACGCTTGACTTCAACGCGGAGATACCCAAACACACCAACCTTGTCAAAATATCCTACATGACCCCTTACCGGGAGAGTGCCGTCGATGTCCTGAATATATTGAAAGATGCCGTTTCAAAGGAATTTGAAGAGAGTTTCCTTGAAACGAAGCAGAAACTCAAAAGGGAAGCGGCACTGGACGAAGAAGAAATTGCCGCGCTTCAGAATGAAATCAAGCAGATTGAAAAAGACACGGAATTCCATAAAAAGAGCACCCAGGCGGATATCAAAAAGATACAAGAGCAGATTGCCAACCTGAAAGCGCAGATCGCCATGGAACAGACCCATATAGAGAGTCTTGAAAACCATCTGGAATATACCAGAACACTTTTTTCCAAATCCTCGGACCTGTTCGAAAAAATGAACAAAAAAGAGACGCTTCCGGACAAGATAAAACAGGCCGGAGAAGAAGACCTCATGACATTTGTGCTGCTGCAGCAAAAGCTTTCCAATATTGACGCCCTGCAGCGGAACATCGTTGATTTTGAAAACCAGACTATCCGCATGAAGAACCAGATAGACACTCTCCGGGAGAAAACAACCGATTTAAACGATCACATCGATAAAGAAAAATACGACCTGTCCGTGGTGATCGATGAAAACCGGCAAAAAAAGACTGAAGCGGAAAATACGATCGGCTTTTTAAGGGAAAAAACCGATAAACTTTATACAAAAATCGCCGAGATGAAAAACATCTCGGTGCTGGAACCGCCCAAAGTGTCCGAATCGCCGGTAAAACCGGACAAAAGGTTGATCACGGCGCTTACCTTCTTTGCCTCGCTTTTTCTCGGGATTTTTCTGGCGTTCTTCGTGGAATACATCAGCAACTACAGAAACAGGGAACAGACCGGGTCGTCCGCATGAACTTTTATCACCGGCATCTTTTGCTCAGACTATTCCCGCCCGCCCTTTTTGTTATCATCTGGATCCTGCCGATATTTGCCGCACCTGCCTCGTGCGGGATATACAAGTACAAGGATGAAAACGGTGTCTGGCAATTTACCGACAGCCCGCCGCAGGAAAAAATCGAAAAGATGGAACGTCTTGAGGGCACCGAAACCACGCCGTCCGGACTCAAAGATATCGAAACCGATCTCATGGCCGAGATCAACACCGCTTCCGATATCGAGCGGGCCAGTATCGCCACGGTCACCATCGAGACCGGTATGGGGACAGGTTCCGGTTTTTTTATCTCGAAGGACGGGTACATCCTGACCAACAAACACGTGGTACGGGGGGATGAAGCACAGGCGGCGCAGGTTGACAAGGCCCTCGACTATATTGACGAAGAGATTGAAAAGGCGGAAAAGGAACTGGACGCGGAAAAAAGCCGCCTGGAGGACTACAGGAAGCGCCTTGAAAAGTACGAGAAGGATATTGACAATATGGCGGACGGGGCCGCCAAAAGATGGTACACCCGGGATTACCAGGAGAAATACGACATATACGCCGAACGAAAAGCCGTGTATGAAAAGAAAAAGCGGGCGTTCAGGGACGGCAGAGGCACGTATGAGGACGGCAAAACCGATTACAGGTTCCGGCGGGCCACGGCCAGGGTTGACAACACGTTTGACGTGCGGCTCAAAGACGGCACCACCCTCTATGCCTGGCTGGTCGCCGAAAGCCGGGATCATGACCTGGCCCTGCTGAAAATCGACGGATACAAAGTCCCTTTCCTTTCTGCGGCAGATCCGGGTACCCTCTCCCAGGGCGACACGGTCTATGCCATCGGCAGTCCGGCCGGTATCAGCGATTCCGTGAGCCGCGGGACCCTGTCGGGATTTGAAAACCACTACATCAAAACGGACGCCAAAATCTATCCGGGCAACAGCGGCGGGCCGCTTGTCACTTCAACCGGCCGGGTGATCGGCATCAACACCATGAAAAAGCTCACCCGGAAGTACGAGGGCATGGGCTTTGCCATACCGGTTGACACGGCTGTCAATGAGTTCAGCCGCTGGCTCTACTGATTGGGTTTTTCAGCCCCTCCTTTACAAACCCGGCGACAATTCCCCCTGCCACAGGCGTTTTGTAAACTCTTTATACGGTATGACCAGAATACCGTCTTTGGTTACCCGCTTCCGTTTTTCCAGGCAGACGATGATAAGCTGCCTGACCTGGGGAAAATCGCTTTTGAACTGCAGGAGATTTTTCATGTCCCGGCTGGTGAGACGGGATTTTCCCTTGGCTTCTATGGCTGCATCGCCATTGTTTATGATGAAATCCACCTCTATCCCGCTGGAAAGCCGCCAGTAAGACAGATCGTAAAACATTTCACTGTAACGGAGATGGACTGACAGTTCGTGATACACCCAGTTTTCAAATGCCTTGCCGAAGAGTTCCGATCCCGTTTCAATGCGCCCCCTTCTTGCCAGATGGTTCACAACCCCCACATCCCGGAAGTAGAATTTCGGGGCCCGGATGGTTCTGCGTTTGGGGCGAAGGGTAAAAGCCGGCAGAAAAGACCCCATGAGGGTATCCGCCAGAATGCCGTAATGTCCCCGCACCGTGGAAACGGCTGTGCCTGATTCCCGCGCCACATTCGACATGTTGACCACTTCCGTGTCGCCGATCGCCGCCACGCGCAGGAAATCCGAAAAGACCGGGAGATTTCGTGTCAGTCCCTCTTCCAGAATTTCCTCCCTGAGATAATCCTCAACATAACTGCGAATGGCAAGCCGGGGATTTTCAGCTTCATAATGACTGGGAAGCGGGCCTGTATTGAGAAGGCGGGTCAGCGAAAAGTTCTCTCCGATCTCTTCGGCAGAGAGGCCAAGCAGTTCATAGCGTATTGCTCTGCCCCCTAGAAGATTGGCGTGCCCGCGTCTGACCTTTCGGGCACTGGAACCGCATAACACAAAATGTCTGCCTTCCGCTTCAATCAGGTAATGGATTTCATCGAGCAGAACGGGAGATTTCTGGATTTCATCGATAACAACCAGTTTTGACGGCGGCAGCACCGCAACTTCTTCCCTTAATATGGCGGGATTGTTCACGTAACGAATCAGTTCGTCCGTCTTCAACAAATCGATCCTGAACGCGTTTGGGTAACATTGTTTTAACAGGGTGGTTTTTCCGGTTTGTCTGGGTCCCCACAGAAAAAAGCTTTTACGGGGATTTTCCGGCAAATGGAGCAATCTTTTGTACATTGTACATTTTTCCTAGTCTTGCTAATTTACATGTAAATTGACACTAAAGATAATAATTTAACAAAAAGCGCCGTTTGTCAAGCAAAATTTCCCGGCAAAATCTATATTGACCTGCTGGAGTGGAACTGTACCATTCCCTGCTTGCGTCACCCGCCAGAATAAACACACTTATTCCGAAAGGGTATTCAGACTGGATTATCATCGATGAAAACAAACAAAAGAGAAGGGTTGACAACACGTTTGACGTACGGTTCAAAGACGGCACCGCCCTCTATGCCTGGCGGGTCGCCGAAAGCCGGGATCATGACCTGGCCCTGCTGAAAATCGACGGATATAAAGTCCCTTTCCTTTCTGCGGCAGATCCGGCTGCCCTCTCCCAGGGCGACACGGTCTATGCTATACCGGTTGACACGGCAGTCAATGAGTTCAGCCGCTGGCTCTACTGATTGGGTTTTTCAGTTTGCACCCACTCAGCTTATAATATATAATCAGAAATACTATACTGTTTTTTGACAATTCAAATGGAGAAGGACGTCATGGAACCATTAGAAATATCAAGGGATGAATTAAAAAAAATAATGAAAGAGGCGGTTGCTGCAACCCTGGCTGAAAGAAAGGATCTGTTGGAAGACGCAGTATCAGAAGCCATTTTGGATATGAAGCTGGCCCTCGCAATGGAGGAAGCCGATTCAGGGGAATATGTATCGGAAGAAAGCGTACTTTCCAGACTAAGGGATTGATGATGAAGCTCCGCTACACCAACCGGTTCAGCAAGGATCTTGACGATATTGCACATGACGAAAAAATCAAGAAACGCCTTCTTCAACTGATTGAACAAATGAAACAGATCGATTCACTGACTGAACTTGAAGATGTCCGGAAAATTAAAGGCTACGCTGCATATTATCGAATTCGTATCGGAGATTACAGGCTTGGAATTAAAACCACAGAAAACGGTTTAGACATGCTGCGATTTTTGCACCGGAAAAATATATATAGACGCTTTCCTTAATCTCTTTTTTTACACTGAGAAAACTCACCCGGAAGTACGAGGGCATGGGCTTTGCCATGGCGGTTGACATAGCAGTCAATGAGTTCAGCCGCTGGCTCTACTGACCAGCAGTTTTCAGTCTCTCCTCCAGAAAGGCAAATCCTTGCGACATATAGTACCGTCTCATATCCTCCTCCAGAATGGAACCGAGTTTCACCTTAAAGTCCGCCTGTGTAAACCGTTTCAGTTTCTTTTGAAATTTATCCAACACAGCCCTTTCCATATCCGGCAGCTTTATGCCGCGCCGCAGCAGAAATTCAATGTCAAAGCAATCCCGTATTTCTTCCCGGTCCAGAAATGCCGCCACCTTGTTTTCCATGCTCTGTTCCAGTGTGAGGGCTCTTACGATCACCTGACGGGTGCTGAATCGGGAAAAAGCGATTTTTTCCTGCCAGTCCCACTTTTTCTTCTCTCTGCGCATTTCGATTTTGAGGCGTTTGGGATACAGAGAGGAACGCAGCTCGAATACGAGTGTGTAATGCTTCATTTGTGCATCGGTCACCTCATAATTTTTCTCGAGCGACTGTCGAACTTTGTCAAAGAACTCTTTTTCCTGGACCGCTTTAACAAACCAGAAATCGAGGTCTACTGAATAACGGTTTAATTCATGACACAATCTGAGCATGGTGCCACCCCCGAACAAAAGGGCATCGAGGATTCCGGTCCGGTGAAGCCGGTCCAGGATCTCTATTTCAAACATCTCATGCTGGTGCAGAATATCCATGTTTTTTCAGAAGTTTTCTGGTTCTTAAAGGAAATTTTTCACTCACCACTGCCAGCCTGTCCTCATCAAATCTTTGGCGTTCAATGGCATTCACATCAAGGGAATACCGACCGAGCGACACGGCTTTTTCCGGACTGGCGATAAAGAAATCCCCTTTTTTTTCAAATCCGGAATACAAGTGCCCGGATATTTTTGTATACTTGAAAATAAAACCGTCAACATTGATTTCTTTTGTCCGTTTCAGGGCAATCGACTCCAGAAAATTTCTCTGCAGCTGAGTTGTGAGGCCGTAATATTCCAGCGCCGTCATCAGAGAGATGTAGGAAGGCACCTGAACCAGACTGGCAATTTGAAACCGCTCTTCCCGGGTTGCATTTTCCCATCGATACGTCAGCATGTACAGATTCCGTTTTATCCGTATCAAAAAACCCTGATTGACGTAGCGGCCTGCTGCCACCCGGGCCGAGGAAAGCGTGATACCCAGGGCCCTGGCAATTTCTTCACTGCCGAAGTACAGCTTTTGAATTTGATAGAGTTGTTGCGGTTTCATCAAGTATCGAATTTTCCCGGATTTCCGCGCTTCTGCCGGAGAACCGGGGTGTAAAACGGAGACTTTCAAAAAATATGCTTGAATACTGATATGCATCTGGCTTACAATGACAATTATGGGATACGTGTTCGATTTTAAAGATGCGGGATGTTACGACGATTGGTTTGAAAATCCCAAAAACGCCTACGCTTTCAGGCTGGAGACACAGATGCTTTTCAGCATGCTGGCGCCGCTCTGGGGGCAGCGGCTCCTGGACATCGGCTGCGGCACCGGCAAGAGCCTCGAGCCGTTCCTGAACTACGGCCTGAAACTCACCGGTATCGATCCCTCGCCCTATATGCTGGATATCGCCCGGGAGCGGCTGAAACACCGGGCCGATCTTCACCGGGGGGTTGCCGAAGACCTGCCGTTCGAGGACAATGCGTTTGAGTACTCGATTTTTTTTACCAGCCTGGAATACACGGACAGACCGGCCAAGGCCATCGAGGAGGCCTGCCGAGTCACCAAGGACCGGGTGTTTGTCGGCGTGTTGAACCGGTACGGGTGGAACAATATACTGAAAAGAGTCAAGGGGCTGTTTGCCGGCAACCTCTATTCCGAAGTCCATTTTTTCGGCATATGGGAATTAAAGCAGCTGGTCTATTCGATTCTGGGCAAAGTACCGGTCTCCTGGCGGACCACCGTCAATTTTCCGCTGATCACCTTCAGGGGCATGCCGTTCCCCGAAAATTTGCCCATCGTTCAGAAATCGCCCTTCGGCGCCATGATCGGCATGGTGATCACACCGGTTCCCAAGTTCCGGGTGAAACCCCTGATGTTGAAAAATAAACCCGCAAAATGCCACAAAGCCCTGACAGGATATGCAAGGACAATGAAAGAGGAAAAAAATGAAGACGCTGTTTTTCCGAAAACCGGATGAGAACACCGTGGAGTGCGGCATGTGCAGCCATTTCTGCAAAATCGAAGAGGGGAAAAAGGGCATCTGCGGCGTCCGGCAGAACAATGACGGGGTACTGGAAAGCCTTGTTTACGACAAAGTGGTGGCAAGGAGCATCGATCCCATTGAAAAAAAGCCGCTCTACCACGTGAAACCCGGGTCCCTGTCGTATTCCGTGGCGACCATGGGATGCAATTTCAAGTGTGCCTTCTGCCAGAACGCGGATATCGCGCAGATGCCCGCGGAACAGGGCACTATCCGGGGCGTCGCCATATCCCCGGAAGAAATCGTGGCCCAGGCGGTCCGGGGGAAATGCGACAGCATCGCCTATACCTATACGGAACCCACGGTCTATTTCGAGCTCGCCTTTGAAACGGCCAGGCTTGCATCCGAAAGGGGCCTTCTCAACGTGTTCGTGACCAACGGGTTCATGTCGCAAAAGGTCATCGAGACTGTCGCCCCTTATCTTAACGCGGCCAACGTGGACCTGAAATCCTTCCATGACAAATTCTATCAGAAATACTGCAAGGGACGGGCAGAGCCCGTAAAAGAGAATCTCAAGCTGATGCACCGACTCGGCATCCTGCTGGAGGTCACCACGCTTCTGATCCCCGGCCTGAACGACAGCAGCGAAGAGCTCGAGCAGATTGCGGCGTTCATCGCCGAACAGCTCGGCCGCGAAGTCCCCTGGCACATCAGCCGGTTCCATCCCTGCCACCACATGACCGACCGGGGCAGAACCCCGCTTGACAGTCTTAAAACGGCCTTTGGCAAAGGAAAAGAGGCCGGGCTTTACCATGTCTATGCCGGCAACGCGCCCGAGATGGGGCTTGAAAACACTCACTGCCACGCCTGCGGCGCGCTCCTGGTCAAGCGGTATGCATACAATACCGAGGCCTATATCGGCAGTGACGGCAAATGCCCTGAATGCGGCACTGACATCTACGGTATTTTCTAATCTTCCAAAGGCCTTCTGAAATGACTGCAGCCGTTAAAACCACGATTTTGACCTACGGGCGGATGATCCGGTTTTCCCACACCGTGTTTGCGCTTCCCTTTGCACTGTCGGCCGTGATCATGGCCTGGCGGGACCATCCCTTCGAGGTGGCCGATCTTTTCTTCATCCTCCTTGCCATGGTGGGGGCCAGATCGGCGGCCATGGGCTTCAACCGGATTGTGGACGCCGGGATCGACAAGCGGAATCCCCGCACCGCCGCAAGAGAAATCCCGGCCGGCGTGCTGAAAAAAAAAGAGACAGCGGTCTTTGTGGTTGCATCCTCACTTGTATTCATTCTTGCCGCGGCCATGCTGGGCAGACGCTGCTTCATCCTCTCGTTTCCGGTGCTCGCCTTTCTGTTTTTCTACTCGTATACAAAACGATTTACCCGGTTTTCCCATCTCTGTCTGGGATTTGCCATCGGCATGGCGCCGGCCGGGGCATGGATCGCCGTCACCGGCACGCTTTCGCTGAGTGCGGTGCTTCTCTCTCTGGCGCTCATGACCTATATCGCCGGGTTTGACATCCTCTACGCCTGCCAGGATATCGATTTTGACCGAAAAGAAGGCCTCTTTTCCCTGCCGGCGACCGTGGGTGTCCGAAAGGCGCTTCGGGTGTCCACGGTGCTTCACCTGTTCACGCTGCTGTTTCTGTTTCTGATGCAGATTGTGTTCGGCATGCACCCGGTATTTTACATCTTCCTCGCCGCCATCGCAGTGTTCCTTGCGGCGGAACATCTGCTCGTAACCCCGGGCAGCTTTAAAAATATCCACATCGCCTTTTTCCACATGAACTCCCTGGTTTCCGTCTTTTTAATGATCGGCGTTATCTGCGAGGCGCTGCTGCGATGAAAAAAGCCCAAGACACCTATATCGTTGCCGTATGCGGGGCTTCCGGCATCATCTACAGCCTCCGCGTTCTCAAGGCCCTGCTGTCGCTTCCGGTGACGGTCCTGCTTGTCGTCTCAAACGCGGGATACCGGGTCATGGCCCATGAAACCGGATTGGCGCCGTCCGGTCCGATAAATGATTTTCTCGGGGAGAACGGGGTTGTTTTCCACGGGGAGGCCAATCTCGAAGTGCTTGACGCCGCCGATATATCGGGTGCGCCGGCAAGCGGTTCGTTTGTGCATTCCGGCATGGCCGTGGTCCCCTGCTCCATGAACACCCTTTCCAATATCGCTGCCGGGCATGCCCACAACCTGATTACCCGGGCGGCCGATGTCAGTCTCAAAGAGGGCCGCACCCTGATACTGGTCCCCAGGGAAACGCCGCTCAACCTCATTCATCTCGAAAACATGACCCGGGCGGCCCGGGCAGGCGCCGTCATCATGCCGGCCGCCCCCTCTTTTTACGCCATGCCCCGCACCATCGCGGATCTGGCCGATACGATTGCGGCAAGGATCCTGGACCGTTTCGGCATCGCCAACGACCTTGTTGAAAGATGGCACGGCAAGACCGGCTGACCGGTTTTCACGTGGGGCCCGATGCCGGGCACATCATCCGCGTGCTCCGGCGGAACGGCTACAAAGCCCTGTCAGCCGGCGGCTGCGTGCGGGATTACCTTATGGGAAGGGGCTTCTCCGATGTGGACATCCTGACCGATGCCCCCGTTGACGCGGTCTTCGACCTTTTTCAGGCGGAAAATACCAAAAAGGTAGGGAAAACCTTTCATCTCTGTCTCGTGAACGGCATAGAAGTCGCTTCTGCAAGGGATGACAACAGGAGCGGCAGCAGCAGCAAGTTTCCGGCAAACGACCTGGAGAAGCGGGATCTCACCATCAACAGCATGGCCTGCGATCCGGTCACAGGCGGCCTGTTCGACCCGTTCGGCGGCCGGGACGATCTTGAGAACCGAATTATCCGGTTCACCAGAGATCCGGCCCAGCGAATCGCTGAAGATCCCCTCCGGCTTCTGCGGGCCCAGCGGCTTGCATCGCAGATAGACCATGCCGTGATCGAACCGGCTTCTTTTGCGGCCATTCAAACCCATGGCGAATTTTTCATAAACAATACAGCGCCCGAGCGAATCCGCATGGAGATCCTCAAAGCGATGGGGCACCGGCAGCCGTCGGGTTTTTTCCGGACCCTGCATGACACCGGTACCCTGGCCCTTGTTTTACCGAGCCTCGAGAGGTGCCACGGCCTGGACGGCGGCCCGCACCACGGAGAAACCGTGTTCGACCACTGCATGATCGCGGGCGATGCCGTTTCTCCGAAATTTCCCCTGCTGAGGCTTGCCGGATATTTGCACGACACAGGCAAATTCGACGCGGCCGTGGTCAAAGACGGTAACCTGTCTTTCGCCGGCCATGAAAATGAAACCGGCGCCGTGGTAAAGGATCTTGAGACCCTCCGGTTCAGCCGTGATGAAACCGGCTATATCGTTTCCGTGATCCGGGTTCACATGCGCCCCCTGACCGGGGAGACAACACCGAAAAGCGCACGAAAGCTGCTCGCCTTCCTGCAAAGCCACGGGATCGGCTGGCGGGATTTCATGAGACTCCGGATCGCCGATAAAAAGGGCAACCTTGCCAAGCGCCCCTATACCCTCTCCGAGATAAAAACACGCGCGGGCAGACTGTCAGATGAACTGGATGGGGACCGGAAAAAGGGATTCAGTGTGGATGACCTTAATATCACCGGGCATGACATCATGGGAATTCTCAACCTGAAACAAGGGCCTGAAATCGGGCGGGTCAAAGAATGGCTTTTCGAAAAGGTTCTGGCGGATCCCGCCCTCAACAGCCGGACCCGGCTTGAAAAGCTTACGAGAGATTTCTACCGCGGCGTCTTCGCCGGCCTTTCCCTGGCCGCTGCAGTTCATAGCATCCCCCTTCCACTTTGAGGCGCCTGCCCGTGACAATGGCTTTGGAAAGGTTGTACCGCGCCTGGCGCAGGACCCTGCCAAACGTCTGCCGTGACACGTTCATCTCCCCGGACGCCTCGGCCTGATCTTTTCCCTGGAAATCGACCAGGCGGATGGCTTCATACTCTTCGTAGGAGAGAGTGACTTCCCCCTTGTCGGATACGCCTTCGGGCGCGAACTCTTTCACTTCAGGGTGTTTGGATATCCATCTCGGTCTTTTGGGTCTCGGCATAGATTCCCCGGCCTCCTCATCTGTTCTG
>CAYZHB010000106.1:0-10649 GCA_964478245.1 uncultured Desulfobacterales bacterium | reverse complement strand
GGGCTTCGCCCTGATCGAAGCCGGGTTTACCAGGGCCAAAAGTTCGGTGAATATTATAATGAAGAACCTGATGGATCTCTCCGTCGGGTCTCTGGCTTTCTGGGCGGTGGGATTCGGTCTGATGTTCGGTGTGAGCGGCACCGGCTGGTTCGGGTTTAACGCCGGTTCCACCACGGCAGCCGACAAAAGTATTGCCATGATTTTTGTCAATACCAGCCTGGCTGCGTCGGCCGGGGCTGTCCTGGCCATGTGCACCTCCTGGATCCGGTTCGGCAAGCCGGAGGTGAGCATGAGTCTGAACGGGGCGCTATCGGGTCTCGTGGGCATTACGGCGGGGTGTGCCAATGTGACCCCGGGAAGTGCCACCATCATCGGCGCTGCAGCCGGTATCCTGGTGTTTTCGGGCCCGGTCGATGTTACATTTTTGTAATATTTATGCCTGCAAGATTACAAAAACGTTGCTTTTCCGATCGGCTGATGAAGGGGCTTTTTTTCAAACCCCCTGCCGGGCGGCTTTTCTAGTCAGCTGCCGACAGTTGGCATGTTTTGTGCTGATGAAAAGAGACACAGGGGTTTAATGAGCGTTTCACGGGGCAGAACGCCGCAAAAGTGACGGAAGATATAAAAATATACAGGAAATAACCATTTTAAAAAGGAGAATCCAATGCTTTGCAAAACAGTAGCGGATGTGAAAAAAATCGTCAAAGATAAAGATGTGAGTTTTATTCAGTTCTGGTTCACGGATGTGCTGGGAACAATGAAAAGTTTCGCCATCACGCCGGATGAACTGGATGAGGGAATTGAAGAGGGCATGGGGTTTGACGGCTCCTCCATTGAAGGGTTTTGCCGGATCGAGGAGAGTGACATGATCGCCAAGCCGGACCCGACCACTTTTCAGTTTGTCCCCTGGCGAAGCAGTGACGACAAACCGGTGGCCCGGATGTTCTGCGATATCCTTCAGCCGGACGGCACCCCTTATGAAGGCGATCCCCGTTTTGTTTTCAAACGGCTGCTCAACAGCATTGAAAAAGAAGGGTATACGTTTTATCTCGGGCCGGAGCTGGAGTATTTCTATTTTGCAGACAATTCCGGCACCAAGATCCTGGATAAAGGCGGGTACTTTGATGCCAGGCCCGTGGACATGGCCAGCGACCTGCGGCGGAAAACCATCTTCGCCCTCCAGTCCATGGGCATAAAAGTGGAATACAGCCATCATGAAGTGGCACCGAGCCAGCACGAGATAGATCTTCGCTACGCGGAAGCCCTTAAAATGGCAGATATCACGATGACTTACAGAACCATCGTCAAAGAGGTGGCGATGCAGCACGGAGTATATGCCACGTTTATGCCCAAACCCCTGTTCGGGGAGAACGGCAGCGGCATGCATGTGCATCAGTCCCTGTTCAAAGAGGGAAAAAACACCTTTTACAGTCCGGGCGGTCGTTTTAATCTTTCCGAGACGGCTCAGTACTACATCGCCGGGATCCTGAAACACGCCCCGGCCATCACCGCATTGTGCAACCAGTGGGTGAATTCCTACAAGCGGCTTGTGCCCGGTTACGAGGCCCCGGTTTATGTGTCCTGGGCCAACAGAAACCGCTCCGCCCTGGTCCGGGTCCCCATGTACAAGCCCGGCAAGGAGGCGGCCACCCGAATGGAATTCCGGTCACCGGACCCGGCATGTAACCCGTATCTGGCCTTTGCCGCGATGCTGGGGGCCGGCATGGACGGTATCAAAAACAAGTATGAACTCGGCGATCCCATAGAGGAGGATATTTTTGAAATGACCCCGGCCGAGAGGGAGAAAAAGGGGATCACGGAACTGCCGGGCAATCTGTATGCCGCCATCAAGGAGACGGAAAAGAGCGCATTGGTCAAGGAGATCCTGGGCGATCATATTTTCAATAAATTCATCGATAACAAAAAGGTGGAGTGGGACCGGTACCGGACCCATGTGAGCCGGTATGAACTGGACGAATATCTGCCGAAATTGTGAAAAAAAGTCGTGAAAAAAACGGACCGGGTCGCTGGTTTGGGCGGTACCGGTCCGGGAATACACAAGCCAGTGGATAGAGGAAATAAAGCGTATGTGCAGATTATTTGCCGTCACGAGCGAGTCACCGCTGTCGCCCATGATTGCCATGGAGGCGATGGATGTCATGCGGGAGGGCCATGACGGTTCCGGCGTGGGTCTCCTGCTGAGAGACCTCGGCGGACCGTTTGAAAAAATCAAGGACTCGCCGGTGCTGTCCGGTATTGTCACGGAGGAGGGACTTCGCCGGTTGGATCATTATATGCTGGATATCGGGTTTCTCACCAAGCACAAGATTTCCATCAAGGTGCCCAAACGCCGGCCCGCCGGCGTGCCGAAAAGAGACATGTATCTCATCCGGGCCTATGAGTATCCCGAGGAGTGGGAAGCGTTAACCGTGACCGAGAAGTACAGGAAACTGACCCAGGTGAAGCTCCGGCTGATCGAGATGGGGATGGAGAAAAACGACATGGTGATATTCTCCTTCTGGCCGGATATCATCATGATCAAGGAGATCGGCGATCCCCTGACAGTGGCGCGATATCTGGATCTGGGCAGGGAGGAGCTCTACGCCCGGGTCATCATGGCCCAGGGACGCCAGAACACCAATTATTCCATTGACCTGTACGCCTGCCATCCGTTTTTCCTGGAAGGATACGCCACCATGACCAACGGGGAGAACACCGCCTTCATACCGATCAAGGAGTATCTGATGTCCCTGGGGTTTGAAGGCTATACCGGGTTTTATTCCGATTCCGAGGTGTTTACCCACATCCTGCACTATACCGCTGTCAATCTGGGGCTGGGGGTGGAATTTTACAAACACATCATCACACCTCTGCAGGACGGGGATCTGGAAACCCACCCCAACGCGTTTCTGCTCTCCCAGTTGAAGCAGACCTGCCGCCGGCTCATCATAGACGGCCCCAACTGCACAATCGGGTGCCTGCCGGATCACTCGCTGTTCATGGCCCAGGACAGGAAAAAACTGCGGCCGGGGGTGGTGGGCGGCAGTCCGGGGTGCTATGCGTTTTCATCGGAAATCTGCGGGCTGGACGCCGTGATGCCGGACCGGGATAAAAACAAAGACTTTCAGCCCATGTATCTGGATACCGCCATCGTGGGGCCGGAACGCAAGGAGGTTCGCATATGCCGACAGACGCAAGAATTGCCCCTTCCCAATTAAACCCCAAGGACCTGCCCTGGCAGATCCGGTGGGACAGGGACAGGTGCACCCTCTGCGGGAGCTGTACAGCGGTGTGCCCGGTGCGGTCTCTGGAGCTGGGGGTGTTCCGGAAACGGCATTTAGCCGTAGATCTGACCGCCGGTCCCGCGGCCGCCGGGCGTCACTCCGTATATTACGGTATCCGGCAGCGGACAGCACCGGCGAATGCATGCGTGGGGTGCGGTATGTGCAGCATGGTATGCCCCAACGATGCAATCATGACGGTGAAAAATGAAGAGGCCGATAAACTGGTTTTCCACGCCGACCAGGGGGGCGCCCCCCGGCGGAGAGGCGGACGGCGGAATGTTCCCGGCGGTATTCTGGACCGCATCAAATTCATCCGGATCTCCATGCTGACGGATCCGGCGCTGGATGCCGGCCGGCATGAATTCGAGCTGCGAACGCTTCTGGGAAGAATTCTTTCACCGGAAGAGAACCTGGCCCACCTGAAAAATGAAGGATGGATTCCGCCGGTGCGCGAGATCTATCCGCTGATTATCGGCGGCATGTCGTTCGGCGCCCTGTCTCCGCCCATGTGGGAAGGGCTGCAGATGGGGGTGGCCTATCTGAATGAAGAGCTGGGCATGCCGGTACGGATCAGTACGGGGGAAGGGGGATGCCCGCCACGGCTTCTGCGGAGCCGGTTTCTGAAGTATGTGATTCTCCAGATTGCCAGCGGGTACTTCGGGTGGGATGAAATTATTCACGCCATTCCGGAGATGAAAACCGATCCCTGCGCCGTGGAGATCAAGTACGGCCAGGGCGCCAAGCCGGGGGACGGGGGGCTGCTCATGTGGAACAAGGTGAACCGGCTGATCGCCGCTATCCGCGGTGTACCCATGGGCGTCAGTCTGCCGAGCCCGCCCACCCACCAGACCAAGTATTCCATCGAGGAGGCCGTGGCCAAGATGATCCAGTCCATGTACATGGCCTGGGGATTCCGGGTGCCGGTGTTTCCGAAAATTTCCGCCACTTCCACGTCCCTGGCGGTGCTCAACAACCTCACGCGCAACAGTTATGCCGCCGGTCTGGGAATCGACGGCGAGGACGGCGGCACGGGCGCCGCTTACAACGTCTCCATGAACACCATGGGGCACCCTATCGCCAGCAATCTCAGGGACTGTTACCTGAACCTGGTCAAGGTGGGGATGCAGAACGAAATTCCCCTGTTTGCCGGCGGCGGCGTGGGAAAATCCGGGAACCTGGCGGCCAATGCGGCCGCGCTGATCATGCTGGGGGCCAGCGGCGTCCAGACGGGAAAATATATCATGCAGGCCGCGGCCGGCTGCCTGGGGTCGGAATCGGAGCGCTGTAACATCTGTAACGCCGGGCTCTGTCCCAAGGGTATCACTTCCCAGGACCCGCGGCTCTACCGGCGGCTGGACCCTGAAATGGTGGCCCGGCGCATCGTGGATGTATATGTCAGCTTTGATACGGAGCTGAAAAAGATATTCGCCCCGCTCGGCAGATCCACATCCCTGCCCATCGGGATGTCGGATGCCATCGGGATCGACGACCGGGCCGCCGCCGACCGGCTGAAAATCAAGTATGTGGTGTAAAGTCAACGACCACCCGCGAAGCGGGTGGCTTGGAGTGTATGCATTCGCATACAAAACAAAACACGTAAGTGTTTCAATCGTTGACGGTTGTAACCGGGGGCATAGCCCCCGGTTTGAAAACAACCAATAAAACGGGATGAAGACACGATCGTGCTTCAGGAGCGATTTGTGAGCAGTCAAAGGGTGTATACGATATCAGGTAAAGAAGACGGCATCCGCATATCTTCCAGAGAATTGGAAGAGCGCCTGCAGCAGGCGGTGGAAAGCGGGGAGCGCCTTATCCGGGTGGAAGCGTACGGTCAGCACGGTATTGGCGGCCGGTTGTGGAAAGCCGGGAAAGACAGGGTGACGGTGATCATAGAAGGGCCTACGGGTCAGCGGGCGGGCGCCATGGGATTCCCCAATACCGTTATCGAGATTATGACCGGCGCTTCCGATGACGTGGGATGGCTGAATGCCGGGGCCGAAATCGTGGTTCACGGCCATGCCGGTAACGGTCTTGCCAATGCCATGGCCCAGGGCAGGATATACGTGGCCGGCAGCATCGGCGCCCGGGGTATGACCATGACCAAGAGCAATCCCCGGTTCGATCCACCGGAAATATGGGTCCTGGGTTCCACCGGCGACTATTTCGGGGAGTTCATGGCCGGCGGTACCGCGGTGGTGTGCGGGTATGAAGCCCAGACGCCGGAAAATGTGCTCGGATACCGGCCCCTGGTGGGTATGGTGGGCGGCAGGGTTTTATTCCGCGGCGCCCACCAGGGATACAGCACGGCAGACGCACAGATGTGTGAAATTTCAGATCCGGAATGGGACTGGCTCAGCGGAAGTTTGAAAACGTATCTGGCCCGTATCGGCCGGGCCGGTTTGTGGGAGGAACTCTCTGTCCGCAGTGAATGGCGGCTTCTGGCCGCCCGATCCTCCAGGGAAAAAGGGAAAGGCTTTCAGCGGTCCATGGCTGCCTTCCGGGCCGACGTGTGGGACCGGGAGCTGGGGGCGGGCGGTCTGATCGGCGATCTGACAACCGCGGAAACCGCCCCCATTCCCCTTGTCACCACCGGTGAGATGCGGCGGTATGTGCCGGTGTGGGAAAACGGGACCTATCTGGCCCCCTGCCAGGCAGCCTGCCCCACCGGCATTCCGGTTCAGGAGCGCTGGCGGATGATCCGCAGCGGCAGTACGGACGAGGCCGTGGAGCTGGCCCTTTCCTATACCCCGTTTCCGGCGTCGGTGTGCGGATACCTGTGCCCCCATCTCTGCATGGAAGGGTGTACCCGCCGGTTCTCCCGGATGAAACCGGTGGATGTGTCCCTTCTGGGCAGGGAGAGTATAGCGGCCGGCACACCGGAAATACCGCCCCCCAGCGGGAAGAAAGTGGCGGTCGTGGGCGGCGGACCGGCCGGTCTTTCCGTGGCCTGGCAGATCATCCTCAACGGGCATGAGGCCACGGTTTATGACACGGAAGAGCGGCTTGGCGGGAAGATGGCCTCCGTGATTCCGGAGAGCCGGATTCCCCGTGAGGTCCTGGAAAAAGAGCTCGACCGCATCAGGGAAGTTGTCCGGTCCGTTCACCTGACCCGGGCAGTGACAAAAGAGAAGATCGCCCGGCTGAAAGAGACGCACGACTATATCGTGCTGGCGACCGGTGCCTGGCAGCCCCGCCGCCTCGGTGTGCCGGGAGAGGAACGGGCTGTTGACGTTATTGATTTCCTTGCGTCTGCCAAACGGGGAGAGACCCGTCCCGGCGGAAAAGTGGTGATCATCGGTGCCGGCAATGTGGGGTGTGATGCGGCTACTGAAGCGCACCGTGCGGGTGCTGAGCAGATTACACTGATCGATGTGCAGCGTCCGGCATCTTTCGGCGCCGAACGGGCCCAGGCGGAAGCGGCCGGTGCGGTATTCCGCTGGCCCTGCTTTACCGGGGAAATCGACGGAGGCGGGGTCCGCCTGACCTCGGGTGAATACCTGCCGGCGGATACCGTGGTCATTGCCATCGGTGAAGCCCCTGCCGCCGGTTTCCTGCCCGAGGGTATAGAGACGGAAAACGGGTTTGTCAAGGTCGACCCGGTTTACCAGACGTCGGACCCGCAGATTTTTGCCGTGGGGGACATGGTGAGGCCGGGCCTGCTGACAGACGCCATCGGCGCAGGGCGCACCGCTGCATTGGAAATTGTTTCCCGCCTTTCAGGAGAGGAGAGCGGGCGCGGTGTACAGGTGATGGCGCAAAAACCGGTTATCGATAAAAACCGCATCAGCCTTGCCTATTTCGATCCCCGGCTGACCGAATTCACAAGTTCTTCCCAGTGCGGCGCCCAGTGCGCTTCCTGCGGGACATGCCGGGACTGCGCCGTATGCGTGGAGATCTGCCCCGCCGGGGCCATCAGGCGGGAGGAAACAGAGGACACCACCGGCTTTGCCTATGTGGTGGACGACACCTGCTGCATCGGATGCGGATTTTGTGCCGGGGCCTGTCCCGCCGGCATCTGGTGCCTGAAGGAAAACGAGCCCCGCGATCCCTGAGCGGCACGTATGCCTGAAACAGCGGCAACCGGTTTTGCTGGGTGTTTTTAAACACAAACGCCGGCCTGACGACAGGCTTGCGGACTTTATACCGGGTCGTCCCGGTCAGCACAGTCTGTCCGGAGAGACGCATGCGACAGCACCGATGCCAGGGCCGCCCGGACATGACTTGTCTTTTCTTCGGTCATGATCTTCTCCCCGTAAAAATTTCTGACGTAAAACACGGCCACGATCTGGTCGGCCCGGGAGGCGATTTTGGCTGTTTTGACATCCAGCTTTTGTCTGTACAGTGTATTCGTCACATGAAACAAAAGACCGTGAAAGTCCCGGCAGAAAATTTCGATAATCGTGAAAAAGCTGGAGGCGTGATTGTCTATCTTTATACGGTCCGGCGGTTCGCTGCCGGCCGGTGTGGCGCTTTTACAGTATGCCGCCGGTACGAGCGCCGCGCCAGGATCGAGCGTGCCGTTTAAAGCGGACGCGAGATCGGCGTCGACTTTTTCCCACCGGTCATTTTCATATAAGAGATCCGGCGGCGGCTTCACCGTAAAGATATCCAGTGCAATGCTGTTTTTCCAGGTGAAAATATCCGCGTTGAGAATATCGATGCCGTTTTTGGTCAGAACCCCTGTTATTTTGGAAAAAAGGCCGGGCCGGTCTTTCGCGCAGATGGTCACTGTCCGGAAATCGGAACGGCCTTTTCCGGACCCTGTTACGTCCAGGTTGAAGGGCCGGTGGCCCAGGCGCCTGAAGAGGAGAAAATGGGCGGCAATATCGTCGGCCGGGGTGTGCAGCAGGTACCTGTGAGAGAGGCGGTCTATGTGGGCCGCCATGGCATTGTGCTCATCTTCGGCGCCCGCTGTTTCGAGCAGTGACGTTTTCTTGGCGGCGACCGTATCCACTGTTTCCCGGGAGGCCGTTTCTCCTGTTTCAATTATATTCAGCATTTTAAAAAAAAGATCGCGGAGCAGTGCCGCAGTCCAGTCGCTCCAGGCGGCAGGACCCGTGGCCATGGCATCCGCCGCCGTCAGGATATAGAGCATTTTGAGGCGGTCGGGGTCTTTGATGCGGCGGGCGCAGGACACAGCGGTTTCTTCGTCATTGATGTCTCTTCTGGTGGCGGTATGTACCAGTAAAAGGTGCTCGCGGACAAGAAAAGAGACCGTATCCACAAACCGGTCCGGGTAACCGAAACCGGTGAGCAGGGCATACGCGGTCCGGGCCCCCTGACCGGCATGATCCGGGGCGGGCACGCCTTTCCCGATATCATGGAGCAGGGCCGCCCACAGCAGCATCGCCCTGTTATGGGCGGTCTCTTCATAAAGGTCTGCCGCGAGCCGGTCGGTCCCTTTTTGCGGTATTCCCTGTTTGATGACCTGCACCGTGCGCAGAAGGTGCCGGTCAATGGAGTGGATGTGGTAGCCGTTGTACTGTATTCGGTTGACCACGGCTTCCATGGCCGGGATGAAACGGGTGAGAAAGCCGGTGCTGTGCATCGCGTCCAGGACGCTAAAACCTGCCACCGGTGTGACAAGGATGTGTTCAAATGCCTTTATGTTGAACGGATCCCGTCGAAATTCGTCATCGATCAGGTACGAAAATTCCTTTACAATCCGCCTGGCTTCAGCGCTCAGGGGCAGTTTCAGCCGGCAGCTCTCTTTAAATATTTTTATCAGCAGCCGGGGATCGGTGAGGATGCGTTCGGAAGAGATGAAATCAAGCATGTGCCGTTTTATCTCAAGGCCCCGGGATGAAGGCCTGCCGGCGGAAGGACCGCGTTTTCCGGCAATCCCTGAGGTGTGGGCGGTCTCCTTGAGGAACACAAGGTTGGTTTGTTTGATAAGTTCCAGGTGCCGGTGCAGTTCTCCGAGAAACCGCTCCACTTTTATCTGGCCTGACGCGGCCTGAAATTTGAGTATGTCGGCGATTTGTATCTGGTATTCAAAAAAAAGCTGGTCCGCCTTGCGCCCTGAAAGGTAATGGAGCCAGTTGCGGACCGCCCGTATAAACGCCAGGGCATTTTGAAGGAGTTGGTATTCGTCATGGGAGAGATGACCGTTGTATTCCAGATCCCGCGGGGCAATGATGGGGGTGATGAAATGGGCGGCCCAGATGACCGTGTGGTAGTCCCGGAGACCGCCCCGGCCTTCCTTCAGATTCGGTTCCAGCAGATAGCTTGCGTCACCGAATCTGAGGTGCCGGCATGCGTTGCCTTCGACCAGATGGCGGAGCATTTTTCCCGCCCGTTTCCGGGACAGGTATTTGTTCAGTCCTTCCCGGAGCCGTGCATAGAGGGGGGACATGCCGCAGAGAAACCGGGCGTTAAGAAGAGAGGTAAAGACCTCGACATCATCGGCTGCCAGGCGGAGACATTCCGTGATGGAACGGACTGCGTGGCCTACTTCAAACCCTTCGTCCCACAGGGGATAAATCACCTCCCGGATTAACGCTTCCGATTCTTCGGGCACGCGCCTTTTAAACAGAATCAGGATGTCGATGTCCGAGTGGAGGCACAATTCCTGGCGCCCGTAACCACCGAGAGCGACCAGTGCAAAGGGCTGTTTGTGAAACTGCATTCGCGGCCCCACTATACTTTTTTCAAAGCTTTCGGTGAAGTATTGATCAAGAATGGCGGTGTGCCGTCGGATAAAATCGCCTGTTCCCTCTCCGGCGGCAAAACTTTCGATCAGAAGGTTCCGGTTTTCCCTCAGGCGGAAGACGGCACTGCTGTCATTTTTCAGCGGGTTCATCAAACACCTCTATTATATCCTGTTTTTCAAAACAATCGACAGAATTGTAAGGCACCGGGCCGGCAGAGCGCGCGTGCAGCAAAAGCCGGCATCATTGTCCATAAAACGGTCTGTCTATACGGCCTCTTTGCCGGTTTCGCCGGTGCGCACCCGGACCGCCGCTTCAACGGGCAGCACAAATATCTTGCCGTCTCCGATTTTGCCGGTCGCTGCCGTTTTCTGGATCAATGAAACGACATTGTCGGCAATGTCCGCCGCCACGATCACTTCGATTTTGATTTTGGGAACAAACTCCACCCGGTACTCCGCTCCCCGGTAGATCTCGGTATGGCCTTTCTGGCGGCCGTAGCCCTTGACCTCGATGACCGTCATCCCCTGGATACCGGTTTGGGTGAGCGCGTCCTTTACTTCGTCGAGTTTGAAAGGTTTGATAATGGCCTCGATTTTTTTCATGTGTTCTCCTCCTCAGTCAACGACAACCCGCGAAGCGGGTGGCTTGGAATTCAGGCCTCAGGCCGGGCTCGCAAGAGATGCGACTGCATACAAAACAAAAACACGCAAGC
>CAYZHB010000105.1:0-10699 GCA_964478245.1 uncultured Desulfobacterales bacterium | reverse complement strand
GGTTTCCCAGGACCGCACACTGACGGATTTGAGTTTCATGATGTCCGGCGGATCTCCGACCGGCCAGCGTTCCAGGTCTTTTTTCTTGGCCAGATAGAGACTCACCGGCTCAGTCGCCTGCCACCGGATGCGCCATCGCGTCCGCTGATCCACGACTGTGAGCTGTTTCCAGGTATCAGGCGGAAGGGTAACCGTCACGGACCCATCTTCATTGGCCACAGCCATAACGTTTTCCCGGTGCCGGTCGCCGCTGCCGCTCTGTTTCACCGCCAGGGGCCGGGCCGTCATTTCCGCCGCCGGAGACGTTTCCGCCAAAGCAGGCAGTAACATGCACACAAGTGCAATTCTGAAAAACCATTTTTTCATTTGGGCTGTTTCATCCACTATTCAATGAGCGTCAACCGCATATCAGCCGCTTATTTCGTGTTCAGTCCTCTGAAGCGCATTATGACCACAGCGTCATCAATTCTATAGCACAATTCTTAAAATAAGAAACCAGTCTGGTTGCATGAAATTCATAAGTAACTTGAGAGAATGCATTCTTTCACCGTATTCATGTCTGCTTGTCCGGCTGGAAAATTATGATGCTTTACATAGCGTTCGGATTTTGCTATCTATTTTATCATAAGACCAAACTGCCGGAATTTTATTGACGGTTGCGTCGGCAACTTTTTTAAGGTCAGACAATGAACCCTCCGTATCTGCATGAATCGCCCGGTTCCGGTCAATCGGGCGAAGTGAATGACGAATTCGCAAGTGTTCAGGATGCGTGTTCCCAAAACAGCCAGCTTGCCGAAAGGGTGAAGGAACTCAATTGTCTCTACGGCATCTCCAATCTTTTTGAAAACCAGGGGGTCTCTTTAGAGTGGATCATGCAGCGGACGGTCGAGTTGATTCCCGCAGCCTGGCAGTATCCCGAGAATGCATGTGCGCGCATACGAATGGAGGGCAGGGAATACACCTCACAAGGGTTCAACCCCACTCACTGTTCACAGAAAACGAAAATCGTCTTAAACGGCGAAGCGGTGGGTGAAGTTGAAGTGTGCTATCTTGAATACCCGTCCGAAAATCCCTGCAAGGCGTTTCTCAAGGAGGAGGAACGGCTTCTCTGGGCCATAGCGGAACGGCTGAGCAAGGTGCTCTGGCTCAAGCGTTCTGAAAGGGCGCTCAAAGAGAGTGAAGAGCGCTATCGCACACTCACGGAACAGATCACCGAGGGGGTGGCGCTTGTTCAGAACGGGCGGTTTGTTCCCAATTATTTTATTTTTCTTGACCCTGCAATTTATTTTTTATTTTATATCAATGAGTTAGTAGATTTTGTCCGCGCGGCATCTTTTTTGCTGATTAAACATGGCAGATATCTCTGTGGTTTCGCATGAATCTGAAACAGGTGCTGCATAGCAGTCAAGGAAGAAAGACAATATGACACAAGATCCTTTTGGAAACCTGCAGGACTGGCGACAGGCGCTTGACCATCTGAATGATGTGTTTGAAAGCGGCAGGGCGGAAGACTGTCAGCGCGGACTGATTCGAATGCTGCGCTACAAGGGGAACTGGCGGTTAAGAGAAGAAGCGCTGAAACGTATCGAAAACATAGAAAAGCCTAAGGATGAGTTGATCAGGGAAGTTCTGGCCATTCTGGAGGACGACAACATTTATTACGAAGCCCGGATTATGGCGTGCCGGTGCCTGATAAAGATACTTTATAAAAAGAGAACCCGGCCGGATCAATTGATAAAAGAAACCCGACAGGCCCTGGAGAGAATAAAGGGCATTCCGCAGCCGCCGTTTTTTTTAAATGCCGTCAGCATGTATGCCCGTGATTTGAGATGAGTTTTGTCAACAATTGAAACACTTACGTGTTTTGTTTTGTATGCGAATGCATACACTTCAAGCCACCCGCTTTGCTGGTGGTCGTTGACTCACCAGAGATAAGGAAGGACGCGTGTCGTTCCATTTGCACCCGCAGGAGGTGAATATGATTATAGGGGTTCCCAGGGAAATTCTTTCCCAAGAAAAAAGAGTGGCGGTTACGCCGGAAACCGTCCGCAAATACATTGAACTGGGGTTTACCGTCCGGATCGAATCGTCGGCCGGAAAAGGTGTCGGTGTGGAAGATGCGGATTATCAAAACGCCGGTGCCGGTGTTGTTGATGATCCGGAGGCCCTTTTTGCCGGGTCGGATATCATATTGAAAGTCAAACAGCCCATATTCAACGAACAGATCAACCGGCACGAAGCGGATATGCTGTCCGGCGGGAGTGTGCTTGTCACGTTTCTGCATCCGGCGGCACCCGCCAACCATGAGATGATAAAGAAACTTGAAGCCCGGCATATTACCGCTCTGACCATGGACGGCATCCCCCGGATTTCCAGGGCCCAGAGAATGGACGCCCTCTCTTCCATGAGCCTGGTGACCGGCTATAAATCCATATTGCTGGCCGCGAATTACATGCCCGGTTTTGTGCCGATGACCGGGACTGCCATCGGCACGACAAAACCGGCAACCGTCCTGGTTGTCGGTGCGGGTGTCGTCGGGCTTCAGGCTGCCGCTACGGCCAAACGACTCGGCGGTGCGGTCAGGGCCATGGATATAAGAGAGGAAGCCTGTACCCACGCCCGAAGCCTGGGAGCGGAAATCGTGGACTTTGATATCCCCCGGGAACTGGCCGAAGGGGAAGGCGGATATGCCCGGGCCCTGGACAGCCGGTGGCTTGAAAAGGAACGGAAAACCATTGCACCTGAAGTGGCAAAGGCCGATGTGGTGATTCTGAGCGCCCTGGTTCCCGGTGAGGTCGCGCCGGTCATCATTACCGGGGAAATGATCCGGCGAATGAAATTCGGTTCCGTGGTAATGGATATTTCCATAGATCAAGGCGGAAACTGCGCCGCCACTAAACCGGGACAAACAATCCAGGAAGACGGTATCACCATATGCGGCTTTCAGAATATCCCGGGAAGAATGGCGCTTCATGCCAGCTGGCTTTATGCCAGCAATCTTTACTATTATGTGGAGAACCTTTTTAAAAAGACACCCGGAAAGATTGATCTTGATGATGACATCGTGACCGGTTCCCTGGTGACGCATCAGGGAAAGATCCGCCACCAGGGGACTTTAAAAGCGATGCAGGCCTGATTGGTATGACCTGTCTGATGAAAGCCGGGACCCCTTTGTTCTTTGCATCTGACCGGATACCAAGCTTTTCTTTCAAATACAGGAGCACTAAGTCATGACGAATCTTTTTCTGCTGGCAGGCGTTTTCATTCTCTGTTTCGGCATCGGGCATTGCCTTATATCCAAAGTGCCCCCGCTTTTGCACACCCCGTTGATGTCCATGACCAATGCCGTTTCAGGCGTTACCATCCTGGGCGCCCTGCTGATTTTTTCCCGTCCCGTAAGCGGTTTTGCAGAGATAATCGGTGCAATCGCCCTTGTTTCAGGAACTTTTAATGTGGTTGGCGGGTTTGTGATCACGGACAGAATGCTCAGGCTTTTCAAAAGAGACGATGCCGGGATGGATGAATCATGAATCAAGCGTTGCAGTTCGGGAATACGGCAGTAGATTTTCTGGTTATCGGTGTTCTGATTATCGGGATCCGGCAGTTCCGGTCGCCCGGGGGCGCACGCAGGGGCAATTTTGCAGCCGCTTTTGCACTGGCCTGTGCCGTCCTCCTGGTCCTGTTGAGAAACGGGGTGGTGGATATCGTCACTGTGGTGATTTCCCTGCTCGCCGGGTCGGTGCTGGGATATGCAGTGGCCGGAAAGGTGAAAATGATCCAGATCCCGGCCCTGGTTGCATTTCAGAACGGTGCGGGCGGGATGGCCGCTTTTATTGTATCCCTGCTGGAGCTGATCCGGGGCGGCGCTGCAATGCCCGTTGTCAACCAGGTGGCCGGGGTTACGGGACTCTGTATCGGTTCCCTGACCTTCAGCGGCAGCATGGTGGCAACCGCCAAACTGGCAAAGAAAATGCGCCAGACGCCCCACATACTCACCGGCCACAGCCTGATGGTATCTGCCAGTATTGTTCTTGCGGTGATTGTCGGAGTCGCCGTCCTTTATGTTCCCCTGGATATCAGGATGCCGCTTTTCATTGTGCTGATCGGGCTGGGACTTGTCTTTGGAATTCTGTTTTCCATCCGTGTCGGCGGAGCGGACATGCCGGTACTGATTTCTTTGCTGAACGCCACCACCGGACTGGCCGCCGCCCTCTGCGGCATGGTGATCGCCAATCAGCTGCTGATCGCCGCCGGTGCCACGGTGGCGGCATCCGGGTCCATATTGACCCATGTCATGTGCAGGGCCATGAACCGGCATCTGTATCATATTCTGGTTCCCGGTGCACGGGTTCCGGCTTCCCGGAAAGAACAGCCGGATGATCCCCGGAAATTTTTCGTGCCGGTGAAAATGCCGGGCACTGGTGAACAGGAAGCGGACAGTTCAGACAACATGCCCCGGGCGGTAAATGTCCTTAAAAAGGCGCGGAAAGTGGTGATTGTGCCGGGATACGGCATGGCCCTGGCGCGGGCCCAGTTCAAGGTGGCTGAGCTGGCCGGCCTTTTGGAGGAAATGGGTGTGGCAACCGTGTTTGCAATCCATCCGGTGGCCGGCCGCATGCCCGGACACATGAATGTCATGCTGGCTGAAGCGGAAGTGGATTACGCCAGGCTGCTGGAAATGGATGCCGCCAATGAGAAATTCCCTGAAACCGATGCCGTATTGATATTCGGGGCCTGTGACGTGGTCAATCCCGCGGCGATCGAAACCGAAGGGACGCCCATTTCAGGGATGCCCATCCTTATGGCGCATGAAGCCGAAAATATCATTGTCTGCAACTATGATGCAAAGCCGGGTTATTCCGGAGAACCCAATCCGTTATACGAGAATGAAAAAGCCATAACGCTTTTTGGCGACGCACTGGAAACTGCCGGCAAACTGATTGATTCTCTGCGGTCGGGTGATAACTAAGGCGGGGTCTGAAAGGACGTGATCGCCATTCACGTGTTCCTGACAGGGTGTTGAGTCAACGACCACCCGCAAAGCGGGTGGCTTGGAATGTATGCATTCGCATCTCTACCGAGCCCGGCCGTAGGCCGGAAGAACAAAAACACGTCAGTGTTTCAATCGTTGACGGTTGTAACCGGGGGCATAGGCCCCGGTTTTGAAACAACCAATAAAAAAACCTCCGGGCAGAATGCCCGGAGGTTTTGATTTCAGCGCAAATAAAACGGTTTACTGAATCACTGTCACATTTGCGGCGGCGGGTCCTTTCTGACCCTCTTCAATGTCGAATGTTACACGGTCGCCTTCGTTGAGGGACTTGAATCCGGTTGCATTGATGCCTGTATGATGTACAAATACATCTTTTCCGCCATCTTCCTGTTCAATAAATCCAAAACCTTTTGACTCGCTAAACCATTTTACGATACCATCTGCCATGTCGGCACTCTCCTAAAATAAAAAATTGTAATAAAATTGTTTCTAACCTGAGGGTAAATCACGGTGTTTTCGAGAGATACACCTTGGGGAAGAAACCAAAGCACTTCCGTAAGTGCAATAAAAACCGATTATACAGGAAAAAAATAAAAAGTCAATAGAAATATCACATTCTTTTACTGCAAATCGGGCGGGGTCATCAGCGGACTTTTTCGGGCAGCATAACCCGGCAACTGGATTTTCCCTTTGTGCGGCTACAACAGTCCGATAACCCGGTCACTCGTTGTCACAAGGTCTGCCAGGGAATCGTAATCTCCCCCGGCGACAGGGCGGCCGGCAGAATCGACATCGATTCCCCGAAGCGCGGCGTCCTGAACCAGCACATGCACATTGAGCTTTTCATCGAGGAAACAGTTCATGCCCCGGGACGCGTCATCTTTTACATCTGTCTGGCAGAAATTGACCGCGTCCTGCAGCAGATAGAGATGCACCGCGTGATCTTCAGACAGCAGATCAGCCGCCGTCTGCAAAGCTCTGTGCGCCTCGGCAGTAAACGGACCGCTTTTAAGCAAAACAGCAATCTTCATTTCCGACTCCTAGAAAATCAGTTGCAGACGGCTGTCCGCCATCAGTTCCGAAATTTTATGATGATCTACGGGCACCAGGCCTTCGACCAGATCCTCCGTTTTTAAGCCGCAGCGGACAACCGATTCTTCTTCTACGTAAAATTCGGCAGGGGTGTCCTTTTTTTCATAAAGCCCGCGCACGATAATTTCTTCAAGGGTTTCACCCAGTGACAGCCATTCGCTCTCGTTTGGTTCCTGGCCGTCTTTTGCCAGGAACACCCCGTCATCCACAAGTGCCACGATCGGCCGGAATCCAAGTGAAATGGCGCCGT
The DNA here is from genome assembly GCA_964478245.1 of uncultured Desulfobacterales bacterium. Classification (GTDB taxonomy): domain Bacteria; phylum Desulfobacterota; class Desulfobacteria; order Desulfobacterales; family Desulfobacteraceae; genus CAYZHB01. The sequence continues at coordinate 4,364 of CAYZHB010000105.1, read as the reverse complement.
TGGTATGGCGCAACCCTTCCGCCGCCTGGAAACCGCCGTAAGGCCCGTGGCGGATGACAATCAAAATATCTTTGGTCATGGCATCCTCTCTTTCAGGGTCCGGCATTGATGACAATATCCGTTTGATCAAAAACCTGAAAAAGGCTTTTCAGCGTACCCGTATTGGCCCCTTCAATGAACTGTGTATCCCGCAGACCACGGAACCTGAAGCATGTCCCTCACAGGTCGATCCTGGCGCCCTTCTGGATAAGCGCGGCAAACCCCTTTTCAGCATTGGGGGCGCCTGATGTCCGCTGCCCCTGTAGGAAAGAATAGGTGCCGTCACCGGACCCCACGATGGTTACCTGGTGGCCTTTTCTCAAGGCCGCATCCGCCATGCCGATAACCGTGTCCGCATCCTGACCCCCATAGGGCGCGGAGCCCAGCATGAAAGTGATCTGTTTCATAAAGCCTCCGTAATGTGTTGAGCCGTCTTGGAATTGTCATGAGAAGAATACACTATTTCCTGTCGCCATGTCCAATAATTTAATGGTATTTGCCGAAACCTTTTGACCGCTCTCCAGGAAATCGGCAGGCGATGCAAATTTCGAACAGGGTTTTTACAGGGTCGCTACCGCTGGTTGAAACCGCGGCCCGTTTGTTCACTTTTTCTCTTTGAATGCCGACACAACGGATTCGGCTGCCCGTTCCAGAAGGGACCGGGGGCAGGCGATGTTGATCCGTTCGAACCCGGCACCGTTGTCACCGAACCATTCGCCGTGGTCCAGGCCCACACCGCCCTTTTCCTCCAGAAGCCGGATCCGCTCTTTGCCGTCAGGCGCCAAGGCTCTCAAATCCACCCATACCAGGTACGTCCCCTCGAGTTCATGCACGATCACGCCGGGCAGTTCTTTTTCAAGAAAAGATTTCAGAAAACGGAAGTTGTCGTGCAGGTATTGAATCAGGTCGTCCAGCCAGGGTTCGGCTTCGTTGTAGGCCGCGGCCGCGGCCACGGCCCCGAAAAGGGTGCCGCCGATACCGTTGGTGAACCCCAGGTTTTCAATGTGGCAGGTGAGCTCCTTCCGGATGGCCGGATTCGGGATCACAATGCTGGACTGCTGGAGACCGGCCAGGTTGAAGGTCTTGCTGGCGGCCACACAGGTAATGCTGTTTTCGGCGAATGCCGGTGACATCGAGGCGAAACACACGTGTTTGAATCCGGGCATCACCAGATCGCAGTGGATTTCATCGGCAATGACCAGCACGTGGTTTTCGATGCAGATGCGGCCGAAAATTTCCAGCTCTTCTCCGGTCCAGACACGGCCCACGGGATTGTGGGGGCTGCAGAGAATGGCCAGTTTGACCCGGGGGTCTGTCACCTTCTCTTTCAGGTCGTCGATATCCATCCGGTACCGGCCGTTCTCTGTTTTCAGGGAATTTTCGGCGATGCGGCGGCCGTTGTTCCGGATGGCCCGGGCAAACGGGTAGTAGACGGGCGGCTGGATCAACACCTTGTCGCCGGGCTGTGAGAACCGCTGGACCATGTAGTTGACGGCCGGCACCACTCCAGGGGTGGTTTTGATCCAAACGTCATCGATCTCCCATTGATGACGCCGTTTATACCAGGAGATCAGGGCCGGGAAATAAGCGGGTTCCACCAGGCTGTAGCCGTATATCTGGTGTGCCAGACGTTTTTCCATAGCCTGTCTGACCACCGCGGGACATTTGAAATCCATATCCGCAACCCACAGCGGCAGCAGATTTTCTTTTCCTTTTCCAAATACGTTCGACAGGACGCCGGGGTCCCATTTCATCGAAGCCGTACCGCTTCTGTCCACTATCTCGTCAAAATCCCAGTCCTTGTGCATCGGTTTGTTCCTTTCAGGCCTTTCTGTTCCATCAGGTTTTTCCGCTCATCACCCGCCCGGGGGATACCGCAGTGCCGCCCATTTGGTTGCTCCGACCCACGTCTGTTATGCGCCAGTTCAGGTTAAAAGTCAATGCCCGTCCGCAAAGGGGGCTTGCGTAAGGGGCTTTGCTCTTGAATCCGTGCGGGAAAGTGCAAATTGTAATTGACAGGCCGGAAAGGGCTTTTATATAAAAGATGAGAACAGTGTTCCGGTTGAGAATGAACAGTCATTCAGTGACCCGGGGTGAATGAAAAAAAGAGAGGACGGGTATGGACGGTATCCATGACAGACTGAAAGAAAAAGCGTTTGAACTGTGGGGGCGGGATAATCTTCTCACGGAAAAAATCGTGATTACGGCAAGGGCCCTTTCCGCAACCGAGGCGATCGGGAATCCGGAAGATGAAGATTACCCCATCCAGAAGGGCAAGGAGAAGATCATGCAGGCCGAGTTCAAGAACAGCTTCGGTCAGGCGTTTACCGATCACTTCGGCAATTTTGAGGGGTCTCTGAAGGACATTTTGGCGATGCCCCTGAAGAACAATTTTCAACGGGCGGTTTTTATCGCGGCTTTGAATGCGGTGCTGCGGTATCAGGAGCGGATCGACAGGACCATTCACTGCAGGGACGATGAACCGGTTGCCTGTGCGGAAAGGCTGGCCGGGTATATTCAGGAAAAATACGGTGACGTGAAAATTGCCCAGATCGGGTTCCAGCCGCGGATGCTCGAAAAACTCTCATCCGTTTTTCCTGTCCGTCTTGTTGATCTCGATCCCGACAACGTCGGTCAAAGGAAACACGGGATAATGATAGAAGGGCCTGAAGCCACCGAGGCGGCGGTGCAGTGGTGTGACCTGCTGCTTGTCACCGGCACGACGGTTGTCAACGGGACCATCGGGATGTTCCTCGGCCGGAAAGATGTGATATTCTACGGGACCACCATTGCCGGCCCTGCAAAGCTGATGGGGTGGGAGCGGTTCTGCTGCGAATCCACATAATTTTTGCCCTCTGGTTTGTGCCGGCTTTCACGAGCCGGCCTCCGGGCACCTGCGGCAACGTCGTTCCGCATAAGACAGCAATGGCGCGTCCCGGCAAGCAGCGGTTTGGTCAATGACCACCCGCGAAGCGGGGAGCTTGGAGCGTATGCAAATGCATACAAAACAATAACACACAAGTGTTTCAATTGTTGAGGGCTGGTACCGGGGCACAGCCCCGGTTTTACACAACCAATAAATGAACTTCCATTCTCTTCCCGTTCTTTATCGTATATTTTTTTGAAATATATTCTTGATCGATATGCCAAAATATGTCATTTTAGAGAATATACGGCAAAAATTAACAAAAATATTGTTCTCTATAGTGAACGTTTTGCAATGAATATCATTCATTTAATGATTATACAAAACGGAGCCCCGGTATGCCGCCCCATGTTTTTATTGACTTTTCCCTCTGCAGGGTGATACCGTTTTCAATATACGTTTTGATACAATCGTAAGGAGGCCTTTAATGCTTTTACCAAGATTTGATTTCCATGATCCCGCGTCGGTCGGGGAAGCGCTGGATCTCAAGAAAACATATGGTGAAAATGCCAGGATACTTGCCGGGGGTACGGATCTGCTGGTGCTTCTGAAGAAAAAGCTGCTCACCACCGACCACGTGATCAGCGTTTCCCGGATCGAAGCGCTGTACCGGATTTCAGAAGAAGACGGCGCTATTGCCATCGGTGCCTGCGCCACCATGGCGCAGCTGGCTCAATCCGAGCTTGTCCGGGAGAAACTGCCGGCCCTCAGGGCCGGTGCCCAAAGCCTTGGCAATCACCTGATCCGCAACAAGGCGACTGTCGGCGGCAATGTGTGCAATGCGAGCCCGGCGGGCGATTCTCTGCCCGCCCTGCTGGTCTACAAGGCGCTCGTTGTCCTGGAGAGCGGCGAGGAGAAACGCGAAGTGCCCATCGAAGAATTTTTCACCGGGCCGGGCAAGACCGGTATCCGGGATGATGAAATACTGACCTGTTTTAAAATTCCAATTCCGGGCCCCGACAGCGGGGCGGCGTATCTCCAGTTGGGAAAGCGCAAATCATCGGAAATCAATGTCGTGAACGTGGCCTCTTTTCTTCGGATCGATCCGGCGGCGCAGACGGTTCTGGATGCGAGAATCGCCTTGGGCTCGGTCGCTCCGACACCGATCCGGGCGCCGCAAGCCGAGGGCGTGCTGAAAGGCGCGGATATCTCGGAGCAGCTGCTCTACGACGCGGCGGAAGCGGCAAGAAGTCAGGATTGTGCGCCCATAGACGATTTCAGGGGAACGGCCGCCTACCGCCGGGCCATGATCGGTGTACTGACCCGGCGCACCCTTGACGGGGCGCTGCAGCAGGCGCAGGGCACATAAAGATGCCCGGGTGCCGGTTCAGGATCTCAAAAAAACCGCAAACGAGGAAAGTGATCAGAAAGTCAAAGCAAGTGCCGAAAAAGTCATTGC
>CAYZHB010000104.1:0-10824 GCA_964478245.1 uncultured Desulfobacterales bacterium | reverse complement strand
GGTATATTCCTCTCCTTCGTTGCCGTATATATGAAATTTCAGGTCCCTGCCAATATCAGCACCTGCCTGAAAAAGGGTGCCCTTGTCATAGCCTGCATCCGGGTCCGTCTCGATGTAGAGAGGAAACCCGGAAGGATTGTCGTTTTCGAGGTTCAGGTAGTAGGTCACACCTGAACTTAAGATGACTGGAGTTTCAAAGATGATTTGATAGTCTTCAAACGTTTGACCTCCGGATGTGTCATCAATGCTCGAAGTGTCTATTATTGTCCTGCTGTTTACAATGTCTCCGTCGTTTATCTTGGTACCGATGCTGAAGGAGACATCGTCCGGTGCCGGCATCTCCTCAGACTTTAGAGAGAAGTAGAGTGCTATTCTGGTAACCTCATAGTTCGGGTCCCCTGTAGTGCCGTGACTGAAAGACTGGGCCAGCGGTTTTTGGTCACCCTCTTTGAATTGAGAAATGTCTCCGCCGTTGGCGTTCTGCTCTAAGGGGTCAATATGTTCAAGATACTCCTCATGTAATTCTTCGGCATCGGCGTATTTGTTGGTCATTTTCCACTTCCCATTCTCCTTCACAAATGTAAGTGGCATTTTGATAATAGTTCCGTCTCTATCATGGTCTTCTACTACCAACACGATAGCGTCCTTGTATTCTGTCTTGCCAATTACAAAAGTATCTTTTACCTTTTTTTCTAATTCAAAGATTATTTTACGATCAATACCGGCTTCTTCGAAGAGTTTCTCCTGCTCTTCTGCCGATTCTTGGGTTAATGTTTCATCAGACCATTCCCTATCTTCGTTTATCAAAGCAGATTTGAGAGCGGCAAGTGTATTTTCCGGTGTATCATAGCTTGCGTTGTTTTTATCTATAATCTCTACTTTTACAGGGTATTCGTCTTGTTCGGCATAGCTGATCCCTGCAATCACAAATGTGGTTAAATACAGCATTAATATAATTCCGGTCAAAGTGCTTATTTTTTTACTTTTCTTCATTACACGCCTGCCTTCCCTAACTTTATTCTTGTCTTAAGTCAGGAAGTGTCGTTGTATCGGATAAGAGATCTTCTTTCTTAAACCAAGTGCCATTTCCTTCAAAACTCATAATTTTTCTTTTTCTTATAAGAAATTTTACACATCCCGATGCCGTCAACCCGCCCCAATCAGTTGTGAGGTTTAGTTCAGTTGATTCCTTCTCTGTGCTAAGATTCTCGATTATTGAGGTTGAGCCGGATAGTTTCCCCTTTATTACAATGACCTCTTCCGGATCTTTTGCCGTAACCATAGCGGCCACCTCAACCCCAGCAGAAAGATCTCCACCTCCGTTCCACTTGGTTTTGTCCTCACAGGCCATGTAAGAACCCTGCAAATTAACACTTCCTTCGCCTGAAAGAGTGGCGTTTACTATATCTGCAGCCACCCATTTTTTGTACTTGGGTGGTATGGGAACCCCTACAATTGTAAACGGTCCGGCGCTCACGGCCAGAGCAACCTTGAAACTCCCGTCTGTCGACTGACCAACACCGGATAGACAACACTCTTTAAAGCTTTTAAAATCGTCCTTTACGGATATATCGATTTTATCTGCAAGCCCTATTGTCTCCAAAGGTTTACTGATGTAATTGGGAATCTCAAAGGAGATTGCCTGGCCTGTATTTACATCGCTGTTGACAACCATGATTGTTGTGGCGGCCTCATCCGAGTCAGCACCTGTTCCGCTGTAGGCCGTGACAGTCACCTCTTCGGACTGGGATAACGTGCTGAATGACAGGGGATCTATTGTGACCTGGTTTTCAAAGCCGGATGGCTCTGTCACCACGGTAAAGTCGCTCTTACTCAGTGTTGTTCCCGACGCCACACAGGACGGACCGATGATGGAGGTCACCCCGAATACGGTGACGTCATGGGTGGCGGAGCATGAATCTTCCGCTTCCGGCGGTGTGTAGCTGACTTCTACTGTGACCGTACCCGGGCTTTCCCCTGACAAGGTGGCGGAGGAGGTGCCCGGCGTAAGTCCGGACAGGGGAGTCCACTCAAACGTACCGTCCGGCGGGTCCCCTGTTGCCGTAAGGTCGATGGTGTTACCTTGGCCGACCTCGGACGGCCCGTCAATGGTAACCGAACATGTTTCCTCTACCGTAACCGTAAGGGTGTCGCTGCATATCTCACCATCGGGATTTGTATAGGTGACTTCAACGGGCACCTCCCCCGCACTCTGAGGAGTAAACGAAGCTTGAGACCCGTTTGCCGAAAGCCCTTCGGTATCAGACCACTCAAAGGCGCCGCCCGAGGGATCCCCCTCGGCGGTGAGCGTGACAGTTTCTCCGACTTGGGCTTCAGCAGGGCCGGTGATATTGACATAGCATATACAGACCCATATCCACTTTCGATCAGAACATGTTTTGCCCTTTGGGGTGGTATAGGTGACCGTGACGGGAATATAGTCTGAATATTCCGGCTCAAAACCGGTCAGGTGCGCTGTTGCGCCTTCGGATACAAGATTGGTGGTGTTGGACCAGGAATACGAGCCGCCCTCGGGGGTGCCGGTCGCAATTAACGTGATTTCCTGGTCCACCTTTATGACATTCGGCCCGGTGAGGGTTACATCGCATTCCCATGCCCCGGCGTTATGTAGCGGGGCCAGTATCGCAACTGAAAATAACAGTAACTTTGAAATGAAACGCGGTCTCAATCTATTCCCCTGTTCAGTAATATCCTCAACAGTCTTTTCTGCGCCTTCTGCTTCCACATGCTCTCTTCAACCGCTTTATACATATGGATCGCCTCATCGGCCTGGTCCGAATTCTCATAGATCCTGCCCAGTTCGTATCTGGCATAGTTGATCTCTTTTTGGTCGGGATGGTTTTGAATAAACCGCTTCAAAAGTTTCCCGGATTCGGGGAGATTCCCTCTGATCCGGCAGACCTCTGCAAGCCAGAGATATGTCTGGGATTTGATATATTCGATTTTTTGATGTGTGTCCGGTTTAACCGTTCCGTCTTCCAGGGTGTCGGCAATTTTAAGGATATTTTCCGCACTCTTTTCAACCCGATCAAATTTTTCCAGGGCATAGGCATATTTTTCTATGAGCCAGTGCGTTCTCAACGCCTTGTAAGTGTCCCTGTTGTCCGCGATATATTTTTCCGCAGCAGAGAGCCCCAGGCTGAAGGTGGCTGATGCAAGGCCGTCCATGCCCTTGCGTTTCAGATCTCTTGCCAGGTTCAACCGGGTCTCAAAGTCTGATATGTTATTGACCGTATCAGCAAGTTTTGTTATCTCCTCCTGGACCAGGTCCGGGTCTGCATCTCTTGACCAGTAAACGTCTATCAGCCTTGAATAGGCCTTTAGAGCGAAAAAGGGCGGATCGGGGTACCTTTCAATGTATTCGGAATAGTACTTTATGGCCGCGTCCCACTTTTGGTTTGCCTGGGAGACCCTTCCCAAAACAAACAGCGCCTTTCTTGAATAGAGGGTGTAGGGGTATTCATCGGATATCTTCACAAGCAGCTCTGTCCCCTGCTCTTGTTTTTCACACTTGAGATAGGCGATGGCGAGTTTGTATATGTTATAGCAGGAAAGTTCCCATGGCGGGTGTCTGCGGCTTATCTGTTCCAGCAGTCCGTCAATTGCGGTTTCATCCTTTCTCTTTTGGCAGATTTGCAGCAATTTGACGTATGTTCTGATCAGTACATTTACATCGGAAGTATCCGGATCAATCCCCGCTTCATCAATTATCGTTTTCAAAAGTTTTTCTCCGGTGTCTTCCTGTCCGTATTTTGTATACAGGGCGGCAAGTTTATATCTGTCTTTGAAATCAAAATCCGCGTTCGGATAGTTTGATTGTAACGATGCAATGAGGGCGGCAAGCTTGTCCTCTTCTCCCTGAGATGTATATATCTTGGCAAGCTTTGAAAAAGCTCTCAGGACCACTTTGTTGTTGTGGGGATTGTAATTGTTTTTCTGTTCTTTGATGATTTTTTTAAGAAGGGTGACAGCATCTTCTGAAAAGCCGCTGTCAAGGTAGATTAAAACAAGGGAGTACATGTTCTTTGATCCGAACCGGCTGCTCAGATAGGTCCCCTTCAGTTTGCCGGTCCATTTTTCAACCTCGGCGGCATTTCCGTTTTCTCTGTAAAGATCAAGCAGGTTTGAATAGGCGATAAGCAGGTTCCTGATGTAGTATTGCATTTTCCTGTGATAGGGGTCGGAGTGGGTACCTCGGGTGGTGGGATGGGATTGGATGTATTCCTGATAGTATGCCGCGGCCTTCTCGAACCGGTCCTCGTCTGAGGCGGTGTTGCCCTTTTGAAGAAGGTAGTATTTGTCCAAAGCAGCAGCGCTGCCCGCAAAAAACAAAAGAAAAATCAGCAGAAACGGCAATATCTTTATTATCTTTTTCATAATCTGTTCTTTAACGGTCCAAGTGCCGTCTTCAAAGCCGGAAAAGGGCGGAGCCGATGTCATGTTATCTTGCGTCAGGCAGATGCGAGAGGATGCCCTTTTCCAAAAGCAGCGGGATATCAATGTCCGACCGGTATCCTTGATACGATTTTTCAAAATCAATGCGGGCCCCCACGCCCGGTTTGTCTGTGATGACCCGCAATATGCAGTACGGCACCCTGTTTGCGTAACAGACCTGGGCAATGGCCGCAGCCCCCATATCCACGGCCGCGGCCTTGAATTTCCGAAAAAGCCATTGCCTTTTGCTTTGAGCGGATATGAACTGGTCTCCGGTAACGATGATCCCTTTCAGAATTCTGTTCTGCCGCTTTTTTTTCTGTTTGCCGTAGAGAAGGGCCGCATTTCCGAGTGCTCTGTCTGCAAGATGGTATCCGTGCTCATTTTTGCCGGCCCCATCGGGAACACTGTCCCAGATAAAACCGTAAGGCTTGATGGTGCCGAAATCATGTTGAAAAACCTCGGTGGCGACAACGATATCCCCGATGGTCAACTCTTTTTTTACGGCGCCTGCCGGACCGATGGAAACAACGGATGTTATGGGATGGTCGGATAAAAGGATCTGGGCGGTTATGGCATTGTTTACCTTGCCCATGGGGGATCGGACCAGCACGGCCTCCATGTTGCCCATGCGCCCTGAATAGTACTTTCTCCCGGCCCTTTCAACAGTCTCATTTATTGCGAATTCCTGCTTCAGCTTTTCCATGTTGGCGTTTAACGCCGCGATTATCCCTATATCGGCAGAACCGGTATTCATTGAGATCAGTATCAGTAAAAATGTTGTGCATCCTGCTGTGATATGTCTCATATCCTCTTCGGTGTCCTATGTGCGCAAAGAAGCGAGTTGTTCAAGAAGCTTTTCGCCCATATGCGGATTTACCATTTTGACAAACTGTATTTTCCCCTTTAGGGAGGACGTAAACGCGGACATGGTGTAATCGTAGGGATTGTTCATATTTTTTTCCCTCTTGGCCCATTTGATCATCTCCTGTTTCATATCCTTATGGCGGCAGTTATGGATGACAGCTCTCAGTTTTCTTATCTCTTTTTTGTCGATATTCGGCTTTGTGTTTGTCACAATACCGGTTATCTTCTGCTGTCCCCCGTTTCTCAGTATCCTCAGTTTTGCCTCGTTTATTTCAAATCCCTCATCCCGTATCATCTCTTTAAACAGGGGTATCATGTTGTTGATCCTTTTATTATCGCTTGAGACGGTGATGTCGTCCGCATACCGTGAGTAATCAAAATCTTTCTTCTCTGCCAGCCCGGCAAATCTTTGATCCAGCCGCCGGCATATGATGTTGGAGACGGCGGGGCTTGTCGGCGCGCCGATGGGCAACCTTCCGCCATGGGTGACCAGTTTAGTCAGCAGTATGGCGACCCGACGGGGATACCCCAGCGAGGCAAACATTCCCGCCACCCGGTCAAATGTGATACTGGGGAAAAACTCTTTCAAATCCATCTTTATGACCGCTTGTTTTCCGATGTGAAATCGGGCATTGGTGAGGATGGATCGCTTTTTTCGAAATCCCTGGGCATGGGAATTCAGTTTCACCTGTTGTAAAAGATCGTCCAATATTCGCCTTTGAACGGCCTGCAGACAAGGTTTTGGCGCAAAGATCTCCCTGGATTCGCCGTCTCTTTTCTTCATCACAAAGCGCTTATAATGATTTTTGGCGTCGCAGGCCAACCAGTTTAACCGTTCGGGAGATATGTCAAGGATGCGGGTCAGGTGAGTTGGCGTCAATACGCATTTATGCCCCAGGTTCTTCATTTCAAGATAATAGGCCGCCAAAAAATTCAGGACCTTGGGATCAAGGTGCCTGTTTTTATAAAGAAGTTCCTTGAGTTTCCCGTCTTGAACCGGGATGCTGCCGCAGAAGAAGTCAACCGCCTTTTCTCTGGCAAGCCGCAACCGGGCATAGGCCTCGATCAGATCAATGATCTCCGGTTCAACCCCGGCTCTATGGTTGGTAAGCCGGAGGTTTGTGAGAAACGCCTCTTTATGTCCGCATGCATATTCGTGTGCCATAATATTGCGCTATAAAAATTTGATACCGGGCCCGGTTTTACCTGATACATACAGGGAACACTCAGTGTTCCCTGTGCGAAGCAAGTCAACGCACCTGCATGGCGTAACGCCAGGCTATCTTTCTAAAATCTCCGGCCCCGGTATCAAAATTGAAGATCAGTGACAGAAAAGGTCGGCCTCCTTGTCGTTTTCAGATGGGTACGGTTGGGAAACGGGACCTGGCAGCAGGCAGGTACACCGCATATCCTTTTGCTTTTTGTTTTTTCTTTTACACACGCACGGTAATGACGGCATACGATATCATGGTGAAGTGTTTTCAGATTGATGCCGCAGCCGCGACAGTAAAACGGTTCCTCGGGGCGGATTAATGAACAGAGATAGGGTCCGTTGCCTGGATTGACAGCACCGCAATTTTTGCAGTGAACAGCTTTCCTGAAACCGGCTGTCGCTTTCGAAGCCAGCCCGAGGGCTGCCAGGCCAATAAAGGCGGTTCCGGTTTCTTTTAAAAATGTTCTTCGGGTGAATTTTTCAGTCATATACATTACGCCTTTTCGAAAATATGCCGTCTCATAAGCTGATGAAAAGCAAGGCTCTTTTTTTTACCCTGCCGCTTTTGTCTTTTTCTGTGGTCGCTTTTTGTTGTCTCTTCGGTTTTATAACGGCAAAAAACAGCGAATTTTCAATGTCTATACCAAGTAATAGAAATTTTTTTTAATGTCAAGGTATTTTTAAATTTTTTTTATATTTGCTCAAATGAATGTCGCTCGCAGTGTTCTGCTCAAGGCGCCTATAAGCGGAAAAGTCAACAGTTGTGGCGGTTTTGTTAAAAAAATTTTTCTTTTTTTGATCGGTTGTTCCCGAACCGGCAGCAATAGAAACAATGGGTTTAAAGGTAGCCGTTTCATTGGTTGTTCCAAAACCGGAGGCTATGCCCCCGGTTGCAACCGTCAACGATTGAAACACTGACGTGTTTTTGTTCTTCCGGCCTGCGGCCGGGCTCGAAGAGATGCGACTGCATACATTCCAAGCCACCCGCTTTGCGGGTGGCCGTTGACTCAGACTCATTTGGTTAACGGTCATCAGCTTTGTCGGCCGTTTGTGGGAGATGGCGGCGGTCCGGTATATTCCTCTCCTTCGTTGCCGTATATATGAAATTTCAGGTCCCTGCCAATATCAGCACCTGCCTGAAAAAGGGTGCCCTTGTCATAGCCTGCATCCGGGTCCGTCTCAATGTAGAGGGGAAACCCGGAAGGATTGTCGTTTTCAAGGTTCATATAATAGGTTGCGCCCGAGCTCAGAGTCACGGGCGGATCAAAGATGATCACGTAGTCGCCAAAGGTTTGCCCTCCGGATGTGTCATCAATGCTCGAGGTGTCTATGATTGTCCTGCTGTTTACAATGTCTTCGTCGTTTATCTTGGTACCGATGCTGAAGGTGACATCGTCAGGGCCCGGCACTTCGCCGGATTTTACCGAGAAGTGGAGCACCAATCGGGTGACCTGATAATCAGGGTCATCCGCAGTGCCGTGACTGAAAGACTGGGCCAGAGGTTTTACCTCACCCTGCTTGAGTTCCGTCTTGTCACCACCGCCGGTGTTCTCCTCCAGGGTTGCAGTAACGATCATGTATTGGTCAAGTTCTTCATCCGTGTTATACTCAAATGTCTGTTTCCACAGGCCGTTCTCCTTTACAAAGACGGCAGGGCCGATTAAGACATAGCCCTCTTTGGTAACGGTTTTGCCAACCAAAATAACGCCGTCTTTATACGCTATTTTGTCTATAATAAAGTCTTGGTCCCCCTCATCAACCACCTCAAATGTTTTTTCCGGATCCATACCTGCATCCTTAAAGATCTCTTTTTCCAATGCAACGGATTCTTGGGTTAATGTTTCATAATACCATTCAAGATCTTCTGCCAAAAGCGCGGAAATTTGTGCTTCAAGTGTATTTTCCGGTGTATCGTATGTGGCCTGGGATCTGTCGATTCTTTGAAGTTTTATCGGATAGTCTGAATCCTGCGCATAGGCGTATCCGGCTACCGATAAAACAATCAGTGCAAAGAGGAGTATCCTCAAGCTTATAGATCTCATTGAAAACAAGATCCTCAATTCTGGATGACGTGGTAATAATGGTAAACTCATCTCTGAACAATCCAGGCTTTTCAGGGTAAGCAGGAAACGGAGATATGAATATAATCTGATTAGCCGGCTTAAAACCTGGCGGCAGGCCGGCCAGCCGGTCATTACCGCTTACGTTTCCTTTCCGGTGTTTATTGACTGTGTTTTTGTTTTATCTTTTTCCACCACGCCGCCATCTCTTTTTCCTGGTTCCACCAGTTATCCATGTCTTTATCCGAGTTCAGCCATCCCGGATGTTTCCATATCCAGCCGTGGTTGTGCCCCCACACTGTTATGATAATTTTTGTCGTGCCTTTGAACGGCTTTTCATCTTTCAGCTTGCCAGAGACGGTTACATCATATGTCTCTCCCGGGCTCATCTCGCCCAAGGCCTCCATGGCATTTAACTTATTGAATTTAATCAACATCACAGACCCTTCGTATTCCTTTAAAAATTTGCCGGTGTGATACCACTCTGTGAAATCTTTTCTTTTTGAAAGGTTGCGATCCTGCTTTGAGCCGGGAATCAAGGCGGTTATTTCTTCTCCTCTAATAATCCACGGCTGTGGGGAGAGTGTGTCATTCAAAAGGAGGGTTTCAGGGTCTATTTCCTGCACACTGACCGGATTGCCTTGATTGTCCTCGAGGTTACCTATTACGCAGAGAACACAGATTCTCTGTGCAAATTGTTCTATCCACTCCCTCTCTGCCATATGCGCTTTTATCCAGTTGTACCAGCTGAGGTTCCACAACCGCGGGAAGATTATTACAAAGGAGCTGTATGGGGCGCCGGGCGTGGCCGAAATTTCCCGGGAATAGTCGGATTCGTTGTCGGATACGTCTGTTGCGGTGACCACGTAGTAGTATGTGGTCTTTTCGGTTACCGCGGCATCGGTATAGACGCTGTCGGTCACATCTTCGGCAATGGCGATGTAGTCTGCACCGCTTTCTGTGGAGCGGTACACGGTGTAGTTTTCAAGGTCGGTTTCGGTGTTGTCTGCCCAGTCAAGGGTTACCTGGTTGTCTTCGGCCATGGCGGTCAGTTCCGTGGGGGGGTCCGGCGGGGTGGTATCAGGCTCTCCCTCAATGCCGTATATATGGAATTTCAGATCGCTCCCCGTTTCAGAGCCTGCCTGAAAAAGCGCGCCCTTGTCATAGCCTGCATCCGGGTCCGTCTCGATGTAGAGAGGAAATCCGGAAGGATCATCGTTTTTAAGGGTCAGGCAGTAGGTCACGCCTGAACTTAAGGTAACAGGGGTGTCAAAAAGGATTTGATAGTTTTCAAATGTTTGCCCCCCGGAGAAATCACCAATGGCCGAGGTGTCTATGGTAACCGAGCTTCCGGCAAGGGGTTCTGAATTTGCTTTGGTGCCGATGCTGAAGGTCACCTCTTCAGTGACCGGCACCTCGCCTGATATTACCGAAAAGTAGAGTACCACGCCGGTGACCTCATAATCCGGGTCGCCTGCATTGCCGTGACTGAAAGACTGGGCCAGCGGTTTTTGATCCCCCTCCTTGAACTCCGCAATGTCTCCGCCATTGGCGTTCTGCTCCAGAATGGGTTCCGATGGGGCCTGGGATGTGGCCGAGACCTCGTTGGAATAGTTGGATTCGTTGGCGGAGGTGTCCGTTGCGGTGACGACGTAATAGTGTGTGGTGTCTAAGGTTATCGAGGTGTCGGTGTAGCTGCTGTTGGTCACATTTTCGGCAATGGCACTGTAGTCTGCACCGCTTTTGATGGAGCGGTACACGGTGTAGCCTGCAAGGTCGCTTTCGGTGTTGTCTGTCCATTCGAGGATTACCTGGTTGTCTTCGGCCGAAGCGGTGAGCTCGGTGGGAGCGGCAGGTGGGGTGGTATATTCCTCTCCTTCGTTGCCGTATATATGAAATTTCAGGTCCCTGCCAATATCAGCACCTGCCTGAAAAAGGGTGCCCTTGTCATAGCCTGCATCCGGGTCCGTCTCGATGTAGAGAGGAAACCCGGAAGGATTGTCGTTTTCGAGGTTCAGGTAGTAGGTCACACCTGAACTTAAGATGACTGGAGTTTCAAAGATGATTTGATAGTCTTCAAACGTTTGACCTCCGGATGTGTCATCAATGCTCGAAGTGTCTATTATTGTCCTGCTGTTTACAATGTCTCCGTCGTTTATCTTGGTACCGATGCTAAAGGAGACATCGTCCGGTGCCGGCATCTCCTCAGACTTTAGAGAGAAGTAGAGT
>CAYZHB010000103.1:9097-10896 GCA_964478245.1 uncultured Desulfobacterales bacterium | reverse complement strand
GCCTCGGCCATCACAATTTCGCCCGCCATTACAAGGGTCTCCTTGTTGGCAAGGGCGATGCGTTTCTTATGCCTCACTGCGGCCACAGCGGGCTCCAGACCGGCAGCTCCCACCATGGCGAGAAGCACCGTATCCGTCTGATCCGAAGCAGCGGCCTCGATATACCCGGCCGCTCCCACCCGAATTTCCGGCAGGTATTCTCCCTTCAACAGGGTTTTCAGGTCCGATCTTCCCTGCTCGGTCATCACCACCGCATTATCCGGCCGAAACGCCTTGATCTGATCGGCCAGCAGCGGGATATTGTAACCCGCGGCAAGTGTGGTCACGGCAAAGCGGTCGGTGTGCCGGCCTGCAATCTCCAGGGCCCGCCTGCCGATAGACCCCGTGGCACCCAGGATTGCCAGCTTCCTCATAAAACGAACACCTTCAGCCCGTAAAAAACGGGCAGCGCGAAAATCAGACCGTCGATCCTGTCCAGGATACCGCCGTGACCGGGAAGCACCCTTCCCGAATCCTTGATCCCCGACGCGCGTTTGAGCGCCGACATAAACAGATCCCCGACCTGTCCGACCACCGCAAGCAGTGCCGAACACGGAACCGCCATCAACGACTGATACAGCTCATTAAAAAACAGAAGGCTTGTGCCGAATCCCACTATAACAGCAGCGGCCACACCGCCTGCCGCCCCTTCAAACGTCTTTTTCGGGCTTATGCCGGGGGCCAGGTTGCGCCTGCCGAAATAGGAGCCGATGTAATAACTCCCGGTGTCGTTTGCAAAAACCACGGCCAGCACCCACAAAATAAGCAAAGGGCCCTGGTCAAATCCCCTGATCAGAACGATCAGGGACAGCAACAGCGGTATGTAGACAATGCCCTGAACCTGTATTGCCACGACCTCCAGCAGCGACGTAACCCTGGAAAAATCCGAAAGCACGATAAACCCGACAAACAGAAAGTTTGCCCCGACAAGCGTTAAAACCGCGGGGAGGGAGTCCACATAGGCGCAGAACATGATGCCCGCGCACACGGCATAGGAGAGCCATCGGATCTTTCCGGATATGACCCCCCTGCAGATGGCGGCGGTGATGGTAAAATATTCATGAAGGGCGGCAACAGACACCAGAGCCACAAAAATCGCCAGTAAAGACCGTCCGCCCTTTACCACGATAAAAAGGATAAAAGGAACAAGGATCAAGGCGGTTATCCATCTCTGCCGGCCCATCTATACATTCCCGAATCTGCGGTTTCTTTTTTGAAAGCGGGCGATGATATCCAAAAACTCCTCTTGTGTAAAATCCGGCCATAGGGTTTCCGAGACAAACAGTTCCGTATACGCCGCCTGCCATAACAGAAAATTGCTCAACCGCATTTCGCCGCTGGTCCGGATCAGGATATCGGGATCCGGCATGCCGGCCGTGTACAGATAGCCGGCGAAAACCGCCTCCGTGACATTTTCCGTCCGGAGTTTCCCCTTTAAGATATCCTCACCGATCATTTTTGCGGCATCTGATATCTCCTGCCGGGCCCCGTAGCTCAGCGCAAGGTTCAAAACCATCCGGCGGTTGCCTGCCGTCTCTTCCATCACTCTGCCGAGCTCCGCCTGAACATCCGGCGGGAGTCTGTCAAACTGGCCGATGACATTAAGCCGGATCTCTTTGTCCACAAGCAACTCCCTTTCCGAGCGGACAAACCGTTTCAGCAGGTTCATCAGGACATTGATCTCACTTTCCGGCCGCGACCAGTTCTCTGTTGAAAACGCGTAAAGGGTCAGCACCTCAATTTCAAGCTCCCGGCAGACG
>CAYZHB010000103.1:0-9087 GCA_964478245.1 uncultured Desulfobacterales bacterium | reverse complement strand
GTTACAATGGACCGGACTGCTTCCGATCCTTTCTCATGCCCCTTTACGCGGCTCATCAGCCTTTTTTTCGCCCATCGCCCGTTCCCGTCCATGATGATTGCCACATGGACGGGCAGGCCGGCCGGATCGATACCGCATTTATCAGCCAGATTAGACCTCAAGGATCTCCTTTTCCTTTTCGGCAAAAAGATCGTCTAACTTCTGAATATATTCGTCCGTCAGTTCCTGCACACGTTTCTGACCTTTAAAAGAATCGTCTTCTGTTATATCGCCGCTTTTCTCAAACTCCTTGAGGTTCTCGTTGGCATCCCGCCGGATGTTCCGGACCGCCACCTTGTACTCTTCGCATGTCTGGCTCACGTTTTTCACGATTTCCTTCCGGCGCTCTTCCGTAAGCGGGGGGATGGAAATCCTTATGAGCTTCCCGTCATTTGACGGGTTCACGCCCAGATTGGCCTTTTGGATGGCTTTTTCCGCATCATTGATAACACTGACGTCCCAGGGTTTGACAACAATAAGCCGGCTCTCGGGTACGGAAATTGACGCCATCTGGTTTAAAGGGGTCAAGGCACCGTAATAGTCCACCTTCACACCTTCCAACAATGCTGTGGAAGCCCTGCCTGTCCGAACTTTTGCCATCTCCCTGTCAAAGGCTTTCAAAGACTTTTTCATCCGTTCTTCTGCTTCTTGCAGCACGTCATTCACCATAATATACCCCTCTGTTTTATGTGAAAGTATGTTATCAGCATCCAGCCGACAGCTTAACGCCTAACAGCTAAAGGCTAACAGCTAACAGCTAAAAGCTAAAAGCTAAAAGCTAACAGCTAAAAGCTAACAGCTAAAAGCTAACAGCTAAAAGCTAACAGCTAAAGGCTAACAGCTAAAGGCTAAAAGCTAAAGGCTAAAAGCTAAAGGCTAACAGCTAAAAGCTAAAAGCTAACAGCAGCTGACAGCAGCTGACACTTTCATCATTCGTTGCGGCGGCTCAGGCCATGGGTGTTGTTCACATCATGTGTTGTATACCCGGGTACCCACATCTTCTCCGGAAACAGCCCGCTTGATATTATCGGCCTTGTAAAGGTTCAGAACCTGAAGGGGCAGATTCTGTTCCATGGCTAGAGAAATCGCCGTCATATCCATTACGTTCAGTTTCCGCTGTATGACCTCCATGTAAGAAAGTGTTCTGAAAAAAACAGCATCGCTGTTTACAACAGGGTCCTTGTCATAAATGCCGTCCACCTTGGTGGCCTTGATCAGAATCTCTCCTTGAATTTCGTTGGCCCTGAGAACAGCCGCCGTATCTGTCGTAAAATACGGATTTCCGGTACCTGCCGCAAAGATAACGACTCTTCCCTTTTCAAGATGCCTGATGGCCTTCCGCCGGATAAACGGTTCCGCAACCTGGTTCATCGCGATTGCCGTCTGCACACGGGTGGGCACATCACACTGCTCCAGTGCATCGCAAAGGGCCAGGCTGTTGATGACGGTGGCCAGCATCCCCATGTTGTCTGCAGACGCCCTGTCCATTCCGGCGGAGCTTCCGGCAACGCCCCTGAATATATTGCCGCCCCCGACAACGATCGTAACTGCCACACCGAGAAAGTGGGCCTTTGCAATTTCTTCGGCAACATAACCCATCATTTCAGGTGTTATCCCAAACCCCTGGTTGCCCATTAAAGCTTCACCGCTCAACTTTATCGTAATCCTGCTGAAGGGGGCCGAATCGTTCACGGGTCTATTCTCCCAGCTGAAAACGTGCAAATCGCTTGATATCGATGTTCTCGCCTATTTTGCCCACTGTCTCTTTAAGGAGCTCTTCCACGGTTTTCTGGGGATCTTTTACATACGGCTGGCTCATAAGGCAGATCTCCTTGTAAAACTTGTTGACCTTGCCCGCCACAATTTTGTCCACAATATTTTCCGGTTTTCCCTCCTCAAGGACCTGGGCTTTGTAAATCTCCCGCTCCTTTTCCACAACCTCTGCCGGGATATCCTCCGGGGTGATCCCCATGGGACTCAAGGCGGCTATGTGCATCGCGATATTTTTGGCAAACTCTCTGAAATCGTCTGTTTTGGCAACAAAATCAGATTCACAGTTTACCTCAACAAGCACCCCGAGCTTCTCACCGGCATGAATGTACGAATGAATAACGCCCTGGGTGGTGGCCCGGCCGGATCTTTTTTCCGCCTTTGCCAGACCTTTTTTCCTGAGATACTCTATGGCTTTATCCATATCCCCGTCCGCTTCGGTCAGGGCCTTCTTACAATCCATCATGCCCGAACCGGTTTTGTCACGCATTTCTTTGACCATTGCTGCTGTAATTTCAGCCATCTTACGACTCCTTATTCTTCTTCAGCCCCTCCATTTTCAGCGGCTGATGCGGTTTTTCTCTTTATCTTTTCAACAACCGGGCCGTCTGACCCGTTGGACACGATCTCTCTTTCAACTTCACCGCCCGATTCAGCCGGCTCGCCTTCGACGGCCTCTTTTTCTTCTTTATCCGCGACTGCCTGCTGTTCTTCCTCGTACCGCTCTCTTCCCTCGATACAGGCATCGGCAATTCTTGAAGAAAAAAGCCGGATGGCCCTTATGGCATCATCATTTCCGGGAATGACATAATCGATATCGTCCGGGTCGCAGTTCGTATCAACAACCGCCACGATCGGAATCCCCAGTTTTTTCGCCTCGAGGACGGCAATGGACTCGTTCTTGGGATCGATAATGAACAGGGCTCCCGGCAGCGACTTCATGGTGCTGATGCCCCCGATATCAAACTCGAGCTTGGTCCGTTCCTTGAGCATCTTGGACTGCTCTTTTTTGGGATAATTTTCTATGGTGCCGTCATTTTCGATGGAATTTAAGAAATGATACCGCGCGATATTGTTCTTGATGGTCTGGAAGTTGGTCAGCATCCCCCCCAGCCATCTGTTCTGGACATAGAATGTTTCAGCCCGGTTCGCCTCTTCGTAGATCGCCTCGCGGGCCTGTTTTTTTGTGCCGACAAAAAGCACGCTCTTGCCCTGGGACGCTGTTTCCACAACAAAATCATACGCTTTTCGAAACAGCTTGACCGTCTGCTGCAGATCGATAATATAAATCCCGTTCCTCGCGCCGAAGATGTACTTTTTCATCTTCGGGTTCCATCGCCTGGTCTGGTGCCCGAAGTGGACACCGGCTTCCAGAAGCTCTTTTACTGTTACATAAGACATGTTGACTCCCTGATTTCTTTAACGGTTTTGCCACCACCTTCATCATTCCCGTTACCAGCTTTAAAAAAAGCACCCGGTGACGGGTCAAAAGGTGTGAGTTCTCTTTAAATCCACTACACAAAATCCTTGTTTATATATCAAAAAAATCAATTGGTGACAATCTTTTTTTTGATTGCCGCGACCCGCTCCCGGCCGGTCAGATCTTTTTCAAAGCAAGGTTCCTCCCAGTCCGCCACGCCTGCCGTGATCGCTTCAATAGCGGTCTTCTGATCGACCCCCATTTCAAGCAGCAGCACCCCTCCCGGCACCACGTGATCGGCAGCGGTGCCGATAAGCTTTTCGATATGGTCAAGGCCGTCCACTCCGCCGTCAAGCGCCTCCCTGGGTTCGTGCGCCGTGATCTCCGGAGCGAGGTTTTCAATATCTCCCGACCGGATATACGGGGGGTTGGCAACCACCACATCAAAAAACGCCCGTTTCAAAACAGCGTCCAGCCAGCTCCCTTTCCATAAAGCGATCCTTCTGCCGCCCAGGATAGCATCCTGATTGAGCGTGACCGCTTTCAGGGCTTCCGGCGAAAGGTCGTTCGCAAAATACCGATGTCGGGGAAAAGACCGGGCCACCGATATAATGACGGCGCCGGACCCTGCACCGATTTCAAGGATTCGCTTTGGGCGGCCGGAATCGGTATCGTCCCGTAAAAGGGCCAGGGTTTTCTCCACAAGGAGTTCTGTATCGGGACGGGGGACAAGTACGCCGGGAAAAACCGCGAACTCGGATTCCCAGAATCCTTTCCTGCCGGTTATGTAAGCGACCGGCTCCCTTCTGACCCGCCGCTTGACAAGTGATCTGAAAACGGCAAGCTCCCTGCTGTCAAGGGGGCGGTCATGCTGGAGATAAAGATCGATACGGTTTATACCAAGGCAGAAGGCCAGCAGAATCTCGGCTGTCAGTCTCGGACTGTCTATGTGATAAGATTGTAAATAGGACGTGGTCCATGAAAGGATTTTTAAAACAGGCCAGTCACTCAATTTTCCTGCAATGCCTGTGCCTGATAGTGGGTTTTCAGTTCATCCACCAGGGGATCGATATCGCCCTGCATGATCTGATCGAGTTTGTAAAGCGTCAGGTTAATGCGGTGGTCGGTGACCCTTCCCTGGGGGAAATTGTATGTCCTGATCCGCCCGCTCCTGTCCCCCGTACCCACCTGGTCCTTCCTTTCCGCCGACCGCTCGTCTTCCTGTTCCTTGATCTTAGCGTCCAGGATCCTTGCCTTTAATACGTTCAGGGCCTTGTTTTTGTTCTTGAGCTGGGACTTCTCGTCCTGGCATGTTGCCACGACCCCTGTGGGCAGGTGGGTGATGCGGACAGCGGAATCGGTTGTATTGACGGACTGTCCGCCGGGCCCGGAGGCCCTGTAAACGTCAATCTTCAAATCATTCTGGTTGATTTCCACATCCACGTCTTCCGCTTCAGGCAGCACGGCCACGGTTACCGCGGATGTATGCACTCTTCCCTGGGCTTCCGTTTCGGGCACCCGCTGCACGCGGTGGATACCACTTTCATACTTGAGATCACTGAACACATTCCGGCCCCGGATCAGCAGCACGATCTCCTTGAACCCACCGGCCCCCGAATCGTTTTTCTCGACGATTTCGGTTTTCCATGACTTGGACTCCGCATACCGCGAATACATCCTGAAAAGGTCTCCGGCAAAAAGGCCGGCCTCTTCACCGCCTGTCCCCGCCCTTATCTCGAGGATGACATTCTTCCTGTCCCGCGGGTCCTTCGGCGTCATCAACTCCCTGAGTTCGGCCGCCAGCTTTTCGGCCTTCACTTTCAGCGAATCGATCTCCTCTTTCGCCATGTGCCTGATGTCGGCATCTCTGTCATTCAGAAGCTCCCTGGCCTCCTCGAGCTGCCCGGTTACCTGCCGGTACGCCCGGTAGAGGGAAACGGTCTTACTCAGTTCACCGTGCTCTTTGATATACTGCTGGTATTTGTGCTGGTCGCTGATAACCGCGGGATCGCTCAAGAGCTTCTCGAGGTTTATGAAACGCTCTTCGACACCTTTGAGTTTTTCAAACATGATTGAAAAGTGAAAAACAGGGCTTGTCAGCTTTTAACAAGCTTGGAAGCGTCATAACCGCCGTATTTTCTCTTGAACCGGTCGATTCGGCCTGCCGAGTCAACCAGTTTCTGCTTCCCTGTAAAAAAAGGATGGCAGCTCGAACAGATTTCAACTTTTATATTGTCTCTGGTGGACCCCACTTCGATGACGTTTCCGCATGCACAAGTCGCGGTCGTCTGTTTGTATTCCGGGTGTATCTCCTTTTTCATTCTCCGATCTTCTCCTTTATATATAAACCCAATCTCTGCTTTTAACGGCTCACCATGGAAACCGTCGTATGCATTATTACATTATTATACACCAATTCGGCAAAATTTCAACCAAGGGCTGCGAGAATGAGGCAAAGGAAGTTGCCCGCCACCTGCCGGTGGGATACAACAAATTCACCGTGGCCTCGGTCAGGAATTCATCGAATCCAGAAATTCCTTATTGTTCTTGGTTCCCTGCATTTTTTCAAGCAAAAACTGCATGCTGTCAATGGAGTTCAGGCTTGACAGCAGCTTTCTGAGTATCCAGGTTCGGTTGAGTACCATCTCGTTCAGAAGGAGCTCTTCCTTTCTCGTTCCTGACCGGTTGATGTCGATAGCCGGAAAAACTCTCTTGTTGGCCAGCTTCCGGTCCAGGATAAGCTCCATGTTGCCGGTGCCCTTAAACTCCTCGAATATGACTTCATCCATGCGGCTGCCCGTCTCTACGAGCGCCGTGGCGATGATGGTAAGGCTCCCGCCCTCCTCTATATTCCTCGCGGCACCGAAAAAACGTTTCGGCCGGTCCAGTGCATTGGAGTCCACACCGCCTGACAATATTTTCCCGGAAGGCGGCATCACCGCATTGTAAGCCCTTGCCAGGCGGGTGATGCTGTCCAGGAGAATCACCACATCATACCCCTGTTCGACAATCCTCTTGGCCTTCTCGATTACCATTTCAGCCACCTGAACATGCCGCTCCGCCGGCTCGTCAAACGTGGAGCTGACCACCTCGGCATCGACCGACCGGGCCATATCCGTGACCTCTTCAGGCCTTTCATCTATCAGCACGATCATGGGAATGATGTCTTTATGCGCCGTGATGATACTGTTGGCGATATTCTGCAGAAGCATTGTTTTCCCGGCCTTCGGCGGGGAAACAATCAAGCCTCTCTGCCCGAACCCGATGGGAGCGATCATATCGATAATGCGTATGGAATAGTTCTCCGGATCATTTTCGAGTTCCATCTTTCTCTCCGGATAAAGCGGAAGCAGGTTGTCAAACAGGATAGCTTCTGCGGCAAGTTCGGGATTTTCAAAATTGACCGCCTCCACTTTCAGCAGGGCAAAGTACCGTTCAGAATCCTTGGGCTGCCGGACCTGCCCCGAGATGGTGTCCCCTGTTCTCAGATTGAACCGTCTGATTTGGGATGGCGAAACATAAATATCATCAGGACCGGGAAGATAATTATAGCCGGGTGCTCTCAAAAACCCGAATCCATCGGGAAGAATCTCGAGGGTCCCCTGCCCGTAAATCTGGCCGCTCTCTTCAATGGCGGCCTGAAGAAGGGAAAAAATCAATTCCTGTTTTTTCAACCCTCCGATCCCTTTGATATTATACTCCTTGGCAAGCTTTGTAAGCTCGCTGATCTTCATCTTTTTCAATTCTTCAAGGTTCATGAACACTCCATAATAAAATAATGATTTGCGGTAATTTGGGTTAATATGTCTGTTTCAGCAGGGTAACTTTGGGGAGCACCTTATCGTAAATAGTGTCTGTTACGTTGAAACCTTTGAATAATATTCTTTTTTTGCCCAGTTGTTTCGTCAAACGCAAATTTTAATCCTCAAAATATACAATATATCTTCCGGTTTAAATTTGCGTTTTCCGTGCACTAAAACAAAAGTGTGCATCATTTAAAGGTCTCACGCTTTGATTTCTCGGCATGAAAAAAAGTACAGCAGATGGTTCTCGAACATTACAAACTCACGGCATTTCTTTTTAAACCACTATTTTATTTATGTCAAGTACTCTTTTGCTATTTTTTGATACAGGGTGTCCACCGCTTTGAAAAGGTCCTGCTTGCCGCCGGTATTCCAGAGAACCGCATCCGCTTTTTGAATCTTTTCCTGCTGACTTTTCTGCATGTCTAACATGCTTTCGGCTTCCGCTGCCCCGACATGGTCCCGCTCTCCGATTCGCTTCACCATATCGGTTCTGGATCCGGCCACCGTTACCGTGTAATCAAACCTCTCCTGCAGGCCCGTCTCGAACAGAAGCGGGATTTCCACGACCACTGCCCTTTCATTTTTTTCCGCCAGCCTTTTTATCCGGGTGAAAAGAAGGTGTAATATCTCCGGATGAATGGCCGTTTCCATTTCCTGCCGCAATTGCGGATCTTGTGTTATCAGTTTTCGCAGCTTTTTTCTGTCCAGACCGCCGCCTTTGGCAATCACCTTTTCACCGAAGAGATTGACGATTTTGTTAAAGGCCGGCATACCGGTCGCCACCACCTCCCTTGCCAGCATATCACAATCGATCAGCGGCAGACCGAGTTCTGAAAAGCGCCTTCCGACAAGGCTTTTCCCTGATCCTGCAGCCCCTGTAACAGCTATTTTGAAAATGCGGTCCAATTTCCCTTTTTAAGACAGTTCAACACATTATAACTGACGGGGGGTTCCAAACCGGAGGCGGTGTCCCCGGTTGCAGCCCTCACCTGTTGCAGCACCCGCTTTAGCGGCATCATTGACTTATAATACGGTTTCGTGCTATTTTGCAAGATAATTTTCAAGCTAACAGTCAACAGAAAAGGATGTGCAAATGGAAAGAACGTTATCGATCATAAAACCGGACGGAGTGGGGAAAAAGCTTATAGGTGAAGTTATAAAGCGGTTTGAAAACAGAGATATCCGGATTGTTGCCGTGAAAATGGTTGAGTTGACCAAAGAGAAGGCCCAGGCTTTTTATAATGTTCACCGGGAACGTCCTTTCTTTGACAGTTTAACAGACTTCATGTCTTCCGGTCCCATCGTCGTTATGGTGCTTCAGGGCGAAAACGTGATTGCGGAAAACCGCAAAATCATGGGAGCGACAAACTATAAAGAGGCTGAAGAAGGGACCATCAGAAGAGAGTTTGCCACGGATATTGAAAAAAACATCGTCCACGGTTCTGATGCCCCGGAAACCGCCGAATGGGAGATCAACTTCTTTTTCAACGCCCTTGAACTGACAGACAGCTGAACAAGTTTTTAAGCTGTCAGCTGGTGGCCGTCGGCCAAATGCGGAAAGCTGAACAGGGACAAAAGACGCTCATAAAAATCCGCAGAAACGGACACCCCGCCGTGCCGGAGCACGGAAAATGATATGAAACCCGATAAAATTATCCTTGTTGTTGAAGATTTTAAAATAAGCCGGGGGTTGATAAAAAAAATGCTCCACCGCGAGGGGGTTGCCTCCGTTGCCCCCGATGGTCTCGAAAAGGCTTTTAAAGCGGCTCTGTCCGGCAGGATCGATCTTATCCTGCTCGATCTTGATGCGCCGGGGGATGCCTGCTGGCGTCTGCTCGACAAACTATACCAGACGGGAGTGAAAATGCCCCTCTGTGCCGGAATGGCAAAAGGCATGGCAGACCCGCTCCGGGAAAAATGCCGATCATACCGACTGGCGGCCTGTTTTAAGAAACCGGTCCTGCCCGCGGAGATATCCCGTGTTATTCAACGCCTTCCTAACAGCGAAAGCCCCGACTTTTCAGCTTTCGGAGAGATGGAAATCAAATCCAT
>CAYZHB010000102.1:4965-10984 GCA_964478245.1 uncultured Desulfobacterales bacterium | reverse complement strand
CTGTTGCGTGAAGGCACCATTGTAGGCGATGCCCCCGCCGGCGGCCAATGGCATCGATTTCATCGACAAAGATAATACTGGGGGCGCTCTTCTTGGCATCGTCAAACAGGCTGCGAACCCTTTTGGCACCCACGCCGACAAACATCTCCATGAAATCGGAACCGGTCATGAGGAAAAACGGCACATCCGCCTCCCCGGCCACGGCTCGGGCCAGCAGGGTTTTACCCGTACCCGGCGGTCCCACCAGCATGATACCGCGGGGCACATTGCCCCCCAGATTCCGGATCCGCTCCGGCTCTTTCAGGTAGGACACCACCTCCTTGAGCTCGGTCTTGGGTCCCTCCGCCCCGGCCACATCGTCAAACCGGGTATTCTCCTGGCTTTTTTCATACTTTTTGGCCTGGTTTCTGCCGATGGAAAAAAGTCCGCCGGACTGCCCCTGCATTCGTCTGTACTGCATATATCCGATCGCGATCAGAAAAAACAGCGGCAGCATCATAATGATCATGGTCCATAAAGAGCTGTCCCGCTCAGGCCGTGTCTGAACCGTCACCTCGTGCTCTTTCAGTAACGCCATGAGGTCCTCATCGCCAAAGGACGGCAGGTAGGTTACAAAAGCGGTGTACTCCCCGGCCTTTTTCCCGTCTTCTTTAACGGCGGCCGGTTTTTCCAGCGCGCCCTTGATCGTTTCCCCCCGGACGGTCACCGTTTCGACATTCCCATTGCCAAGTTCTTCCGTAAAGGTGCTGTAACTGATCTGCATCCGCTTGGCGGACACCAGGTAGTACTGCCAGCCAAATAAGAAGAGGATCAGGACAAGTACGATCAACCACCGTGTCGTGAAACGATCCATGAATGCCCCCATGATTGCTTGTTTTCAAACCGGAGACGATACGCCGGTACCAACCGTCAAAGATTGAAATATTTAAAAAAGTAACACAGAAATGTAAACAAAGCACTAGATGATTTCATCCCCCCTGATCCATCAGGAACAAATCGGGCTCCGGGACGCGATTGCGCAGGTCATAATTGGACGGTGGATTTGGGTTGTCGGCAGGAAGATATAAAGCCGCCCGGCTTTACCCCAGCAGAGTGTGGATCTCTTTTCTGGCCGCTTCGATATAGGCGGGAAATACCTTTTTCAGTGTCGGGGTCATTTCCGTGTCCCAGTTGATCTTCTCCGGTTCGATCCCCAGCACCGTGAGCGCGGGCTTGTGACCGGCGAGCTCGGCCATGCCCAGTGAATCCAGCAGATCAATGTCATGAAGGGACAGAGGCTGCTTCCGGTCTTTCCGCAGATCCGATTCCGCGAGCCGGTATATGGTTCCGGGTTCCCTGCCGGCCCTGACAATATCCAGCACCAGGATCTGTTCATAGTTCTCAAAAAGGAAAAAAATGTCCTGGGTAAATGTGCCGCCGTCGATAAAATCCACCTCGTCGGATACCCACTTTTCGGAAAGAAAATGGTTGACCGCATGCACACCGATACCCTCATCCATCATCAGAATATTCCCCACACCGAGCACCAATAGTTTTTTCATTTATATCACGATCCCGTCATTCTCAAAATGTTGCGCTGTCTTTTCCCAAGGTAAATTTATTGGTTGTTACCGGGAGCTATGCCCCCGGTAACAACCGTCAACGATTGAAACGCTTGCGTGTTTTTGTTTTGTATGCGACTGCATACATTCCACGCCACCCGCGAAGCGGGTGGCGTGGACGCTACGGGTCGCCCCGGAGCAGTCCTGCAAGGGCTGCCTGAAAGCGGCAGAGGAAGACCCCCGTCACCTGCCCGGGGAATACCATAACTTTACCATGGGTGACCACCAATAAAAAGGGGACGGCGCAAACCGTCCCCCGGGAATTTATACTGTTTATCTATTAGAGCGGTACATCAACCACTGTCTCTTTACCTGTCTCTGCGTCCAGCACGTGGACGGCACAACCCAGTCATGGATCATAGGAGCGTATGAGACGTCCCACATTCACCGGACTATCGGTATCAGGTACGGGAACACCGATAAGGGACTGTTCCATGGGGCCTCGCTGTCCCATGTCGTCTCTCGGGTTGGCGTTCCAGATGGTCGCCGATGTAACCTGGTAATTGCTGATGACTTTACCCTTGATGTCCACATAGTGCAGCAGCGCACCGCGCGGTGCTTCTGAAAGGCCGAGGCCCTCTGCGGATTCCGGAATGTCTGCCGGGACAAATGTCTCTTTGCCGGGCTTGGCCTCGCTCAGCCACTGCTCAACCGCATTGGCCACGACCAGTGTTTCCTCGGCTCTGGCCACATGCCGTCCCAGGATTGAGAAGGCCGCATCACCGATATCCCGCACTTTTTTCACACCCAGCGCATCCTGGCCGGTCTTTGACAGATCGGGGTTGGTGACCCATACCCGGGCAAGGGGCCCGCCCTCATGGGGTTTGCCGTTGTACCGCGGTGCCTTGATGAAGCTGTATCCGGTTGATTTGTCCGGTGCCGGCACGGTTTTGCCATTTGTGGGATTGAGGCCCGTGGTGGCGTCGTCAAAGAAGGAGTACTTGACATACTCCTTGATCTGAGCCGGATCAAACGGATAATCCTTACCGTCCGTGTAAACACCCGGTTTGAGCAGTGTATTGCCTTTGTCGTCCATGGGGAAGACACCGAATGCGATGCAGTTTTTATAGCCTGATCCGCACTTCAGAAGATCGCCATAGGGACCGGCCAGCAGGTACACGAGCGGCAGGTACTTTTCTTCAACAAACTTCTTGACCTTCTTGAATTTTTCGGCATACGCGTTCAGGGCTTTCCGGGTGGGTATCTCCGTGGAACCGCCCACGACAACCCCCTGTACATGGGGCATCTTGCCGCCGAGCAGCGCCACCATCTCGTGGCAGATCTTCCGTATTTCAAGGGCCTCGAGATACTGGTTCACGCCGACCTGGTTGGTCTTTTTGTCAAGGCGGACATCGTTGTTCTTGTATCTCGGGATAAACGGCGCCACGTCCGGTCCATTCACGTAGTCCAGGGCCGCCAGATGATAAAAATGAAGGATGTGGGACTGCAGAAAATTGGCGCCCAGTATCAGGTTTCTCGCAATCCGGCCGTTTTCCGTCAGTTTGACGCCGAAGGCGTCATCCAGTGCCAGGGCGGATGCCTGTGCATGGGCCGTCGGGCAGACCCCGCAGATTCTCTGGGTGATCTGGGTGGCATCCCTGGGATCTCTTCCTTTCAGTATATTTTCAAAACCGCGGAACATGCCGCCGTGGATTCTGGCATCCACGACCTTTCCGCCGGCCACTTCCACTTCCGCTTTAAGGTGACCCTCGATCCGGGTAATGGGATCGATGGCAACCTTTACCTTTTTACCGGCCTTTGCCGGCTCAGCTTTTGGTTTACAGCCTGCCATATTTAAACCTCCTTGGTTCTATTGTCTGTTTGATGAGTTGTTCCCAAACCGGGGACTAAGCCCGCGGTTACAACCGTCAACGTTTGAAACACTGACGTGTTCTTGTTTTTCCAGCCTGCGGCCGGAACTCCAAGCCACCCGCTTCGCGGGTGGTCGTTGACTATAAGGGCACATAAAAGGGCGACATCATATCGGGAAACCCCGGCTCCACACACCCGATGCAAACCGAGTTGTCAACACACCAGTTCATGCCGGTGTTCCATTTGCGCTTGAAGCAGTCCGCATATGTGTCCGGTCCCTTACATCCCAGATCCATGCGGCAGCCCTCGGGATCCGACAGTGATTGCGACATCAGGAAGTTATCGTAGTCATCCAGGCGCGGGCAGTTCTCATGGATATTCTGACCAAAGAAGAGTTTGGGACGGCCGTCCGAGTCAATCTCCGGTATCCCTTTCGTCAATAAATGCGCGATGGTGCCTACCATCCAGTCGGGATGGGGCGGACAACCGGGAACATTTATCGTCGGGGTTTTGATACCGTACTTTTTGAATACGTCCATGGTACCGGCTGCCCCGGTCAGATTGCCTTTTGCGGCGGGAATACCGCCGTATGCAGCGCATGTCCCCACAGCAAGCACACTGCCGGCCTTGGCGCCGAGCTCTGTGGTCATATCCAGCATGGTGATCTCTTTGTGGTTCAACTCACCACAGATACAGTACTTGCCGTCCGCTTCGAGGGGAATGGCCCCTTCCACAACCAGGGAAAACTTGCCTTCGTACGCGTCGGCAATATGGTAGAGATTCTCCAGGCCGACCTCCCCTTCCGCCGCCATGACGGTGGGGTGATACTGCAGGCTGATGATGTCCAGGAGTATCTTTTTAATGGTGGGTTCAACACTGTTGAGAAGAGAGACTGAACATCCCGAACATCCCTGGCCCTGTATCCAGAGAACCGGGTGATTTTCAAGGCCCTTCTCCAAAGCTGAGACAAGGGCAGGGTTGAACATCTGTGAAATACCGATACCGGCGGCTGTTCCAGTCAGGGTCTTGAGAAAAGCCCTCCTGGAAACCCCCGGTGTTTCCTGCTGCTTTTCGTGCAACATCTTTTCATCTTTCACGGGCACCTCCTTGATGCTGTTTAAAATATGTTTCACAAGCAGAACAAAAAATGCTTGTACCCCAATCATCCAAACCCAACGATTACCCGCCGGACGGGCCGCGTCTCCTTCAGGTCTTCGGCCGGAAGGCAAAAACACATCCGCGGTTAATCGTTGCCGGTTGTCGCCGGATCACGCCCGGATACAACCATTTAACAGGCCTTCTGTTAAATTTCAGTAAATCAGTATATAAAGCAAAATTCAGCCTGTCAACAATATAAACGAAAAATTCTATGATTTTCTAACAAGATATAGAAAATCCCGATAGGAAACAGAATGTAAAGTCAACGACCACCCGCAAAGCGGGTGGCTTGACGTGTATGCATTCGCATCTCTTCGAGCCCGGCACAGAAAGCACCCCGCCACCTGCTTGTCCAAAGGGGACCCGCAGAACAAATTTACCCTGTGTGCGGTTCAATTACCTGTTGACTTGGGGCAATGCTTTCGGTTATATAAGGGCCTGACTTGATTGCGTCCTGAATCGAGGAGACCTGTGCACCGACTCGTATCCTCAAGGGGGTGACCCCAATGCGGCATCATTCCGGCGCTGCGGTGAACTTGAAAATCCCCGTTCGGGTGCGTGTTGAATATTAAAGGAAATAACGGACAGGTTTATGCAGACTGTACGCGGATTCAGGGATATCCTTCCCGACGAGATAGCGGTGTGGCAGCAGATCGAAAGAGAAGCCCGGGAGCTTTTGGAACAATTCGGGTTTACGGAGATCCGCCTGCCCATTCTTGAAAAGACCGGCGTGTTTGCCAGAAGCATCGGGGAAACCACCGACATTGTCGAAAAGGAAATGTACACGTTTCCCGACAGAAAGGGAGACAAGCTCACCTTGCGGCCTGAAGCCACAGCGTCCATTGTCAGATCGTACATCCAGCACAAGATGTACAGTACCGATCCTGTCCGGAAACTGTATACCATCGGCCCCATGTTCAGGAGAGAACGGCCCCAGAAAGGCCGATACCGCCAGTTTTACCAAATCGATGCCGAAGTTTTCGGCCTTGATTCGGCATACATCGACTGCCAGCTCATTTTAATTCTGCACCAGCTTTTCAACAGACTGGGACTTACCGGGCTGACCGCCCACATCAATTCACTGGGATGCAAAGAATGCAGGGGCGTTTTCCTCTCGAAACTGACCGAATATCTCAGGTCCAGAAGCAACCGGCTCTGCACCGACTGTGTCAACCGGATGGAAAAGAACCCGCTGCGGGTTCTGGACTGCAAGACAGCCGAATGCAGGGAGACACTGAAGGACGCCCCGGCTATCCTGGACTATGTCTGTGAAACGTGCCTTGTGCATTTCGATACCGTCAAAAAAATGCTCGAAAAACAGCATATCGACTTTGTCGTGGACAAATCCCTTGTCCGGGGACTCGATTACTACACAAGAACGGCGTTCGAAATCCAGACCTCGAGCCTCGGCGCCCAGAACGCAGTGGCCGGCGGCGGCCGATACGATG
>CAYZHB010000102.1:0-4955 GCA_964478245.1 uncultured Desulfobacterales bacterium | reverse complement strand
GATGCACTCGTAAAAGAACTCGGCGGTCCGGATATCCCGGCAACCGGGTTCGCCATCGGGTTTGACCGGCTGGCGGAGGTGGTTCAGGGAATGGGAAACACGCCTGCCCCCTCTCCCCCCGACCTGTTTATTATCCCGATAGGAGACGCGGCCATGGAGAAAGCATACCTCTGGTCCTCGGCGCTTGCCCTTGAAGGGATCGAAACCGACACGGACTTCCGGGGAAAGCGCCTGAAAAGTCTTATGAAAAGGGCGGACCGGCTCGGGGCCGCTTTTGTTCTGATCGCCGGGGAAAAGGAACTTGAAACGAACGAACTTATCCTGCGGAACATGGCCACCAAAGATCAGGTCATGATCGACGCGGCCGACCCCGTGGCGGAAATTACCCGGTTTTTTACCCGGCGGCAACGACCATCCGCAAAGCGGGTGGCTTGGCGTTCCGGCAAGAAGCCGGAATGACGAAACACGCGACTGTTTCAATCGTCGACGGTTGTAACCGGGGGCACAGCCCCCGGTTTGAAAACAACCAACAATTTATTAAAACAAAAAAGGAAGTAAACCGTGGCTGATTTACTTGGGAACATGAAAAGAACACACGATTGCGGGGAGCTGAGAGAAAAGGATATCGGTACGGAGGTGGTGCTGATGGGCTGGGTGCAGCGCAGACGGGACCACGGCGGTGTCATATTCGTGGATTTCCGGGACCGGGAAGGGATCACCCAGATCGTCTTCAACCCGGAATATTCACAACCGGTTCATCAAAAGGCACAGGATATCCGGAACGAATATGTCCTCGGTGTCCGGGGGACAGTGGAAAAACGGCCCGGTGACATGGTAAACCCCAAAATGGAAACCGGCGCCGTGGAAGTGATCGTAAAGGAGCTCAAAATATTCAGTGCCGCCAAAACCCCGCCTTTTCAGATCGAGGACCGGGAGGACACCTCGGAAAACATCCGCCTTAAATACCGGCACATCGATCTGAGACGTCCCGGCCTTCAGCACAACATCATCACCCGGAGCCGGACGTCCAAGGTGGTGAGGGATTTTCTCGACCGGGAGGGATTCCTGGATATTGAAACACCGTTTTTAACCAAAAGCACACCCGAAGGCGCCCGGGACTATCTGGTGCCGAGCCGGGTGACCAAAGGCGCCTTCTATGCCCTCCCCCAGTCCCCCCAGCTTTTCAAACAGCTGCTCATGATCAGCGGATTCGACAAATACTACCAGATCGTGAAATGCTTCAGGGATGAAGACCTGAGGGCTGACCGACAGCCCGAATTCACCCAGATCGACATTGAAATGTCGTTTGTGGATGAAGAGGAGATCATCCGGGTGACCGAAAAACTGGTAAAGGAGATATTCAACAAGGTAACCGGTGTAGAGCTCACCCCGCCCTTCAACCGGCTGACCTATGAAGAGGCCGTCGGCCGGTACGGACTTGACCGGCCGGATCTGCGGTTCGGCCTCGAGCTCTGCGATATCTCGGATATTGTCAAGGGAGCCGGCTTTAAAGTGTTTGCCGACGTTGTCAAGCGCGGCGGCATCGTCAAGGGGCTTAATGCGAAAGGGTGCGCCGGTTTTACAAGAAAAGAGATCGACGATTTGACCGCGTTTACCGCCGTATACCGGGCTAAGGGGCTTGCCTGGATTAAAATCAACCCGGACGGCTGGCAGTCCCCCATTGCCAAATTTTTCACCGAAAACGAGAAACAGGCGCTGACCGAGCGGCTCACCCTTGAAACAGGGGATATTGTTTTTTTTGTGGCGGACAGCGCCGGCATTGCCAATGAAGCGCTCGGCCACCTGAGAAACGAACTTGCCAGGCGGCTCGGTCTCATCGACGACACGGTCTACAACTTTGTATGGGTGACCCATTTCCCCCTGCTCGAATACGATGAGGCGGAAAAGCGGTACCAGGCCCTTCATCACCCGTTCACTTCGCCCCTGGAGGCGGATATTGAAAAGCTGGACCAGAACCTGGCCGATGTCAAATCACGGGCATACGACCTGGTATTGAACGGTGTGGAAATCGGCGGGGGCAGCATCCGTATCCATTCCCACGAACTGCAGCAGAAGGTGCTGGAAAAACTCGGGATTGATGAAGCCCAGGCGGAAAAAAAGTTCGGTTTTCTCCTCGATGCCCTCGAATCGGGCGCCCCGCCCCACGGCGGCATCGCTTTGGGATTTGACAGGCTGATTGCCCTGATATGCGGGGAAAACTCGATACGGAGCGTGATCGCCTTTCCCAAGACCCAGAAGGCGACCTGCCTTCTCACGGATGCGCCTTCCGGCGCTGCCGCGGCCCAGCTCCAGGAACTGGCAATAAAAATCGCGCATTAAGGTTGCCGGGCTTTTCAGGGGTTCCCTTTTTTGACCTGGAGGATCGGGGTGTTGAAAACCAGTGCGGAGGTGTCGCCTTTACGCTGCAGCTCAAGGTTCAGGGCATCCCTGTCAATTTCAAAATAGGTGGAAATCACCTCCACGATATCATTCTGCAGATTGTGTAAAATATCCTCATTCACCTCGAGCTTGTCGTATACAAGTGCAAAATGGAGCCGCTTCTTCGCCTCGCTGCTGCTTTTCTGCTGGCCTGCCAGCCGTTTGATAAGTCTGTTCAGCATATCTCGTTTCCCCTACTTGGCCAATCCGAATTTTTTACTGATTCTGCTCCACATCCTGGTCTTGTGCAGCGGCACTTCAACAGGAACATTGTCTTCCCCGTTAAGTCTCCTTGCAATGCGCTTGAACGCCTGGCCGGCTTTGGAATCATTCTGCATTACCAGCGGCAGGCCGGTGTTCGAAGAGGTCAGCACCTGTTCATCCATGGGAACAAGACCGGCCAGTTCCACGGAAAGCACATCGAGTATATCTTCGTGGCTGAGCATCTCCCCCCTGGCCACCCTTGCCGGCTCTATCCGGTTGACAATAAGTTTCGCTTCAATGGACTTGGCGTAAAGAAGCCCGATCACCCGGTCCGCATCCCTGACCGAAGAAACGTCCGGCGTACATATCACAACCGCCTCACTGGCCCCGGCGACTGAATTTTCAAACCCTCTCTCAATGCCCGCCGGCGAATCCATCAGTACGAAATCAAACTCCTTTTTCAACTTCTGGGCGGCCCGCTCAATCCCTTTTGCCGTAATTACATCCTTGTTGTCGCTCTGGGACGCCGGTATGAGAAAAAGATTGTCAATCCGCCGGTCTTTGATGGCGGCCTGGCTTACCTTGCACCGGTTGTTGACCACGTCCACAATATTAAACACGATTCTGTTTTCAAGCCCCATGACAACGTCCAGGTTCCGCAGCCCGATATCCATATCCACCACGACCACCCGGTTGCCCTCCATGGCTAGCGCCGCTCCCAGAGCGGACGTGGCAGTGGTCTTGCCCACACCGCCTTTTCCTGATGTCACAACAATTATTTTTCCTTCCAATTTTACACCTCGATTGTAAATGTATTAAACAGTTTCCGGCCAGGGCATTTTCGCAAACGGATTGGCCTTGAGATAGTCCTGAACCACGATGGCGCCCCTGTCAACAGAGGCGAACTCCGCCGTTTTACTGCCGCCTTCATTCATGCCGGCCGCGGCGATGCCGCCGATCTGCACCTGGGTGGGGGCAAATTCAAGTGCCAGCACAAACGCATCCTCATTGTCCGGATATCCGGCATTCACCTTTCCTTTCAGCTTTCCCAGCACAATCACATCGCCGCCGGCACAGATTTCCGCACCCGGGTTCACATCCCCTTGTATCACCAGGTGCTTTTTCGATTCAATTCTCTGGCCCGACCGGACACGGCCCCGCAGCATCAGCACATCGCTCTTGCGGTGATGCCATCCCTTGGACATATCCCGCTGCCTTTTGCGCTCCAGCGGAGCGGATCTGGTCTCCGGGGATTTGACCACGCTGCCCACGGAAAAATTCTGTTTCAAGTGCTGTTTGATACGGTCGAAAAGCGTATCAAACCCTTTGGCACCGCCCATATCGATAACGATTTTTGCATTGACGGACAGATTTTTCAAGCCGTCAAACAGCTTTGTCAGCTCCTCCTTGAGAAGTCCTTCGGGCCTGTAAGGATCCAGCGTCACCCACAGTCCGTCCCCCACCCCTTTCAGTTTTACCGGGGGCGCACTGTCTTCATCCGGTTGATTGTTCATATGGTAGAGAATCCTGCAAAATGTGGTAAAAGTTAAAACTGTATGAGGCCATATATAAAAAAAGTGACCGCCTGTGTCAAGCGATATTGTGTCAGATCACGCCGGGCCGCTCGACCATGGCGGCGGGTAAAAAAGACCGTTTTTTATATTGACAATCCGAATGGATACGTGTAAGGAAAATTTTATGAACGTAAAAAATCAGACACAGGAAAAGAGGCAGTTCGCGCAGGGTCTTATCACCAGATACGGTTTCCGGTGGTGGCGCTGGTTTTCACGTGTGCCTGCAGCTTGAGCCGTATCCGGTCTGATTTAAAAACAACGTAATTGGAAAAAAGGGCTGCAGGCCAAGACCTGAAGCCCTTTTTTTAGGGCTGCAGCCAAGACCGTTTACCGATAAGAATGGAGGCATATCAATGCTCATTGTGATGAAAAAAGGCGCGGCCGAGGAGAGTGTCAATGCGGTGGTGCAGGCCGTGGAAAAACGCGGTTACGTAGCCCGGCCCATTCCAGGAGGAGACAGGGTTTCCATCGGGATTCTGCACAACAAAGGATCGGTTGATGCCGGCCATTTCCTGGGATTTGACGATGTCAAGGAGGTTATTCCGGTGACCAAGCCGTATAAACTCGTCAGCAGGGAAGTAAAGAGAGAGAATACCAAAATAGCCGTCGGCGGCAGTGTTTTCGGCGGTGTGTCCATGCCGGTTATTGCCGGCCCCTGCGCCATCGAAAGCGAGGAACAGGCCCTTGCAATCGCCGAAAGTGTCAAAGCGGCGGGCGCCGGCATATTCAGGGGGGGGG
>CAYZHB010000101.1:0-11172 GCA_964478245.1 uncultured Desulfobacterales bacterium | reverse complement strand
AATGTCCCCGGCATGGGGCAATATGCTCAGGCCACGGAAACCCGCGGTGCCCGTGACAGCCTGAAAGACGCCCTGCCCCTGGACCGCGGTCACATTCTTCTGCTCGCTGAAACCCGGCAGGCGGGCAGCACGACCCTGCACTACAGCGGCCGGACACAGGAACTGATTACGGCGAATGTCGTCCTGAGGGCAGTGGATATAAAAACCGGCACGCTGGTCTGCCCGCCTGTCAGCACCACTGTAAAGTATACCTCACTGAACCTGCAGGAAAAAATCGAAGAGGCGGTCGGGAGGATTAGCCGTCGCTTGGCGGCCGGGATTCATTCTTACTGGCGGACGACACGCGCCGGCGGTCAAAAAGGCGGATAATGACGGCCCGGCTAAAATGGTGTTGACTTTACGGTCCGGGACACACTATAAATATAACTTTATATTTTACATATAATTATAGGGGGTTAGTTGATATGAAAATCACAAAGATCGATCATCTCGGCATCGCGGTCAACAGCATTGAATCAGGGAAGAACTTCTGGCACGATGTGCTGGGACTGGATTTCGAGGGCACCGAAACGGTAGAGGAGCAGAAGGTCAAAACCGCGTTTTTCCCGGTAGGTGAGAGTGAAGTGGAACTTCTGGAATCCACGTCGCCTGACGGTCCGGTGGCCGGGTATATCGAGAAAAAGGGACAGGGGATACAGCATGTCGCCTTTCGCGTGGAAAATATTGAAGAGGCGCTTGACGAACTCAAGGCCAGGGGGGTACGGCTGATCGATGAGACGCCCCGTAAGGGGGCCGGCGGTGCAAAAATTGCCTTTCTTCATCCCAAATCCACTGCAGGCGTTCTGGTGGAACTTTGCGAAAGAGCGGAGTAGAGGTTAGAGGAAAGGGTACCGTTTGAACCATAGGCAACCATAACAACGGGAGACAGAACAATGGCTGGAAAAACCGATATAGACACCTGGAAAAAGCTTGCCGAAAAGGAGCTCAGGGGCAGGCCGCCCGAATCGTTGAACCGGCAGACACCGGAGGGCATCGAGATAAAGCCGCTTTATACGGCCGAAGACCTTGAAAAGGTCGAGTTCATGAATGCCATACCCGGTGCCGACCCTTTTGTAAGGGGTCCCAGGGCCACCATGTATACGGTAAGACCCTGGACCATCCGACAGTACGCGGGATTTTCAACTGCAAAGGAATCAAACGCATTTTACCGGAAAAATCTGGCAGCCGGTCAGAAAGGTTTGTCCGTGGCTTTTGACCTGCCGACCCACAGGGGATATGACTCGGATCATCCCAGGGTGGCCGGTGATATCGGAAAAGCCGGGGTGGCCATTGATTCGGTGGAGGACATGAAAATATTGTTCGACGGGATTCCGCTGGACAAGATGTCGGTTTCCATGACCATGAACGGTGCGGTCCTGCCGATACTTGCCGGTTATATCGTGGCCGCGGAAGAACAGGGCGTGAAGCATGAAGATCTCACCGGGACCATCCAGAACGATATTTTAAAAGAGTATCTGACCCGGAATACCTATATATATCCGCCGGAACCTTCCATGAGGATCATATCGGATATTATCGGGTTCTGTTCGGAAAATATGCCCAAATTCAACACCATCAGCATCAGCGGCTACCACATGATGGAGGCGGGAGCGGATTCGGTCCTGCAGACGGCGTTTACACTTGCGGACGGGCTCGAATATGTCAAGGCCGCGCTTGATGCCGGCATGGATATCGATGCGTTCGCCCCCCGTCTTTCCTTCTTTTTCGGTATCGGCATGAATTTTTTCATGGATATCGCCATGCTACGGGCGGCCAGATTTCTCTGGGCCGAGCTCATGTCCCGGTTCAATCCCCGAAATCCCAAGTCCAAGATGCTGAGGACCCATGTCCAGACTTCGGGCTGGAGTCTCACCCAGCAGGACCCGTACAACAACATTATCCGCACCACCCTGGAATGCATGTCCGCGGTGCTCGGCGGCACCCAGTCGCTTCATACCAACTCGTTTGACGAAGCCGTGGGGCTGCCCACTGAATTTTCCGCCCGGATTTCGAGAAACACCCAGATCATTGTGCAGGAGGAAACCCAG
Organism: uncultured Desulfobacterales bacterium; assembly: GCA_964478245.1. Classification (GTDB taxonomy): domain Bacteria; phylum Desulfobacterota; class Desulfobacteria; order Desulfobacterales; family Desulfobacteraceae; genus CAYZHB01. The sequence goes on along the minus strand of CAYZHB010000101.1, from coordinate 9,085 downwards.
GTCTGCAATGTGGTGGATCCGCTCGGCGGTTCATACTATATCGAATCCCTCACCCAGAGTATCATCGACGAGGTCAGGAAAGTGATTGCCGAAATCGAGGAGATGGGCGGCATGGCAAAGGCCATTGAATCGGGGATGCCCAAGATGCGCATAGAAGAGGTGGCGGCCAGAAGACAGGCCCGGATCGACCAGGGAAAAGATGTCATTGTGGGGGTGAACAAGTACCAGGTGGCGGATGAAACCGAGATGGAGGTGCGGGAAGTGCCGGAGGCGGTGCGGATTGAACAGGTCGAACGCCTCGAGCGGATTAAAAAGGAAAGGGACACCGACGCCGTCACCCGGGCGATTGAAAATGTCACCAGAGCGGCTGAAAAAGGGGAAAATCTGCTTGCCGCCTGTCTGCCGGCAGTGAGGGAGCGGGCCACCGTGGGCGAAATTTCGGATGCCATCGAAAAGGTCTTCGGCAGGTATGTGGCGACCACCCAGTGTATATCCGGGGTATATGCAGCCGAAACCGGGGATTCGGAGATCATTGCTTCTTTGCGAAAGCGAACCGCCGATTTCGAGGCAAAGAGCGGCAGAAGACCCCGGATCCTGCTGGTAAAGATGGGGCAGGACGGCCATGACCGGGGTGTCAAGGTGATTGCCACGGCCTATGCCGATTTCGGTTTTGATGTGGATTTGAGCCCCATGTTCCAGACACCGGAAGAGGCCGCCAAAATGGCGGTCGAAAATGATGTCCACGTGGTGGGGGTGTCAAGTCTTGCAGCCGGTCATAAAACGCTCGTCCCCAGTCTGGTGGACACCCTGAAAAAAGAAGAGGCCGCCGATATAAAAGTGGTGGTCGGCGGCATCATACCGCCGAGTGATTACGCGTATTTAAAAGAGGCCGGCGCGGTTGAGATCTTCGGGCCCGGCGTCCCGCTCACCGATTCTGCCAACAGAACTCTCAATGTGATCGGGGCGTAAACCTATGCGGGAAAATGACCCCGAGACATTTGTGAAAGGTGTCCGGCAGGGGCACAGGCGGACCCTGTCAAAAACCATCACCCTGATTGAAAGTACGCTTCCCCGGGACAGGGAAGTGGCTCTGCAGATAATCGAGAAGATTCTGCCCTGCTCGGGAAAAAGTGTCCGCGTGGGTATCACGGGTGTGCCCGGCGTCGGCAAGAGCACGTTTATAGAAAACCTGGGGCTGTATCTTGTGGAAAAGGGGCACCGGGTGGCGGTGCTCGCGGTTGATCCCACCAGCCTGAGAAGCGGGGGCAGCATTCTCGGGGACAAGACCCGAATGGAGAAGCTTTCCGCCCACCGGAACACCTTTATCAGGCCGTCGCCGGCCGGCGAGACCCTGGGCGGCGTGGCGGCAAAGACCAGAGAAACAATGCTGGTGTGCGAAGCGGCCGGGTTCGATGTGGTCATGGTGGAGACCGTGGGGGTCGGTCAGTCTGAAACCAAAGTGGCCACCATGGTGGATTTTTTCCTGGCCCTGATGATTGCCGGGGCCGGGGATGAACTTCAGGGCATAAAACGCGGTATCCTGGAGGTGGCGGACGCGGTCGCCATCAACAAGGCGGACGGGGACAACGTCGAAAGGGCGGAAAGGGCCAGAAAAGAGTATGAAACAGCGCTCCATCTGGTGATGCCCGGCGGTCCTTCATCCTGGCACCCGCCTGTTCTGACGGTGAGTTCCGTAGAGGAAGGGGGCGCCAAACCCGTATGGGATACGGTCCTTTCTCACCGGCAGCAGATGAAAGAAACCGGCGCTTTTCTCGAGCGGCGGCGGGAACAGGCGCTTGCCTGGCTCTGGACCCTGGTGGACGAGGGGCTTAAAAAGCGGTTCCATGAAAACCCAAAAGTCAAAGCGGCGGTCCCCGAAACAGCCAGAAAAGTAAAAGATGAGGAAATTTCTCCTTCCGCGGCGGCGGATGAACTTTTATCCTATTTATAAATCGATTTTTGAAGGAAAGAGAATGAAAGTACACGAGTATCAGGCAAAGGCGTTATTCAGGAAGTACGGGATTCCGGTTCCGGCGGGAGAACCCGCTTTTTCTCAAGAGGAGGCACTTGCGGCGGCCGACCGGATCGGTTCCTATCCCGTGGTGGTAAAAGCCCAGATCCATGCAGGGGGAAGAGGTAAAGGCGGCGGTGTGAAGCTGGCCGCCTCCCGGGAGGCGGTGGCGAAGCTGGCCGGAGAGATCCTGGGGATGACCCTTGTAACGCACCAGACCGGTCCGGAGGGCCGGACGGTAAAGCGGCTTCTGCTGGAAGCGGGCCAGGATATAAAGAAAGAGCTCTATCTGGGGATTCTCGTTGACAGGGAGACCGCCGGGATTGTGATCATGGCCAGCACCGAAGGGGGAGTGGACATTGAAGCGGTTGCCGGGAAGCGCCCGGAAAAGATTATCAAGGTGTATGTGGATCCGGGTTTGGGCATATCCGCATTTCATCTTCGGCAGGTCGCGTTCGGCCTTGATCTGCCCAAACCTTCCATGAAACAGTTTATGGCAATGCTGAATAATCTTTACACGCTTTTTGTTGAAAACGACTGTTCCCTTGTGGAAGTCAATCCCCTGATCATCGATGCCGATGACAATGTAACGGCACTGGATGCCAAGGTCGATTTCGATGCCAACGCCCTTTTCCGGCATAAGGAGCTGGCGGATCTCAGGGATTATGACGAGGAAGATCCGCAGGAGGTGGAGGCGTCCAGGTACAACCTGAACTACATCAATCTGGACGGGGATGTGGGGAACATCGTCAACGGGGCCGGGCTTGCCATGGCCACCATGGATATGATCAAAAGCGCGGGCGCCCGCCCGGCCAACTTCATGGATGTGGGCGGCGGGGCAACCGCCGAGATGGTGGAGAATGCCCTGCGGATCATACTGGCCGACAAAAAGGTGAAAGCCGTACTGATCAATATTTTCGGCGGTATTTTACGGTGTGATGTGTTTGCCAGCGGGATCGTCGAGGCAGCCGGAAAGACCGGGATCGATATCCCGGTTGTTGTCCGCATGGAAGGGACCAATGTAGACAAGGGCAAAGAGATTCTCGCTTCGTCCGGTTTCGAGCTGATAAACGCCGATGACCTGTCCGATGCGGCCCAGAAGATAGCCGATGCGGTTAAGTAAAGGAGGAGATGATTTGAGTATATATGCCGACAAGAATACAAAAGTGGTGGTCCAGGGCATAACCGGGAACGAAGGCCGTTTTCACACAGAGCAGTGTCTCGGTTACGGCACGAACATCGTGGCGGGGGTGACGCCGGGAAAGGGAGGACAGAGCCTCGAGGACATTCCTGTGTTTAATACGGTGAAAGAGGCGGTGCGCGAGAGAGGGGCCAATACCAGTCTTATCTTCGTGCCGCCCGCTTTCGGAGCCGATGCCGTCATGGAGGCGGCGGATGCGGGCGTTGATCTGATTGTCGCCATTACAGAAGGGATTCCCATCCTGGATATGGTGAAGGTGAAGAATTTTCTTGACAATACCGACAGCCGCCTGATCGGGCCCAACTGCCCCGGTATCATAACGCCGGGCGAGACCAAGGTGGGCATCATGCCCGGCAACATCCATACAAAGGGACCGGTCGGGGTGGTGTCCAGGTCCGGCACCCTGACCTATGAAGTGGTGGACCAGCTGACAAAGAACGGACTGGGGCAGTCCACCTGCATCGGAATCGGTGGAGACCCTGTGAACGGCACCAATTTTATCGATACCCTGAAAGCGTTTCAGGAAGACCCCGAGACAGAGGCCATCGTCATGGTCGGAGAGATAGGCGGGAATGCCGAGGAGCAGGCGGCGGCGTATATAAAAGAAAATGTCACCAAACCGGTGGCGGGGTTTGTCGCCGGCCTGACAGCCCCGCCCGGCAGGCGCATGGGACATGCGGGCGCCATTATCAGCGGCAGCAGCGGAACAGCCGATGCCAAGGTCGATGCTTTACAAAAAAACGGAATCCATGTATGTAAAAGTCTTGGCAAAATCGGCGAGTTTTGCAGAGACGTTTTTCAGTTACATGCGTAAGGAGGACAGATGAAGAATCTTCTATTGGATAAAAATGTAAAAAAAAGCCGGATTCCGGCGGTGCTCGATCTGGCCCAGAGCGGAACCGGTCTTGTCCTGGGTCTTTTCATGTGGGCGCACATGCTCCTGGTGGCCAGCATCATCCTGGGGACGGGCTCGTTTAATTTCGTGGCGAGAATGATGGAGCTCTCGTTCCTCTCCGCTTCAGGGCAAGGGTATCCTGTCGCAGTTGTTTTCGCCGTAATGTGCGTGTTTTCCCTGTTTATTCTGCACGCGGCGCTGGGTATGAGAAAGTTTCCCATCTCCTGGCGGCAGTATAAAACCGTCCGGGCCCAGATGCATATGATGAACCATTCCGACACCAACCTGTGGTTCTATCAGGCCGTGACCGGTTTTATCATGTTTTTTGCCGGCTCGGTCCACCTGTATATCATGCTGACGCATCCCCATATTGCAGCGGACATTTCAGCGGACAGGGTGGTATCGTCCACCATGTGGCCGCTCTATCTCGTGCTGCTGATTTCGGTGGAACTTCATGCCGCGATCGGGCTTTACAGGCTCTGCATGAAGTGGGGATGGTTTGCCGGCAAGGATCCGAGACACTCGAGAGCGCGGCTGCAGAAACTCAAGAAGCGGCTGACCGTATTTTTCCTTGCACTCGGCATTCTGTCGCTGGTGGTGTTTGTCGTGATCGGTATACGGCACCGGGACAAGGCGGGCGAAAATCACGCAGCCCGGACGCAAATCACGGCGCAACCATATCATATATCATGAGGGGTGTTGAATGAAAGTTGTATATACGGATGCACTTGTAATCGGTGGTGGCCTGGCAGGACTCAGGGTGGCCATTGCCGCGAAACAGCGGGGATATGACACCATTGTGCTTTCGCTGATACCTGCCAAGCGGTCTCATTCGGCCGCGGCCCAGGGCGGCATGCAGGCGAGCCTGGGGGCCTGTATAAAGGGTGAGGGCGACAACGAGGATGTTCATTTTGCCGATACGGTAAAGGGCAGTGACTGGGGCTGTGATCAGGATGTGGCAAGGATGTTCGCCAATACGGCTCCCAAGGCGATTCGGCAGCTGTGTGCCTGGGGCGTTCCCTGGAGCCGGGTCCGGAAAGGCGACAGACAGGTCATTATAAACGGGGAAAAAGTGACCATCACCGAAAAAAACGAGGCCCACGGGTATATCTCGGCCAGGGATTTCGGCGGCACAAAAAAGTGGCGGACCTGTTTCACCTCGGACGGCACCGGCCACACCATGTTGTACGCCATGGACAACAAGGCGATACAGCTTGATATTCCGGTTCATGAGCGCAAGGAAGCGGTCGCGTTAATCCATGAGGACGGGGCCTGCCAGGGGGCTGTGGTCAGAGACCTCGTGACCGGGGAGCTGATCGCTTACCTGGCCAGGGCCACCACCATCGCCACGGGCGGTTACGGCCGGCTCTACGCCGTGACCACCAATGCGGTTATCTCGGAGGGGATCGGCGCGGCCATCGCGCTTGAAACAGGACTGGCGCCGCTCGGCAACATGGAGGCGGTCCAGTTTCACCCCACGGCGATCGTGCCGGTGGGGATTCTGACGACCGAAGGATGCCGGGGAGACGGCGGTCTGCTCCTTGACAAGGATAAACACCGGTTCATGCCGGAGTATGAGCCCGAGAAGAAAGAGCTTGCCTCCCGGGATGTGGTTTCCAGGCGGATGACGGAGCATATGCGCAAAGGGAAGGGCGTGCCCTCTCCCTACGGGGATCACCTCTGGCTGGATATCACGTTGCTGGGCGAGGCGCATATCCGGAAGAACCTGCGGGAAGTGGACGAGATATGTCACTATTTTCTCGGTATCGATCCGGTAAAAGAGTATATCCCGGTGCGTCCCACGCAGCATTACTCCATGGGCGGGATCCGGACAAATGCTACCGGTGAGAGTATCGGGCTTAAGGGACTTTTTGCAGCCGGTGAGGCTTCCTGCTGGGACATGCACGGGTTTAACCGGCTCGGGGGCAATTCGGTGGCCGAGACGGTGGTGGCCGGCATGATCGTGGGAGAATGTGTGGCGGATCATTGTGCCCGGAATACCCTGGACATAAAGACGAAAACCGTTGAGGCCTTTGTGAAAAGAGAAGCCAACAAAATTTCGGCCCTGATCGACCGGGATTACGGTGAAAATCCATTTGAGCTGAAAAAAGCGATGCAGCAGATAATGATGGACAAGGTAGGAATTTTCCGGAACAAAGACGACCTCACGCAGGCAGTGGAAGAGCTCAAGGTGCTCAATCAGAAGGCGAAACGGATCGCCCTTCGGAACCGGATCAGTTCTTCCAACCCGGAACTGGTAGAAGCGATACGGGTGCCGAAGATGATAAAGCTTGCGCAGTGCGTGGCCTACGGGGCCCTTTTGCGCGAAGAGAGCCGGGGGGCGCACGCAAGGGAGGATTTTCCCCAGAGAGATGACGCCAACTGGCTCAAGCGGACCATTGCCTCGTGGCAGGATGAAGAGGCCGATCTCCCGGACATTGCCTACGAGGCGCTCGATGTGATGAAAATGGAAATGCCGCCGGCATCAAGAGGTTATGGCGGCGGGAAGATTATTCCCCATCCGGATACGGAAAAGAGGGAGCAGGAAATAGAAAAAATCAAAAAGGACAATCCGGGAGCGGACAGGTTTGAAATGCACAACCTTCTCAATCCCATTGAGATGCCGGAAAAGTTTACAGGTAAAAATGAACGGGTAGGCAGGGGGTTTGAATAATGGACGGACAGGAACAGCAAACAAGAGAACTCACCTTTGAAATATTGCGGTACAATCCCCGGGTCAAAGGGGATACACCGAAAATGAAAGAATACAAGGTCCGGGAGGCGCCCGGGATGACCATATTCATTGCCTTGAACGAGATCCGGGAGTATCAGGATCCGTCGCTGCAGTTTGATTTCGTCTGCCGGGCCGGCATATGCGGCTCGTGCGGTATGGTTATAAACGGTGCCCCCACGCTCGCGTGCCGGACATTGACAGCCAACTATCCCGATGGCCGCATAAAACTCCTGCCGCTGCCGGGGTTTGAACTGATCGGCGATCTCTCCGTGGATACCGGCAAGGTGATGCGGGCCATGAGTGAACGGGTGGAGTCCTGGATTCACGACAGGCATGCGGACAGCGTGGATCTGAACCGGCTCGAGGAGCCCATGGACCCGGACACGGCCGATGAGATATATGAACTTGAAAGGTGCATCGAGTGCGGCTGCTGCCTTTCCGCCTGCGCCACCAAGCGGATGCGGGATGATTTTCTGGGAGCCGCCGGTTTCATGCGGATCGCACGGTATGCACTGGACCCGAGAGACAAACGGTCTGACAGGGAGTTCTATGAGATCGTGGGGGATGATGACGGGGTGTTCGGCTGCATGACCCTGCTCGGATGCGAAGATTACTGCCCCAAGGACCTGCCCCACCAGATCCAGATTGCATATCTTCGAAGAAGAATGGCGTTTGCCAAAAATTGATGGCACCATCGCCCGACAGGAGGCACACCCTCTTGAACAGGTTGGGTCCCCCACGTTCAGGCGGGTCTTGCCCCCGGGTGACGATTTTATCGATTCCGCACCGGAAAAGATTGAGAGCGAGGAGTGACAAATGGATCAATTCAGGTTTGAAACCATGTATCCCCTTGGAGAGGATACAACGGAATACAGGCGGATCAGTGACGTATATGTGTCAACCGGTGACTTTGAGGGGAAAAAGATTCTGAAGATCGACCCCGAGGCGCTGACCGTGCTGTGTGAAACAGCCTTCAAAGAAGTGGCCCATCTCTACCGGACCGGTCACCTTGAAAAACTCAGGGCCGTTATCGACGATCCGGAGGCGTCGGACAACGACCGGTATGTGGCCCTTGAACTGCTTCAGAATGCGGTCATTTCCGCTGAAATGGTGTATCCCATGTGCCAGGATACCGGCACGGCCATTGTGATCGGCAAGAAGGGCCAGCAGGTCTGGACCGGTGAAAATGATGAAGAACGGCTCTCCAGAGGCGTTTTTAACGCCTATACCCGAAACTGCCTGCGGTATTCCCAGAACGCCCCTTTGACCGTTTATGAAGAGGTGAACACAAAGTGCAACCTGCCGGCCCAGATCGAGATCAGCGCTGTCCAGGGGGATGCGTACCGGTTCCTTTTCATGGCCAAAGGAGGGGGATCGGCCAATAAAACGTTTCTCTATCAGATGACCAAGGCGGTGCTCAATTCCGAGGAGGGGCTGCTGGATTTTATGACGGAGAAGATGCGGTCTCTCGGTACGGCGGCCTGCCCGCCTTACTATATCGCATTTGTCATCGGCGGGACCTCTGCCGAGGCCAATCTGAAGACGGTGAAGCTGGCATCCGCCCGCTACCTGGACACGCTGCCGCTGAAAGGGGATGAAACCGGTCATGCCTTCCGGGATACCGATCTTGAAGAGAAGGTTAAGGCGCGTGCTTTCCAACTGGGACTGGGGGCCCAGTTCGGCGGCAAATATTTCGCCCTTGATGTCCGGGTGGTGCGGCTTCCCAGACACGGCGCCTCATGCCCGGTCGGCCTTGGGGTCAGCTGCAGCGCAGACCGCCAGGTGAAGGGAAAAATTACAGCGGACGGGGTGTTCCTGGAGAAGCTGGAAAACGATCCGGCCCGATTCCTGCCCGATAAAGCGGTGGAGATGGCCGAACCCGTCCGGATCGATCTGAATCAGCCCATGGATGAGATACGGAGAGAGTTGAGCCGGCATCCCGTTGCCACGCGGCTTCTGCTTTCCGGTGACATCATCGTGGCAAGGGACATTGCCCATTCAAAATTCAAGGAGCGCCTGGACCGGGGAGATCGGCTTCCCGATTATATCCGGGAGCACATCATCTATTATGCCGGTCCTGCCAAAACACCCGAAGGGCAGGCGTCTGGCTCCTTCGGTCCCACCACCGCCGGCCGGATGGATCCCTACGTGCCGATTTTCCAGAAAGAGGGCGCTTCCATGGTGATGCTGGCCAAGGGCAACCGCTCGAAAACAGTGACCGATGCCTGCAGACAGTACGGCGGG
>CAYZHB010000100.1:0-11184 GCA_964478245.1 uncultured Desulfobacterales bacterium | reverse complement strand
CTTTTCAACCAGCTCCAGTACATACCGCACCTCCTCCATATCGGTTCACTTTTCTCATAACCAAAATTTTTCTGTTTACCACCTTTACTATATCCGGATTAACAATGCAACAGAACTGCCGTTTCAGGGGGAGATCCCGTCTTCTTCAGCGGCATCGTGATCGGCTTTCTCGCTTTTCCCGTACTTGCCGTTGTTTTCCAGCCATACCTGTATTGATCTGCCCCAACCGCGCACAGTCAGTACATCACTTCCGGATCAACCTCGAACACGGGCCTGCCGGTCTTGATATACGCGCTGATGTTTTCGAATGTCTGTTCAATATTCAACAGCGCCGCCTGGTATGTGAATCCGGCAAGATGGGGCGAAAGGATCACGTTGGGCAGTTCATGAAAAGGATATCGGGACGGGACCGCCTCTGTCACGCCCTTTCCGGGGTAGCGGTACCACGCATCGATGGCCGCTCCTCTTAATATTCCCTGTTCAAGGGCCCTGTATAACCCCTTTTCATCGACCACTTCCCCCCTTCCCACATTCACCAGGAACTTGTCCGTCATCCCCATGAGGATCTCTTGGCTGAACAGCCCATGAGTGGCATCTGTCAGGGGGAGGGTGATAAAAACCAGTTCGCTCTTTTCCAGAGCCGCTTCCAGGTCCAGGGTGATCTCATCAAAGGGGTCTGGTTTTTCTTCAACCGGACGTTTTTTATATCCGATCACCTCGCAGTCAAACGCTTTCAGGTGCCGGGCGATGTGGCGGCCGATCTCCCCTGTCCCGATAACCGCGCACGGTTTGCCGTATATCGAGTCCCACGTGTCCTCGATGTTTCCGGAAGCCCAGTACCCGTGCCACCGGAACCGTTTCAGGTCATCGTGGTATTGGATGATTTTCCCGTAAAACGCCAGTGCCATGGCCACAGACCGCTCGGCCACAAATTTTGCATTCCCGTGAACATTGGCCACCCGTATCCCCTTTTCCTTTATATAAGAAAGCGGCAGGGCATCCACCCCGGCATACGGCACAAAAACAATCTTAAGTTTTTCGGTGCGCTTCAGTACATCCGTGGTAAGCTCACCCGCGATCAGGGCCTCTGCCTGTGCAAGTTCATTTTCCGCCATCTCAGGTCCGGTCACGAAATCAGCCTCGGGAAATGTCTGTTTAAGTGACGCCAGCTTTTCAAACCATATCCGGTTCAATTTGGTTAAAAAGACGATCTTCATGGGGTACCCTCCTTCAATTACATGTTTGCCGGAAAATATATCAATAACAGAAAATTTTCACGTCCCTGACAGTCCTGTTACGGCTTAAACACATTTGTAAGAAAAAAAAATCGTTTTTCCATCCACTGAAGGGACCAGTCCGTTATAATGGCTAAGAGGGCCGAGGCCAGCGCCCCCTGAAGCACGAATGACGGGTTGTCCCGGATAAGGCCGGAAATAATGGGGGCGCCCAGTCCGCCCGCCCCGGCCACCGCACCGATGGTCGCGGTGCCGATATTGAGAATGACGCTTGTCCGGATGCCCGCCATGATGACATTCATGGAAAGCGGTATTTTTATATACCAGAGAAGCTGCAGGCGGTTCATTCCCATGCCGCGGGCTGATTCGATTACATCCGGATCGATGCCGTCAATTCCGGATATGGTGTTTTTCACGATGGGCAGCAGGGAATAAAAAAATAGCGCGGCAATGGTGGGTTCATACCCGAAACCCAGCAGGGGTACCGCAAGGGCCAGCACCGCTGCCGGCGGAAATGTCTGGGTAAACGAGGTGAAATCCTGTATCAGGGGCATAAATTCCCTGCCGGCACGGCTTGTGGCAAATATACCCACCAGTATACCCATGACAGCGGCGGCAGTGCTCGAGACCACCACCATCAATAAATGCTGAAGCAGCATGGCTGGCAGGCCGTAACGAGGATAAACCAGTTCTGTCTCCCCGGGAAAAACGAATCCCAGCACCGACAGCAGAAACGGCTTGACAAACAGGAACAGCAGAAAGAACAAAATTACGAAGAGCTTTACCGACAGCCCCAATACGCTGTCTGTTTTTTTCATCGGGTTCATGGATCCGTTTGCTCCCCGGTATCAGCCATGGGACACCATTGATTTATTTTCCTCCTGTTCCGGCATGCCAAAAGGCTTTTCTCCCGTATCGGTGTCCGTGCTTTTCAGATCATTCCCGAACGGGCTTGTTATGTATACGAACAGGGCGAAAATTCTGTCGGTAACCACTGCCAGGACTATAATGGGAATCACCCCGAGCAGGACAAGATCCGGTGCGGACTGGCCCAGCCCCTGAAAAACGAAGGTTCCAAGCCCCCCCGCCCTTATCAAGGCCGCCACCGCGGTATTGCCGATGGTGAGGACCGCGGCGATCCGGATACCGTTCAGCATCACCGGTGTCGAGTTGGGCAGCTCCACCATGAAGAACAGTTGAAAAGGGGACATACCCATCCCCCTCCCGGCCTCTTTAACCGAATCGCTGATATTGTCAAAAGCGGTATACGTGTTCAGGACGACCGGGAGAAGGGCATAAAGGGTCAGTGCGATCAGGGCCGGGGCCGTGCCGATGCCTTTTACTCCCAGTTCTCTGAGCAGCGGAAATAAATAGGAGAGAAAAGAGAGCGGGGCGATGAGGAGACCGAACAGCGCCAGGCTGGGAACGGTCTGGACGGTATTGGTAAAAAAGAAAATCCCGGTTTTAAACACCCGGCGTTTGTAGGCAATGAATCCCAAAGGTATCCCGAGGCAGCAGGCCCAAAACACGCTCATGCCGGACAGGAAGAGATGGGCGGTGCACTCGAGAAAAAACCTGGCAGATCTGTTTTCAAACTCTTTCAGGATCGACAGGGAGTCAAGGCGCCCTGACAGCAGCAGTCCCCCCAGCAGTAAAAAGGCCAAGAGAAGCGTGCACCATAATAAGGTCCGGCGGGGTGACAATTTTACCCCGTCCGCGCAGAGAATGTAGGCCCCTGCCATACAGATCCACGTACCGGCGTGGGGAGCGATGCGGGCGGCTTCTGAAGATCCCGGCATAAGGGCGTGTGAATTGAATGACAGATGCACGAACGGAAAAAGGAAGATGAGCACCCCGGCCATAAATTCAGGTGTACCCCGGTCTCTCATGCGCATGGTTGATACTGTGAACGTAATCACCAGCGCAGACAGATAAAGAGCAAAGCTCCAGTGGGAAAACGGCGCAGGCAAGTAATCAATTCCGTCGGCGATCCGGTTCGCTTTCAGGCTCAAGAGGGGGAAAAAGAGGACTAACGACTGGAGAACCAGGGCAGCCAGCGGCACTTTCTGAATACGGGTATTTCCGGGGCCCGGCTTCATTCTACTGTTGTATAAACCCGTTTTCCTCCAGATAGGACGTTGCAACCGATCTTGCGGTTTTTCCTTCCACGGCAATCGCCGAATTCAGCTTTTGAAGAGTCTCCAGGGACAGGCTTCTGAATATGGGCGTCAGGATTTCTTCAATTTCCGGAAACCGGTCAAGCACTTCCTTGCGCACGATGGGCGCAGGCTGGTACACCGGCTGTACGTTCAGGGTATCCTTGAGCACCCTGAGACCCAGTGCAGAGAGCTGACCGTCCGTACCGTAGGCCATGCAGAAATTGACCCCGTCCGTCCCCCTGGCAGCGGCCTTCTCCGTGGTTGCCGTGTTTCCGCCGGACAGGATTAAAAGCTGATCCTGGCTGAGACGAAAGCCGTAGGCCTTTTCAAACGCCGGGAGTACATCCTCACGGCTTGCAAACTCCTCTGAACACGCCAGCATGACCGGATTGCCGCTGTTCACGTATTCGGCCATGTCGGCCAGTGTCGCAAGACCGTGCTTTTGCGCCACATCATTCCGTACGGCGATGGCCCAGGTGTTGTTTGCCGAAGCGGGTTCGAGCCAGACGATACCGTTTTCTTCCATATCGATTTTTTTCACAAGCGCATATCCTGCATCAGGGTTCCGCCACGTTTCCGATCCACCGGCATCAAAGAAAAACGCCCCGTTTCCCGTGTATTCCGGATACATATCGATCTCATTGTTGACAATCGCCTTCCGGATGACATCCGTCTGCCCGAATTCCGTCTTGTCCACCGTGGCTATTCCGTTCTCCTCTAACGCCAGAATAATCATGTTTCCCAAAAGAGCCCCCTCCGTGTCCACTTTCGAGGCCACGGTCACGGCAGACTCGTCCTGCGGGCCGCAGGAAAACATCAGCGCCGCGGGCATCATCAGCAGCATCAAACCCAAAATACATTTTTTCATCATAGCAGTCCTCGGTTTATTTAACGGTTTCAGATAAAACAGACAGGGTTCCCGGCGTATTACCGATAGCAGTCATCTGTTCCTTTCAGCAGCAGAAGGATATGAAAAAAAGAAAAACCGGATTTCCGCTGCCGTAACTCTTTGAAAAAGGACTTAAATTGCCTTGTGATTCGGCTTAATCTCAAATGAAAACAATCAGTTAACAGGGCATTTTCCGGCCCATGGAGTCGCAGTTTTCACCTGAGTCAACACTCTTTGGTTGAAAATGCGTCACATTCTATATGTTTTTGTTCAAAATTTTAAACAACAAAAGAAACCTAAGCCAAAAATTTGTTTTTGTCAATAAAGCCGATGGCGCAGTTTCCGATGACGCTGTCCGGTTCAAACCGATTCGCCGAACTCGGAGGGCTGAATGGATTTGAGATACGATACCACCTGGCGGTTCTTTTCCGTTTTCAGTTTTTCCCGTTTGATATAGATACAGAAAAGATCGGCAATGGGTTTGACATCGGGAAACGGGTCCACCAGGACCCCGGTTTCCAGTTCATTTATCACCGTGTATCTGGGGACGAACGCGACCCCGAGTCCCTCTGTTGCGCCGTGGATCAGTCCCCGGACATGGTTGATCGTGTTCACTTTTCTGAAGCTGACTTCCCGGTGGGGGATCGACACGAGAAAATTGTGCCACCATTCCCCTTCTTCGTCTAAGGACAGCACGTTCACCCGGTTCAGGTCCTCCACCCGGCCGATCCCGTGCTTTCGGATATACGCGGGCGAGGCGATGGCCACGTACTGTTCGTGAAAGAGCCGTATCTTTTCCGTGTTGCTGAACGCCTGCTCCTTGCAGTCGATGATAAAGTCCACTTCATCCCGTATGAAGGGTTCGGCCAGGTGATGGGAAAAATGGAAATTGAGATGAATGTCCGGATGGGTCTCCACGAACTGCCGGATATGCCTCAGAAGGATGGACACCCCGAACTCCACCGGACTGCCGATGGTAACCGACTGCATCGAGGCCTCCCGTATACCTTTCAGGATCTCTTCCGCCTCCTCGAGCTGGTAAAACACCGACTCCGCTATCCGGTAGAGCTCTCTGCCGGCCCGGGTCAGTTTGAACCGGCGGCCGGTGCGTTCCACCAGCTTGACATCCGCGGATGCCTCCAGCTTCCGCACGGAATGGCTTACCGCCGACTGGGTCAGGTTGAGAATGTCGGCCGCTTCGGTGAAGCTGAACACTTTGCCGAAAACGAAAAACGTTTTCAGCTGGTACAGGTCAAGCATGGCGCCCCTTTCATGAACAGGATTCATACCATGTATAAATATTATGAATTTTAATTATAGTCGTTTTATGATTATAGTAAAAGGATAAAGGGCTTAAAAGGCGAAAAAAGGAGGGCCAACCATGGAAATTATCGAGAAACTCGGAATCAGCGATGTGAACTACGGCGCCTGCACAGGCGGAAGCGATTCCTGGATCAAAACAGGCGGAAAAGAACTGATCTCTTACTCACCCATTGACGGAAAACCGATAGCAAAAGTAATCCAGGCAACAGAAGCGGAATATGCCACGGTCATGAAGAAAGCGGAATCGGCGTTTGAAAAGTGGCGGATGACACCGGCACCCGAGAGAGGACAGGTCATCCGGGAAATCGGCGATGCACTCAGGGAATACAAGGAACCCCTTGGTGAACTGGTCGCCCTGGAGATGGGAAAAATCAAGCAGGAAGGCATGGGCGAAGTACAGGAGATGATCGACATTGCCGACTTTGCCGTGGGCCAGTCCCGGATGCTGTACGGTTTGACCATGCATTCGGAAAGGGAACAGCACCGCATGTACGAGCAGTGGCATCCCCTGGGCATCATCGGCCTGATCACGTCCTTCAACTTCCCGGTGGCGGTCTGGAGCTGGAATACGCTTGTGGCGGCCGTATGCGGTGACGCCGTTGTCTGGAAGCCCAGTTCCAAGACACCGCTCACCGCCATCGGCGTGATGAACATCCTGGCACCGGTGCTGGACCGGCATGGTATTGACGGTATCTTCAACATGGTCATCGGCAGCGGACGGGAAGTGGGGGAAACCCTGATAAACGACCCGCGGATACCGCTCGTCAGCGCCACGGGCAGCTGTGACATGGGCCGCCATGTGGGCCAGACCGTTGCAAAACGGCTCGCCCGCTGTCTTCTGGAGCTGGGCGGCAACAATGCCGTGGTCGTGACGGAAGATGCCGACCTTGATCTGGCACTGCAGGCGACGTTCTTCGGCGCCGTCGGGACGGCGGGCCAGCGCTGCACCACCACCCGCCGGGTCATTGTCCACTCTTCTGTCCGGGATGCGTTCGTGGACAAGCTGATCAATGCGTACAAGCAGGTTAAAATCGGTTCTCCACTCGATGACGACACCCTGATGGGGCCCCTGATCGACCAGGGAGCAGTGGACACCATGATGACGGCCCTGGCATCTATCAAAACCGAGGGCGGCAATATCCTCTACGGCGGTGAAGTGGTCAAACCGGAGGGTCTCGAAGGGGGATTCTACGTGACGCCGGCCATCGTGGCGGTGGAAAACCACTACGAAACCGTGCAGGAGGAAACCTTTGCCCCGATCCTATACATCATTGAATATGACGACTTTGAAGACGCCATCAAGCTGCACAATGACGTGCCCCAGGGTCTGTCGGCAGCCGTTTTCACCCGGTCGCTCCGGTACAGTGAAATGTTTCTGAGCCACCGGGGCAGTGACTGCGGGATTTCAAACGTGAACATCGGCACCTCCGGCGCCGAAATCGGCGGTGCCTTCGGCGGAGAAAAGGACACCGGCGGGGGACGTGAGAGCGGATCGGACGCCTGGAAAAACTACATGAGACGGCAGACCAACACCATCAACTGGGGCGACAAACTCCCGTTGGCACAGGGAATCGAATTCAAAATCGAGGAGTGATATTATGAGTTACGGCATAACCAGCATACCGGACCCGTTTAACGAACCGGTCAAAAGCTACCGGAAAGGGTCACAGGAAAGAAAGATTCTGGAAGAAGAGCTTAACCGCCAGTACAGCCGGAAAATCGAAATTCCCCTGATTATCGGGGGCCGGGAAGTGAAAACCGGCAACACGGCCAATGCCGTGTGCCCCCACGAACACGGCCATGTCCTGGCCGAATACCACAAGGCGGGCAAGGCGGAAGTAAAAAAGGCGATCGAAGCGGCGCTTGAAGCCAAAAAAGCCTGGGCCGCCCTGCCCTGGGAGGAAAGGGCCGGCGTCTTTCTGAAAGCGGCGGAGCTGATCACCGTTAAATACCGTTACATCCTCAACGCCGCCACCATGCTGAACCAGAGCAAAAATGTCCACCAGGCCGAAATCGAAGCGACCTGCGAACTGGCGGACTTCTTGAGATTCAACACGTACAGCATGAAGGAAATTTACGAGGAGCAGCCCCTGCGCCACGCGGCGGGCGAGTGGAACCGGGCCGAACACCGGCCGCTGGAGGGCTTCGTGTTTGCGGTCACACCGTTCAACTTCACCGCCATTGCCGGCAACCTGCCCACATCGGCGGCCATGATGGGCAACGTGGCCCTGTGGAAACCCGCATCCACGGCCGTGCTCAGCAACTACTACTTCATGCGGCTCCTCCAGGAAGCCGGGCTGCCCGACGGCGTGGTCAACTTCATCCCGGGATCGGGCAGCGACGTCGGCAACCCGGTGCTTGAATCCGAACACCTGGCCGGAATCCATTTTACCGGTTCCACGGCAACGTTCAGAAACATGTGGGCCACCGTGGGCAAAAACCTGGACCGCTACCGGAGCTATCCCCGCATCGTGGGCGAGACCGGCGGAAAGGATTTTGTGGTGGCGCACAGTTCCGCAGACACGGAAACCCTGACCACCGCCCTTGTGCGCGGCGCTTTCGAGTACCAGGGCCAGAAATGTTCAGCCGCTTCCCGCGCCTATATCCCGGAAAGCCTCTGGGGAGATGTGAAAAAGCGCCTCGGGGCCATGATTGAAAAGGTCAACCAAAGCGCCGGTGATCCCAGGGATTTCAATTTCTTCAACGCCCTGATCGATGAAGATTCCTTTGACAACACCATGTCCTACATCGAGAAAGCCAAGGCCAGTGAAAAAGCGGAGATCGTCTTCGGCGGCAACGGGGACAAGTCCGCGGGATACTTTGTGGACCCCACCGTGATCGAAACAAAAGATCCCCGGTTTATCACCATGGAAGAGGAGATTTTCGCACCGGTCCTCACGGTGTATGTCTATCCGGACAGCCAGTTCAGCCGGATCCTCAGGCTCTGCGACGAAACCTCTCCCTACGCCCTGACCGGCGCCATCTTCGCCAGGGACAGAAACGTGATCAATGAAGCCACCTGGGAGCTGCGGAATGCGGCCGGCAACTTCTACGTCAACGACAAACCCACGGGATCGGTGGTCGGCAACCAGCCGTTCGGCGGGGCACGGGGTTCCGGCACCAACGACAAGGCCGGCTCCAAGCTGAACCTGCTAAGATGGGTCAGCGCCCGGATCATCAAGGAAAACTTCACACCGCCGACGTCCTTTGAATACCCCTTCATGGACTGATGCGCACCCTATCCCCCTTGCCTCCGACGACCGGCTGCCCCTCCTGAACCGGCCCGCCGGGGGCTTTTTTTTCTTCCGCCAGGCTGAACCCGTCAAGCGCCCCTTTTAACGACACCGGGGAGAAACAGATAGTTTGTTCGATTGAACGGGCAGATTCCGTGGACGGCAGCAGCACCCATTCCCACGCTTTCGGAATGGGGCATGATCATTCTGACCCTGCTTCTTTGCGGGACCGCCATCGTATCCATGCACCGCCGACAGCGAAGCGGATAACGCAGAAAGCCAAAAATCCGGGGTTGCATTCCTTCCCTGCCCTGTGATAGAAAGAGTGGCTTTTCGATTCCGGCCTGCGGCCGGCAGAAAAGCCGCTTGCATTTC
Source organism: uncultured Desulfobacterales bacterium (assembly GCA_964478245.1). Classification (GTDB taxonomy): domain Bacteria; phylum Desulfobacterota; class Desulfobacteria; order Desulfobacterales; family Desulfobacteraceae; genus CAYZHB01. Next base: position 1,970 of record CAYZHB010000100.1, on the reverse strand, counting down.
AGGTGATCGCCACTATTTTTATGTATAGCCACTATTTTTATATATAAGAGATTTGTCCGCTTGAAGCTAACGGCTAACAGCCAACGGCCAACGGCTAACAGCTAACGGCTAACAGCTAATACTTTCATCATCTGTTGTGCCCGCCCGGCGCACGAATGATATTAATACGGGAGTCCGGTTTTGGCCCTGACATACATCAAACTGGTTTTGACGGCCATCTTCTGGGGCGGGACCTTTATCGCCGGCAGAAGCATTGCCGAGAATGTCACCCCTTACAATGCCGCCTTCATACGGTTCACCATCGCCTCGGTGTTCCTGTTGTTTCTGACCCGGCGGCTCGAGGGCGGGCTTCCCCGGCTGAGCAGGAACCAGATTCTGCCCCTCATTCTTTTGGGGGCCACCGGTGTCTTCTCCTACAACCTGTGCTTTTTCACGGGCCTTCATTACATCACGGCGGGCAGGGCCTCGCTCATCATCGCCAACAACCCGGTCGTGATCACCCTGCTGTCCGTGCTCATTTTCCGGGAGAAGCTCACCTGGATAAAAGCGGCGGGTATACTCCTGTCGGTCACCGGCGCCATCGTGGTCATTTCGGAAGGACAGGTAACAGGGCTGTTCCGGCACGGCTTCGGCAAAGGAGAACTTCTGATCTGCGGATGCGTGGCCAGCTGGGCCGCCTATACCCTTATCGGCAAATCCGTCATGACCAAGCTGCCGCCGGTGGCGTCCGTGTGCTACTCGTCCATCGTGGGGGCGGTCCTTCTCGGGTTGACCGTGGTATTCGGGTCCGGATTTGCCGAATGCGCCGCTTATACCGTCATCGACTGGGGATCGCTTTTCTACCTGGGGTTTTTCGGAACGGTGCTGGGCTTTTTCTGGTACTATGAAGGCGTCAACAAGGTCGGTCCCATGAAGGCCAGCGTCTTTATCAATATCGTGCCGGTGAGCGCCATCACCTTTGCCTTTTTGATCCTTCAGGAACCGCTCACCTCTTCGCTCTTCACCGGCGGGGCCCTTGTCATCTCCGGTGTCTACCTGACCAACGCATTCCGGTAGCCCCCTTTAAAAAAGCGGTTAAACCGGTTCCCGGCAAAATAGCCGGAAGGTCAAGGGGCTTGTTTGCGCCGTCTTTTTGACTGTTTGAAAATGGTTCTTCATGAAGCGCTGCATAAAATTTGAAACTGTCCGAGGGCGCCTGCGCCCGAGTTTTTCAAATTTGCAGCGCAAATGATAGAACGATCAAACAGGCAAAACCAACGGACAAATGAGTCTCTTGACCGGGGTCCGGCCGCCCCCGAAACCGGAAGTGACGTCAATATTACCCGGTAAATTCTGCGGCGTATCCGGCTGTTGTCTTTCATCCGTTTCATCCGTTCTTCTCCCGGTTCAAAAGGTGGTAATACTCCCCTTCAGCGGCAACCAGCTCGTCATGGGTGCCGGTCTCTTTCACCCGTCCCGACCGCAGAAGGATGATGTTGTCACATGCCCGCACCGTACTGAGCCGGTGGGCGATGATGATCGACACCCGGCCCTTCATGAGCCGGTTCATGGCCAGGTGAACCTGCTGCTCGGACTGGGCGTCCATGTAGGAGGTGGCCTCGTCAAAGATGATGATATCGGGATCCACCGCAAAGGCCCTGGCAATGCAGACAAGCTGTTTTTCCCCGCTGGACAGGGGACGCCCTCCTTCGGAAATCATCGTGTCGAGCCCGGCATACCGGTGGAAAAGAAAACCGCAGTTGGCCTGGTTGAGCGCATTTTCAAGCATCTTTTCGGTAAGCGTATGTGCCGGGGGCATGATGTTCTCCCGTACAGTGCCGGAGAACAGCACCGGGTCCTGCATGACCAGGGCGGTCCGGTCCCGTATCTCCCTTAAGCTGTAACTTTCCATGTCGCTTCCGTTGATCCGGATCCGTCCCGCGTTCTGTCGGTAAAATCCGGTGATCAGATTGATCACGGAACTCTTTCCC
>CAYZHB010000099.1:0-11229 GCA_964478245.1 uncultured Desulfobacterales bacterium | reverse complement strand
TCCGGAACGGAACTCCCCTGGTTGTGGACGCAAATATTATTATGGAATCACAACCCTCATTGAATGCTAAGAATATTTAAATTTTTGCTCCTCTGGGGCTAAGAAACGAAAGGTCAGACAGATGAAACAAGAATCAAACCCGAAAGGACAGCAATATTTAAAAGAAAAAATTCTCAATACAGATCTGTGTACCGGGTGCGGTGCCTGTGTTAATCTGTGCCCTTATCAGGCCATCCATAAGGACCAGATCAGGGTTTTGCATTCCTGCGATCTTAAAGACTGCCGGGGGGGCAGGTATTGCCCCAGAACCCCTGCCGATTTACCTGCCATGAAACAGGATCTGTTTGGTCTTGATTTTTTGACACAGGAGTTGGGAGCGGTCAGGGAGTTCTGGGTTACAAGGGCCGTTGACCCGGATGTGCGGGCAAGGGGTCAGCACGGCGGTACCATAACGGCTTTGATCCAGCTGGCCCTGGAAGAGGGACTCATAGACACTGCCGTGACGGCCGGCCGGGATAATGATCTGCTGTCAACGGCCTCCACGGTTAAAGATCAAACAGGGATACTTGCCAATGCCGGAAGCCGTTTTATTGTATCTCCTACTGTGGCAGCCTTTAACAGCCTTGATTTGAACGCCGTATCAGGCGTGGGAGTTGTTGCCACACCCTGCCAGGCCCTGGCCCTTGCAAAAATGAAACTGGACCCTGATTCTATTTCGGGAATAAAGGATAAATTAAAATTTGTTATCGGCCTTTTCTGCGGCTGGGCACTATCCTGGGAAGCGACCTGCCGGCTGCTCAGGGAAAACGGGATAAATCCTTCAGATGTAACAGGACTGGATATTCCTCCCAGCCAGTATCAGGTGATGGAAGTTGTGACCAAAGACAAGAAGATCGACATTCCCCTTGACACTGTGACCGCTTGCATTCGTCCGTCATGTCATTATTGTGATGATTTAACGGCTGAATTTGCCGATATTTCAGTGGGTTCCGCCCGATTGCCCGAAGGCTGGGAAAAGGCCCGGGGCTGGAACCATGTCATTGTCCGCAGCAAATTAGGGCAAAAGCTGATTGAAAAAGCCAGATCAAAAGGGGTCCTCGAATTCATGTACCCAGTTGAAGGCAGTCTTTCAAAACTGAAACGTGCTGCAGCCGGGAAAAAACTTATAGCTGATAGAAATCTTGAAAAGAAAAAGGATTCCAGTCAAAAATAAGGAGCTTGAAATGAGCCTTCGACTCGCCGAACGAATGGAAAACCTGGGCAATAATGCCATCAGGGAAATATTTAAAAGAGCACAAAAGCCGGGGATGATTTCCTTTGCAGTGGGCATGCCCGGAGAGGAATTTTTCCCGGGATCTCAAATTGTCAGAATAACAAAGGAAGTCCTAAACTCAGATGCAGGCACCATATTACAATACGGACCCACAGAGGGGTATTATCCCTTGCGCAAATCGGTTGCACAATGGCTTGGCACAATGGATATCCATGCCCGTGCAGATGATGTTTTCATTGTCAGCGGTGCCCAGCAGGGGATTGATCTTGTCTGCAAGGCATTCTTAAATCCAGGAAATGAAGTCCTGGTCGAAAACCCTACCTACCTTGCGGCATTGCATATAATGAAAACATACCAGGCCCGGCCTGTCCCCGTAAAAATGGATGAAGACGGCATCAACCTTGCCGATCTTGAAGAGAAATGCATCACACGCTCTCCCAAACTTCTCTATCTGGTTCCCACCTTTCAGAACCCGTCAGGAAAAACCCTTGGCCTTGAAAAGCGCCGTGCTGTTCTGGCCCTGTGCGAGAAATACAATGTCAGGATACTGGAAGATGATCCCTATCGTGAATTACGATACAAAGGTGCAGCATTGCCCCCCATAAAAAGTTTTGACACAAAGGGAATCGTGATTCACCTTTCGAGTTTTTCAAAACTGATCTGTCCGGGTTTACGGGTTGGGGCAGTGGTTGCAGCGCCTGAAATCATGAAATGTCTTGTCATTGGAAAACAGGCAACAGATGTTCATACCTGCAGCCTTTCTCAGGCCATTGTGGACCGGTTTTTAAGGGAAGATCGTCTGGCCGGCCATGTGCATACCATCTGTGATGCCTATTCAGTGAAGCTTGATACGATGCTTAAGACCCTAGATGAGGTTTTCCCTAAAGAGTACACCTATACAAGACCTGAGGGTGGGTTGTTTGTCTGGCTTGAACTCCCGGATAAAATAGACACATTTAAAATGCTGACCTCTGCTATTGACCACAATATTGCCTATATTCCGGGTCAGGATTTCCACGCTGGAAAACTGATTGGCAATACACTTCGGCTCAATTTTACAAAACCCGGTTGTGAACAGATCCGGAAGGGTATCACGGTTCTCAAGGATGTCATTGATAAAGAAATTTAATAAAAAATTTAAGGCAGAATATCAGATATGAATTTTGATTTGGTAGTTAGCGGTGATCTGGTTTTCCCGGATTATGTTTTAAAAAACGGTTCTGTTGCCGTAAAAGACGGTAAGATCGCAGCAATCGGAAGGCTTGACAACCCTGTTGCCGACACCCGTATCGATGCCACGGGAAATTTTATTTTCCCCGGCATTGTGGATGCACATGTGCATTGTTATTCCAACCCGGACGAGGGGTTTGACCGTGCAACATCGGCTGCTGCAGCCGGAGGGGTTACAACCATTATTGAAATGCCCTATGACAAGCCGGTTCCTGTTAACAGTGACAAGCGATTTCTTGAAAAGGTAGATGCCGTAAAAAGCCTTGCCAGGGTGGATGTGGCATTGATGGCAACCATTGCAAAAGAAGGGACGATTGATTTTCTTGATTCCATTTATAAGGCAGGCGTTTGCGGCATAAAATTAAGCCTGTTTGAGACCGATCCTGTTCGTTTTCCCCGCATTGAAGACGAGGTGCTCTGGGAAATTTTGCCCAGAATCGCCAAATCCGGCATACCAGTTGGGTTTCATGCGGAAAATGATCGGATCATAAAATCTTTGATTGCCGGATCACAAAAAGACGACCGGACGTCTCCCATTGATCATTGCCTTACAAGGCCCCCGATCACGGAAACCCTGTCCGTGCTCAAGCTGCTGGAACTTGCGCACTGGACCGGGTTCAAGCTTCATCTGCACCATGTGTCCCACATCAGAGCCATTGATCTGGCGGTATATTACCGCAAACAGGGAGTGGATGTTACAATTGAAACCTGTCCCCATTATCTGGTGATGACGGAAGATGACATGCTCAAGCAGGGAGCCTATTGCCGGACAAACCCTCCCATGCGGTCAAAAAAAAATATGGACGAATTATGGCAGGCCCTTTTGGCGGGGGATATTGATGTGATCGGTTCGGACCATGCCCCCTGGCATGGGGAGCAAAAAAAAGATCCCAATATCTTTAAGAACGCCTCGGGGGCGGCCGGCCTTGAAACCATGCTGCCGTTGATGTTTTTTGAAGGTGTTGTCAAAAAGGGAAGGGATCCTTGTATTATTGCCAGAACCATGGCCCAGAACCCGGCCAGACGATATGGCCTGTTTCCGGAAAAAGGGATTCTGGCCTTGGGCGGCAGTGCAGACCTGGTGATATTGAATCCCAATGAAAAATGGACATTTGATGCAAAAAAAAGTCATAGTATTTCAAAGTGGTCCCCATACCATGGCAGGCAAATCCAGGGAAAAGTCATGACGACAATGGTAAGGGGAAAAATCGTGTACAGCAATGATCAATTGCGTTGTGATCCGGGGTTTGGTCGGTTTGTTCCGGCTTGCTGGGGTGAATCTTGCAACAAAAGCAGAAATATAATAGAATGAGTGGGTTATGAATCCGGTAAAGATCAATAGTGACAGGTTATGGCAAAGTATTCTCGAATCTGGAAAAATCGGCGCTTCCCATGGTGGCGGACTTAATCGCCCAGCTTTTTCCCTAGCCGACATGGAGGTCAGGAAATGGTTTGTAAGAAAGCTTGGGGAGGCAGGACTTGAGGTGCGGGTTGATCCGGCCCTTAACATCATCGGTCGTCTGAATTCCAAACGGGAAACCGCTAAGGTCGGTTTGGTGTGCTCCCATCTTGATACGGTTCCCAATGGCGGCATGTTTGATGGGGTCCTCGGTGTATTGTCAGGCCTGGAGTGTATTAAGAGCATCAAAGAAAATGATATTCAGCTGCCCTGGCACCTGGACCTGGTCAATTTCTCTGATGAGGAAGGGGCTTTTAAGGTAGGCACAATGGGTTCCAGGGCAATGGCCGGCACCCTTGATCAAGAAGCCATCTGGGATTTAAATACGTCTGAAAGCTTTTCCCGGGGACTGAAACAGGCCGGGGGGGATCCAAAGATGCTCCGAAAGGCTGAATGCAAATTGAAAGAGATCCAATTTTGCCTGGAACTCCACATTGAACAGGGACCGGTATTGGAACATGCTCAAAAGGATATCGGGATTGTAACGGGGATTGCGGGTATTAAGCGCATGGCGGTTCAAGTCGACGGCAGGGCAGACCATGCAGGAACAACACCCATGTCCCTGCGCCGGGATGCGCTCATGAAGAGCCTGCCTATTATCGCCGGCTTGCCAAAAATCGTCCGGGAACAGTATCCCGAAATGGTCCAAACCATTGGAGTGATGAATCTTGAGCCTGGTGCGGTGAATGTCGTACCGGAAAAATGTCGATTTATAATCGAATTGCGAAGTCAGAAAGAGGCTGATTTAATTGCGGTAAGAGAACAAATCAGGCAATATGAACGCCGGGATATTGTGATAAAAGATATCTATGATAAAAGTCCGGTTCTCCTGGATAAATCCATGATGTCGGCGATTGAGGCGGCGACTGACGGCCTGGGATACGGCCGTTCGTATTTGCCCAGTGGTGCGGGGCATGATGCCCAGACCTTTGCCCCGTATCTGCCCACAGGCATGATTTTTGTGCCCTGCAGGGACGGTAGCAGTCATTGCCCCCGGGAGTGGGCGAGCCAAAAAGCGTGTACAAGGGGGGCAAATACCATGCTCCATACCATATTGACGCTTTCCTGCAAAAATTTCAACCTGTGCGGGTGGGGTTAAGCCGCCAGTTTGAAATTTAAGCCCTTCGTTTCAAACCATTTGTCACTTTCTTTGTTTTATTTACCCGTTTCGTATTCATACTTTTTCATCGTAACCGTTTCAGATATTGCCCAATCAGGGTCTGGGGGCAGGTACATTTTTTTTGGGTAGCATTCTTAACAGCATTGGCTTGGGACGGTGAAAAACCCATGCAGTCAAGTAGGATCAATTCACAAGGTCCCTCTTTCAGTTTTTTGATAGCACGGTCCATTTCTTTTGAAGAAAATGGAGAGGCCGTTAAGACCCGAGGTTTGAAACCGATCTTGATCCATCCTTTAAGGGTGGCATCTATCTGGCTTGGATTAGGGGTGATCACACCGATGCAGCGGATCCGGGACATATCGCTGGCATGGGCCTCCATCAATTGGTAAGGTAAGACAAGGCCGCGGATCTTCAATTCGGGGAATCTAGCGGCACACATGAGGATAATAGGGGAGGCTCCATCCTTGGCCAGGTGATTTGCGGCTTTTTCCAGAAAGGGAATCAGGTACTCCATGCCAATTTCATAGGACTGTCTGTTTTGGCAGATAGTTAAGAGTTTATAAGAAGAAGGCTTTTGGGAAAGGGTCTGGATCTCTTCCTTCGACAAATTATCCAAGCTTCCCCGGACCCGGAAATGAATATTCGGAGCCATGGCGGCCAAGGTTACAATAAAATCCGGCCTTGGGGATTGGCCAAGGGGCAAGAGGCCAATCATTTTCATTTTTTAGAACCCTTTGATTTTTGTTGATGGAGAAACATATCAAATCTGACAAAAAGGTCCTCTAAGGCAGTGTACTTTTTCTTAAAACAAACCCCGTAATACTCCAACAGCAAAGCTTGGAGGATATTGATTAGGGACATGGCCGCTGTATAGGAATCATAGGCCGAAGCCCCTTTTGTGGTGACGATGAGATGGTTGTCAGAATGGGGTGCCGACGGTGCCATGGGGGAGTCGGCAATAGTAATAACATGGCAGTCTATAGACTTGGCATACTGGCAAGCCTTGACATGAACCGCGGCATAGCGCCTGAAATCAAAAACCAGGAGCACATCCCTTGTCTTCATCCGGGCCAAGAAGTCAATGAGGTTGGAACCCCTCAATAAAAAAATATTGTCCTTAAATCCCATCAATTGATGGTATGTATAGTAGGCTAAAGAAAATTCTTTTCTAAATCCAAGAATAAAGACCTGACGTTTTTTGTCTCCTAACATGTGGACAGCAGCCTCCATCCTATCCAGGTCAAGTCCTTGATAGGTTTTCTGGATATTTTCCAAATCAAGTTTCAGGACTTTTTCAAACACTTTGTCATTTTGATTTTTGATGTCCAGTACCCGATCCAGAGGAGAGTTCATTGAAAATTTAAATTCCTCTCTAAAATTCATATGGGCATTTTTGATACTGTTATATCCGATTTTTGGAAAAAAACGTGTGACCGTGGACACGTCGACATTAACTGCAGCCGATATTTCAGAAGCATTCTGGAGAAGACTATTCGGATATTCACTCATGAGATAATCGGCAATTAACTGATCGCTTTGGGTAAATTTTGATGCATTTTCTTTGATCCGCTGGGACAAGCTGATTTTTGCTGAATCCATTAAGCCTTCCTATCGGCCAGGAGGAAAAGGGTTTCCAAAAGCACGTTGGTGCCCTGTTCAACCGCTATTTTTTCGGCCCACTCGTTTATATTGTGGCTGATGCCGTCTCTGCATGGAATAAAAATCATACCCGCAGGAACTTGGCGGGCAAAGACTGAGCATCGTGACCAGCGCCGCTAGCCATTTTTATCCTGGACACCCCCCAGTTGTCCGCAGCCCGGCAGATGGTGTTCACAAGATCTCCATCTATTGGAACTGGGGGCTTGTCATAGATTTTTTCTTTTGTAAATTCCCTGTGACTGAGTATATAAGATTCCAGATGCTGGTTCAACTTTTTCAAGTTTTGGGCATTTTGAGATCTCATTTCAATGAAGAATCGGCATTGCCCTAGAATAACATTATATGCATTAGGTTCAAGGTCGATTCTGCCTATGGTTGCAACCATTTCCGGATTAAAAGGAAGCTTTTTATGATTTTCATAGAGAAAACGAGCAATTTCCAGTCCGGCCAAAACACCCAGAGCACCGTCAAACAAACCGCCTTGGGGCACCGTGTCAAGGTAAAATCCGATGATCAGAATTTTAGCATCTGGGCGTTGAGACACCAATCTACCGATAAAATTAAGGGCAGAATCAATGTTGACTTCAAGGCCTGCATCAGTCATTTCCAGTGCAACCTTTTCCCTGGCTTGAACCACCTGAATGGCATCAGGGAGCGGCAGAGGCGCTTCAAACCGATACCATGCAAACCATGTAATGACATTCAAAAATTCCATAAGGACTTGTGCATGAAAGCATACTGAGAGCTGTCCATCACTATTCCGTTCATTCATCACCTGTTCGAGAAACAACTTGGCGGATGCATGATATGAGGATTTTCGTTATGGGCGTAGACGAGGATATTGGTATCGAGCGCATAACACCTTTCACATTCCTCTTTCGGCATACATCTCTTCTCGATCAAGGGAAATATCTCTTCCAAGATCAAATGTCCGAACACGAAATGGTGCAGGTTTCGTCTGACGAGGTTCAGCAGAAGCGATGTCATGCTTCAGAGATTCAAGCAACATTTCGATCACCTGAATGCGGTCTGCCAATGGGGCATGTTGAAGTCGTTGTATCGTTTCTTGAGCAATCATCCGTTATTTCTCCTCATATCGGCGGTTTCGCCTCACATTGCCCATAAGCGGGATCTTACGTTTGAGTTGCCATCACATGAAACTTTTCATAACAAAAAATATTAGAAAATGGCACACTCATCATCAATACGTCTATCATGACGGACGCTCTTTTTTTTGTCAAGTATCAGATGTTGATCTTCTTTTTATCCTGACAAAAAATTTCTGATTATTTTGAACTGGTTGGCTATTGCCAAGGCATTGGCTTATATAAAACGTTACGACACAAATATTTCTCTGGTCATGCTTGATATTGATCACTTTAAAGAGGTTAATGATAAATATGGTCATGATGTAGGAGACAAAGTGCTTGTGGAGTTTGCCAAAAGGAGCAAAGCCATTCTGAGGGGGGTCGACATCCTGGTGCGCTGGGGCGGGGAGGAACTCATTACCATCCTGCCTGAAACAGATGTTAATGCTGCTGGTGAAGCAGCCGAAAGATTGCGTCAATATATAATGTCCGAACCATTTTTCCATGTGGGCAAAATTACAGTCAGCCTGGGAGTAACCGGCATTCTTTTGTCTGATACCAAAGATTCCGTGCTTAAGCGCATTGATGATGCACTTTACGAGTCCAAGCGCCTCGGCCGAAACAGAGTAACAACAAAATTTCCGGGCGGTTGATAATATCGAAGCTTACGCCCCGACCTGTCAAAAAAATAATCACTACGGGCTATCTTTTCCTGCTTCTCTGAGGCGATGTTTTTATATGCTTTATATTTGGCCCATAGTTTTTCAGGCGAAGGAAAGTTCGAAAGGGAATATTCTTTTTCAATATATTCTGAGCTTGCTGTCCGGTCATGTGAAAGAAAGCCGTCACCGTTGGTGGAAAAAGCAACCGGAATATCAAGAATTAATGTCTCTTTCAGACAAATCTTTCTTTTTTACCATGGCGTAAAAATACGTTCATTTTAACTTTCTGGTTTTTGAAAATTAACGCTGGAAGCCAGGGGCAGCCAGGGCTTCCACTGACTTGGTTAAAGTTGTTTGAAGTTCAATCCTCCGCAGCCTGCCACAACGCCGCCGGCCCTGGCTGTCACCTGGGCTGACTGGTTCGGCAGCATTCGATTTATATTTGAATCTGTAGTGAAATAATATCTTTCATTAAATTGAAATGATTGTCTAATGTATAGATATTACATCCATTTTGCTTTGCGTTTTGAGCTATTATTAAATCAGGAATTCCAACACCATTCAGTCCATTTTTTAAACATTTATATTGATAATCTATAATTTCATTCCAATTTATAGAAATCTCTAATTGACTGATATTATGTAATAAATCAATAATTTTTGTTTCATTCTTGACTTTCAGGAACGGTATTAATTCTGTCAGAATAAGATCATTGGTTACAAGAAGGTTTTCATCAATTAAAAAATCCATCTGTGCAGAATCATTTCCACCTCTAAAATAGTCTATCCATATTGACGTATCGACTAGAACCGACATTTACGCCCTCGAATTGTTTCTAAGTCGATATCTAAATTTATTTTTCCTTTAAATTTTTTGATTTCGGATAATTGCGCTCTTCGAATTAATTGTTCCAAAGCCGTGATAATGACCTTCGTTTTTGTTTTGATGTGAGTTGCTTTCATGGCTTCATTCATCAAATTATCAGGTATATCAAGTGTTGTTCTCATAGATTCGCCCTCCTTTTCATTTATGCATAAAATTAACAATCTATGCATAAAAAGTCAAATCTTTTGTGCCGAACGTTGGAAGCCAGGGGCAGCCAGGGCTTCCACTTATCTGATTAAAATTGTTTACTGTTCAATTCCCCTCGGATTATCAAAAGTCCGCCTGCCCTGGCTGTCACCTGGGCTGACTGGTTAGCCTTAATGTGTCCGGAATGTATTAAACTCTCCGGTTCCAAGCTCCATGGCTGCATAAACTTCAAACAAATGAAGTTCTACTGAATTTTTAATTTCAACAACGGCAATAGAGCATTGTTCTAATCGCCTTTGCGAATTCTCAAATAATGAACGAAATTTAAGGTCGGCCATATTCTGTTCTCTTGTCCCACCAGGGTCTCGCTGACATTTGGCAATGTAATAAGCCAAACTGCCACTAAAATGGCTATTTGAAGTAAGGTGCTGAAACAGGCGATTTATGACGTTTCTCGAAATGCCAACATACAAAGGCGCTCCATGCTCAATGAACACGTAGCAACCAGAAAAATCATTTTTCCGACCTATGCGCTCCAAAAGAGTAGCCTTACCCACTCCTTTCTCCCGGATCCAGGAAGCTGGGATTGGCGACTTCATATTTTCTTTAAGACGAGTAAAATGGGCTGGCAATATATTGGCTGCCAATTCATGGAAGCTTGTTTTGCAATTGTCGATCGGTTTTGGCATTTTCCGTTCTTCAGGCTAACAGGCTGGTCAGGGGCGGCGCGCTTTTTGCCGTCCCCTGCACCAGCGAGGTTATGTGCTGACTTATAATTCACCTTCCTCAATTCCGGCGATCTTCATCAAATGCCGCTGCAAACCGATTTTCAATGGCATATTTCCGTGGACTGGAACAGAAATACGGGCATTCTCTCCAGCTTTGGCATAGATATGATGACTGCCATTTATTCGCTTCAATTCCCAGCCTTTGGCTTCAACAAGCTTGCAGAATTTCTTACCGCTGACAGCTTTCAAATGGCTATCTCCATAACTTTATCTTTTCCCGATATTGAGATCTCCTGTACATCGACGGACAGGCAACCCTCAACGGCTTCATAAATATTGCTCAACAATTCGTCGAAGGTTTCACCTTGAGTGGCACACCCAGGTATGGAAGGCACTTCTGCCCAATAGCCGCCTTCCTCTGCTTCGTGTATTACAACTTTCAATTTCATGATTTTTCTCCTCTCTTGAACACATAACAGGCCCTTCACCGGCGCGAAGAATGAGCGTCCGGTGCAAGGGGCTGGTTCGGTAAATCATCATGCATAAGCTAATCGACGACCTTTGGGTTGAGGAATGGGATCATTGAATTCTTTAGCTGTTTCGATCCATAACTCCATCGCAGACTTTATGTTCGCAAGTGCAGATTCATGTGTATTCCCATGTGCCATGCATCCTTGAAGTTCGGGGACATCTGCCACGTATGCTTCATCCTCATCGCTCCAGAAAATTATTATTTCATATTTACTTGTCATCACTTACCCCCATCTTATACTTTAATATGATATCCCGTATTTGTTTGACTTGATATGGTTTCGCTTTATTACCTTCCTTCTGTAAATTTGAATGTTATCTGACCATATTAAAAAAATCAAACATCAGCCATACTGGCACCATACTTGATTCTGCCAAAACTCAACAATAGTTGCATCAAGATTAATCCCTCAACTGATCATACACGCTTTTGTATTCTATCGGTA
>CAYZHB010000098.1:10523-11374 GCA_964478245.1 uncultured Desulfobacterales bacterium | reverse complement strand
ATGTCATTGATGGGCTTTTTGATCACGCTGTTCACCCCTGTTTTCCGCCGCCACCGCTCTGATATGGCACCGGGGTCCCCCGAACAGAGAATGATCCGGGCCGAACCGTTTATCTCCAGGATTTTTTCGGCAACTTTGACCCCGCTCATCTTCGGCATCTGAAAATCGGTCACCACCACGTCAAAACGGCCGGGGTCATATGCATCAAGAGCGGCCAGGGGAGAATTGAAGGTTTCGACTGCCCAGCCGTACTTCTCTTTGATCAGTTTGCCGTATATATCGGTGATTTTCTCCTCATCGTCCAGAAACAGGATCCTTCTTCTGCCCTGCACAATACGCTTTTCCGCTTTTTCTCCGGGTTTGCGGCCGCCGTTTTCTTTTACGGGCAGGTACACGGTGAAAGTCGTTCCTTTGCCCACACTGCTTTTCACATCGATCTCACCATCATATGATTTGACGATCCCGTGGACTGTGGACAGCCCCAGCCCTGTCCCTTTTCCTTTTTCCCGGGTGGTGTAGTACGGTTCAAAAATCCGGTTCACCACATCCGGTGCCATGCCTTCCCCTGTATCGCTGACCGACATGGCCACATAACGACCCTTTGAGAGTTTTCCCGTAACGACGTACATCGCATCCGCTTCAACGATGCCGGTCTCTATCCGGAGTCTGCCGCCGCTTTTCTCCATTGCGAACTTGGCGTTGGTGCACAGGTTCATCAGTACCTGGTGAATACCGGTGGGCTCGGCAAGCACCCTGCCGTCTTTTGCATTGACGAGGTGATCGACTTCGATGCCGGCGGGAATCGTGGTTCTGATAAATTTTGATACCTCCTTTACGATTGTATCCACCCC
>CAYZHB010000098.1:0-10513 GCA_964478245.1 uncultured Desulfobacterales bacterium | reverse complement strand
TCTGCTGAACGTCAGAATCTGGGAAATCAGATCCTCAGCCCGTTGGGATGCTGATTTAATGTGCTGCAGCCGCTCCGCTGTTTCCTTTTCCAGCCGGCCCATAGCGGCCAGCTCAATATTGCCGGTGATGATCGTGAGAATGTTGTTGAAATCGTGGGCGATACCGCCTGCAAGGTGCCCGATCGCCTCCATCTTCTGGGCCTGGCGCACCTGGCCTTCCAGGTGCTCTTTCTCTTTCTCGGCGGCCTGCTGCTGTTCAAATGCCTGCTGCTGGATCATTAACGCCCGCTCCTGGGCCATGATACTTCTGCGCTGCGTTGTGTTGATCTTGTCGCCGACCCCCAGTGAGAGCAGGACCGTCTCGAGCAGCAGTCCGGATATCATGGCGTATTCGGTCACGAAATGGCTCGGCAGCACGCCAAATGTCTTCAGGCCGTAAACCGTTATCCCGAAAAACAGAAACAGCCAGGCAATCAGGTAAAACCGCGCCTGCCGGGAATCAAAGGAGAGCCTGGCTGAAACGGCCAGCGGCAGCAGTGCTGCCAGAACCGCCAGCACGGTGGCAATCCGGATGGCCGAGGCGTAATTCAGAAAGGGGGAAACCGCCAGGGCAAGACAGTTGAACAGGATATATCCGGCGAATACCTTGTCCATGGCGGGTGTTTCCTGCTTTGTCAGCAGAAAGGAGCGGGCGAAAACCACGCAGGAAATGTTGCACAGAAAAACCAGGATCGGCATGCAGGTATTGGCCCACCAGATCGATTCCGGCCACAGGTACTGAAACGCCAGCCCGTAAAGGGTGAACAGGAACAGGGCGCTGGCGGACACGAAAAGGGCATGGTAGAGATAGCAGAAAACCCGTGAGGCGACAAACAGCAGCAGATTGTAAAAAATCATGACTACGATGGCGCCGAAAAAAGCGCTCGACAAAATACGTTCACTGTTGCGTTTCTTTTCAAAAGCCTTCGGGGACCATGCCGTCAGGTTGATATTCATGGCGCTGCCCGTCGAAAAGCGCATGAAATATGTGTCCGGATCGTCCGGTCCGGTTTCCAATGGGAAAACCGCATTCCGGTAGCCGACGGGCCGCTTTTTGAACGGCAGCATATCACCGGATTCCCGGGCCTCGAACCGCCCGTCCTTCTGAACGAACAGGGTTATGCGGTCCAGCATGGGATACGCCACTTCGAGCAGCCATGGCCGCACCTTGCTGCCGGGATTGACCACGGTGAATCTCACCCAGTAAGCGGCATCCGTAAACCCGCAGTTGAGGACCGCCCTGTCAGAAGGGACGAACTGTTCTGATACCGGCGGTGACACCACCTCCTGAAGGCTGTATTGCCGTTCCTTATCTTCCAGAAACGAGATGTGCAGACCGATCTTCTGCTGGGTGAAATTGCTGTCCAGCACCAGGGGCTTGCCGACCAGGACTTCAGGCCCCAGGGCCCCCAGGATGATCAAAACGGACAGTATCCAAATCCCCCTTTTCATAGCCGCCCCTGTATAACCGGGTCAATACGTTTTTTTCAGGCTGTTGAAGCCAGCGTTTTCAAATTGTTGCCGCCTTTTTCCGGTAAGGACTTTTCATCTTTGACAAAAGTATCTGCCACTGTCCCAGAAATCCCGCCTCGAATCCGGCCGCCGCCCCGGAAAGATAGTATTTCCATATCCGGAAGAAGCGGTCGTCATACCGGCCGGAACACACGAGCCGGTCGCGTTCCGATTCGATATTGGCAAGCCAGGCAAGGCAGGTGTCTCTGTAAAACGATCGTTCTGTTGAGAAGTGTTCGAGAATCAGCTTGTTTCTGAAGTGGCGGGTGATCTGGTCGGGCGAAAAAAACTGGGTGCCCGGAAAAATGTACTTGCGGGTCCAGGCGCTCTGGGAGGGAACGAACCGCCGGCATGTCGTATCCCGGCACACATCGTCTATCAGTGCCAGCCCCCCGTCTTTGAGGTGAGAGGTGATGGTGTTCACGAGGGCGCTGAACATGGGAACAAAATGAGCGATGGTACCGATACCCACGATTCTGTCAAACTGCTCCCGGCCGGGTTTCTTTAGATATTTCTCCGTCTCTCTGAAATCACTCAGGAAAAAGCGCACCCGGCCGTTCCGGACAGGGCCGTTCCTGTCCATGCAGTACCGGTACTGTTTTTCCGAAAGGGTGAGGGCGGTCACGTCGCACCCTTTTTCCTCTGCCAGGTAACGGGCAAAAGATCCCCAGCCGCAGCCGATCTCAAGGACCGAACATCCCGGAAAAACATTGAGTTTGTCCGCCACAATCTCGAATTTTCGAATCTGGGCATCATCCAGACTCATGTTTTCTTCCGTGAAATACCCGGAGGAGTACTGCATTGTGCGGCCGAGCATGATCTCGTAAAACTCGTTGCCGATGTCGTAGTGAAACCGGATGTTGGCTTTTGCCCTTCGGACCGGAACAAAAGCCAGTTTTTCCTTTAACCGGCTGACCACATCACCGGGCCACACGCTTCCCGAAAGTTTTTTGATGAACGGGCTGGTGAGCAGTCTGACCTGAAACGCAAACAGGTCCTCAACATCCCAGAATTTTTGAACGTAGGCATCACCCAATCCCAGCGCGCCTTTCAGGAACACTTCGCGGTAGAATCGCCTGTCCAGCACCTGGATATCCCACGGCTTTCGCCCGTTAACCTCGGTACCTGTCGCTCTTTCAACAAACCGCTTCATTGGGGTGGAAAAAATCCTTCCAGAAATTTCCAGCCGATAATCACGATGTCCGCTTATTTGCCAGATATAAATTACTTACGTCTATCAGTTGCAGTTTGTCAAGTTAAAAGTCACATCATCTCGAGAACGCAGGCCATTGATATCCCACCCCCGCCGCACAGCGTGGCGAGTCCCAGTGATTTGTTCCGCTGCATCAGGGCATAGAGCAGTGTCACCATGATCCGGGCGCCCGTGGACCCCACCGGATGGCCGAGACCGATGCCGGAGCCGTTGATATTGGTGATATCCCGTTTCAGACCGAGCTCTTTTTCACAGCCCAGGTACTGGGCGGCGAATGCCTCGTTCAGCTCGACAAGCTCGAAATCCGCCAGGGAAAACCCGCTTTCTTCGGTGAGTTTCCGGACCGCATTCACCGGTGACAGTCCCATGACCGAGGGATGGCATGCCCCCCTCGAAACCGCTTTGATTCTTGCAAGCGGGGCAATGCCCAGTTCTCTGGCCTTGTCAAGGGACATGATGATCATGCCGGTGGAACCGTCATTGATACCGCTGGCGTTTCCGGCCGTCACTTTTCCCGTTTTGGGGATGAACGCCGGCGGGAGTCCCGACAGTTTTTCCATGGTGATGCCGGGCCTGAAATGTTCATCCTTGTCAAAGGCAACCGTCTGTCCCTTTTTGGCCGGCACGTTCACCGGCACGATTTCCCCGGCAAACGAGCCGTCGGCCGTGGCCCTCTCCGCCTCATTGTGGCTGCGCAGCGCCACTTCATCCATCTCTTCCCGCGAAATGTCATAGTGCTGTGCTATAAATTCCGCTGTATGGCCCATTATGTAGGGCTTGCCCTTGAACATGGAAAGCGGGGCCTTTGTCTCGTCCACCGGGCCGTCCTCGGGATGGGGGATAATGTGGGAACCGCAGTGAAGCGCATGGATCAGGTTGTCCACAAAGGTCTTGTCCTGCAGGCGGCAGCCCCACCTGGCATCCGGGACACTGTAGGGGACATCGGACATCTTTTCGGTGCCCCCGGCCAGGATAATATCGGCCATGCCGGCCTGAATCATGGCCATACCGGAAATAACCGCCTCCATTCCCGAGATGCAGACCCGGTTTATGGTCACGGCGGTGATGTGTTCGGGGATACCGGCAAGCAGGGCCCCTACACGGGCCACATTGAGGGTGTCGGCCGACTCCATGCAGCAGCCGTACCGGACATCATCGATCATATCCGGGGAAATACCGGCTCTTTGAATGGCATGCCGCATGGTAACGGCGGCGATCTCGGCGCCGTTCACTTTCAGAAGACTGCCGCCGAAGGCGCCGATCGCCGTCCGGCATGCGGATGCAATAACGATATCTTTCATATGTGTTCACCTCATTTCTTTTGCAGGTTAAAAGTCACCGACCACCCGCAAAGCGGGTGGCTTGGCGTGTATGCATTCGTATCTCTTGGAGCCCGGCACAGCGGCCGGAAGGACGAAACAGGCCACTGTTTCAATCGTTGACGGTTGTAACCGGGGCACAGCCCCCGGCTTGAAAACAACCAACTAGAACGCCTTTTCATCCATTGTCACGGCCGGGTGTTCTTTTGCGGGGAAAGATGCGAGTTTTCCCATGGTCACCGGCAGCTTCGTTTCGATAAAAAAACGGGCGGACGCAATTTTGCCCTGGTAAAAGGCGCTCCGGTTTTCATTCATTTTTTCATCGGCAATACGGGCCCGCCACAGCAGCATCCACGCCATTATCACATCGCCCGTGGCATCGAGCAGGGGACAGGCCATGGCAAACGCGGATTTAAACCGGGGGGACTTCAATTCCCCGGCCGCATGCTTCAGGGCGGACGCCAGGCTTTCCAGCGCGCGGGCGAGAGACCGGGCAAGGGGGGCGATGCGTTCGCAGGCCGCCGCACTCTCAATGGTTCGGGAAATTTCGTCAACCAGTGCCTGCAGAAGGGCCCCGTTCTGCCCCGCTACCTTTCTGCCCAGAAAATCCATTGCCTGGATCCCGTTTGTGCCTTCATAAATCGGTGCGATCCGGCTGTCCCTGAAAAGCTGTTCCACCGGGTACTCCCGGGTGTATCCATACCCGCCGAAAACCTGCATGGCGGTGGAACACACATCCACGCCCCGGTCGGTCATGTAGGCCTTGACCACCGGGGTGAGGATCTCGATAAGACGGGTGTAGCGAGTTTTCTCCTCATCAGAGGCCGCACAGTTCACCATGTCGAAACAGAACGCCGTAAAAAAGGCCAGGCTTCGCATTCCTTCCACATAGGCTTTCATTTCCAGAAGCATCCGTCTCACATCCGGATGCTGGATAATGGGGACCTGGGGGGCGGCATGATCGGCACTGTTTTCCAGCGCCCGGCCCTGACGCCGGGTCTTTGCGTACGCCAGGGCGTGCAGATAGGCACTGGACGCATGGGTATACCCCTGCGTGCCCACTTCGAGGCGGACTTCATTCATCATGTGAAACATGATCTGCATGCCCTTGTTCTCCTCGCCCAGCAGAAACCCCCGGCAGCGGCCCCTGCTGCCCA
This sequence comes from uncultured Desulfobacterales bacterium, assembly GCA_964478245.1. Lineage (GTDB taxonomy): Bacteria > Desulfobacterota > Desulfobacteria > Desulfobacterales > Desulfobacteraceae > CAYZHB01. Next base: position 5,273 of record CAYZHB010000098.1, on the reverse strand, counting down.
GGGAAAGGGCGCAGGTCGGGCTGCCGTGAAGCCCCATCTTCTCTTCAACGCCTGTGCAGACCACATCGTTGTCCTCCCCGAGCGTGCCGTCATCATTGACCCATATTTTCGGCACGACAAAAAGGGAGATGCCTTTCGTCCCCGGGGGCGCCCCCTCGATTCTCGCCAGCACCGGGTGGATGATGTTCTCTGTTATATCCTGTTCCCCGTTGGTGATGAAGATTTTGCTGCCCTCAATGGCGTAAGTTCCGTCGGGAAGCTTTTTGGCAGCCGTTTGAAGGGCGCCCACATCCGATCCCGCCTCCGGCTCGGTCAACAGCATGGTGCCGCCCCACTCGAGCGTATACATTTTCTCGAGAAATAGTTCCTTCTGTTTTTCCGTGCCGAATATCTCGATCATTTTACCGGCCCCGTGACCGAGGATGGGGTAGGTGGTGGCAACGTAGTTGGCCCCGATAATAAAGTCATAGGCGGCCTGGGCAATGGTATGGGGAAGACCCTGGCCGCCCCGGGCGGGGTCTTCGGTCAAAGCGCCCCACTCGCCTTCCATGAGCAGCCTGTGGACCCGTTTCAGACACTGAGGCACCTTTACCCGCCCCGCTTCGAACACAACTCCTTCCCTGTCGCACTCCGTGTAAGTAGGGAGTATCTCCTTGACAGCCAGGCTGCGGGCCTCCTTGATAATCATTCTGAAGACCTTTTTATTTAAATCCCTGTATTTTTCACACGAAAGAAACCGCTCCACACCGAGCTGTTCAAACAGGACAAACTCGATGTCTTTCTGATCGGAAATCTGCTCAGCCATTCTTTTTCCTCCTGATGCACCAATCGGTTTTCAGAAAAGCCAACCCCCGCCTGCGCGGGTATTTCATAAGCCCCTGCCGGGTTAAAACAATCCGTAAACAGTACTGATGGAGACGTAACATGTCAAGCAAAAATGACCAAAGGTCAATATGCTGAACAATGTTTATCCCTCCCTGCCGTCATCAACACCCCCCCCGCAAAGCGCATAGTCTGGAATGCCCATGCATCCGCGTCTCCGGCGAGTCCGGCTTACAGGCCGGAAAGCGGAAATATGCAACTATTTCAATCCCTGACGGCTTTAAACGATTTTCCCGACCTTTCCGGACATTATAGCAAAACACATAAAAGTGAAAAAATAAAAAAATATTGTTTTTTTTTGTTAGTTTATTTATGTTAAGAGGTTATGTAAAATAGAAAATTGCAGTTATGCAGTTCAAAATTGTCAAAGTCCGTTTGGACACTATACCGATACAGGAGGAAAGTGAATGGCTAAAATTCTAAACCGTGAAGAAATGGCGCAGGGCACCATAATTCTGAACGAAATTGAAGCGCCGCGCATTGCCGCAAAAGCGAAACCGGGACAGTTTGTCATACTCCAGGCAACGGAAACCGGCGAACGCATCCCGCTCACAATGGCGGACACAGACCCGGAGAAAGGCACCATCACCATTATATACATGGTGATCGGCAAATCAACCGCCCTTTTCAGGGACATGCAAGTGGGCGACGAATATTTCGCCCTGATAGGGCCCCTCGGCAAACCCACCCACATCGGGAAAAGGGGGAAAGTGGTCTGCGTGGGCGGCGGAACGGGTATTGCCGTGCTGCACCCCATCACCCGGGCCCTGAAACAGGCCGGCAACCATGTCACCACCATCATCGGCGCCCGGAGCAAAGACCTTCTTATCCTTGAGGAAAAGATGAAAGCGGTCTCTGATGAATTTATGATATGCACGGATGACGGCAGCAAAGGCCACCACGGATTTGTGACCGATAAGCTCAGGGAAGTCCTTGAAAAAGACAGGATCGACCTGGCGGTGGCCATCGGCCCGATTCCCATGATGAAATTCTGCTGTGCCATAACAGAGGAGAAAGGGGTGGAAACGCTGGTCAGCCTCAATCCGATCATGGTGGACGGCACCGGCATGTGCGGATGCTGCCGCGTCTCCGTGGGAACAGAGACCAAATTCGCCTGCGTGGACGGACCGGAGTTTGACGGCCACAAGGTGGATTTTGATGAGCTCGGCAAACGGCTCCAGTCCTACCTGGAACAGGAAAAATTAAGCTACGAGGCTTATGAGAAACAGGGACAGTAACCAATCGTGATGACCATTTTCATATACGGAGGAAGTAATGGCTGAAGCAAAAGCAAAAAAAGAGAAAGCCCCCCGGGCAAAAATGCCTGAACAGGACCCGGATATCAGGCGGAAAAATTTCAAGGAGGTGCCCCACGGACTGACGGCCGAGATGGCCAGGCTCGAAGCCTCGCGGTGCCTTCAGTGCAAGAAGCCGGCCTGCGTGGAGGGGTGCCCGGTGGCTGTGGATATTCCCGGCTTTATCAAACTTATCGGGGAAGGCGACTTTTCCGGCGCGGCCAATAACTTATGGAAAAAGAACGCGCTGCCGGCCGTCTGCGGACGGGTGTGTCCCCAGGAGGAGCAGTGCGAAGGGTTATGTATACTGGGCAAAAAGGGTGATCCCGTTGCCATCGGCTACCTGGAACGGTTTGCCGCGGACTGGGAGAGAGAGAACGGCTCCGGCGACGTGCCGGAGACCCCGGAAAAAACCGGCAAGAAGGTGGCGGTTATCGGTTCCGGCCCTTCCGGCCTGACCGTTGCCGGGGATTTGCTGCAGAAAGGACACGATGTCACCATATTCGAGGCATTCCACAAACCGGGCGGCGTGCTTGTCTACGGGATCCCGGAATTCAGGCTGCCCAAAGACATCGTGGCCTCGGAAGTGGAGAATCTCCAAAAGCAGGGGGCCGAAATACAAACCAACTTCGTGATGGGGGCCACCGCTACCATTGACGAACTTTTCGAGGAAGGGTATGACGCGATTTATATCGGTGTGGGGGCCGGGCTGCCAAAATTCATGAACCTGCCCAACGAAAACCTCATCGGCATTTTTTCCGCAAACGAGTACCTGACCCGGGCCAATCTCATGAAGGGGTATCTTTTTCCCGACTATGACACCCCCGTTTCCCGGGGCAAAAACGTGGTGGTCCTCGGTGCGGGAAATGTGGCCATGGATTCGGCACGAACCGCCATGCGGCTGGGCGCCGATTCCGTCAAGGTGGTATACAGGCGCTCGAGAGATGAAATGCCGGCAAGGGACGAAGAGCTTCACCATGCGGAAGACGAAGGCATCGAGTTTGTACTTCTCACCAACCCCACCCAATTTTTCGGGGATGAAAACGGCCGCCTGACCGGCATGGAATGTCTCCAGATGGAACTCGGGGAGCCGGATGACTCCGGAAGAAGACGGCCTGTCCCCATTGAAGGGTCGGAATACCGGATCGACTGCGATCTCGTGGTGGTCTCGGTGGGATCCAATGCCAATCCCCTTTTGACCAACACCACCCCGGATATCAAGCTGAACAAATGGGGCAATATCATCGCCCATCCCGAAACGGGCAAAACCACCAAGAGAGGGGTCTGGGCCGGCGGTGATATCGTCACCGGTGCGGCAACCGTTATCCTCGCCATGGGGGCCGGACGGGGGGCTGCCGATTCAATCCACGACTATCTGACGTTCGGATGGTAAACAACAGATCTACCTGGCCGGAAAGCGCTGTTTTTGGCTTTTCGGTCAGGCCCTTCCTTCTGTCTTGACCTATCCGGTCTTTTCTTTTACGAACACCTTGTGATCCACCAGGGAAAGGGAGTCTATATAGCCTTTTACAAACTTCTGGTTGCCGAAAATACTGATCAGGCGAATCCCGTCTTCCTCGGGTTGCACTTTATCCACTGCCTCCATGAGCAGTGTTTCTTTGCCGTCTTTTACTATGTAAGCATTTGCTTCACACATTGTCTTACGCCTCCTGACTGTGCAGAAAAAAACTTTCATGTGTTTCGATTATTTCATCAACAAGCTGCGGCAGCGGTATGTAATTGATTCCCATAATCTCGATGTTCTCCTGTGTCAAAGGCAGAAGAAGCTTTTTGGCCCGAGAGAGGGAAACAGCCTCGGCCATTTCAGGGGTGATCTCCCCCATCATGGCGTGGGGCACAACAATCCCCACCGGACCGATGATGAGGTCCGCACTGCCGGCGGTGCGGACAACGGCATTGGTGCCGGACGCGCCCCTGTTGGCTCTCGCTTTCAGCATCTGGGCCGTGGCAATCGCATTTGTCCCAAGCGCCAGCACTTCTATCGCCTCGCCAAACCGCTCTTTCAGCTTTTTGATGATGGTCGCGCCGATGCCCCCGCCCTGGCCGTCAATTACGCAAATTTTCTTTCCCGTGTTCGTTTTCATGCCGGCTCTTTCCTTAAATCATATCAGGCACCCTTTTTTTAGAGGAGGGGTTTCACCCTGTGCCATATTTCCCTTTCAACATACTCTTTTGCCGCGTTTCCGTCAATCACTTCTATGTGCTCTTCATTTTCAAGTCTTTCAAACGCTTTAAAGTAAAACTCTCTCACTTTCTTGAGCATCTCCACATTTTCGTAAAGCTCAAATTGCTTTCTTGAGGCGGCAATCCGATTGAAACACTTTTCCGGGTCCACATCAATGAATATAGTGAGATCCGGTCTTAAAATACCGGCATTGACGGCATTTGTCTGGATCACCCACTCCATATCCACATGCGGGGCATGGTATGCATATGAAGAGAAATAATAGCGGTCGCATAACACCACCGCCCCGTTTTGCACTTTGGCGGCGATACCGTTTTTGCTGTTGACCAGATGATCGGTTCTGTCCGCTGCAAAAAGCGTGGCAATCGTCCTCTGATCAGACGCCAGCGTGCCTTTCAGCATCTGTCGTATCAATGATCCGATCGGACCTTCAGTGGGCTCGAAGGTGGTGTGAACCCGGCGCCTGCCCGGCTTAAGCCGTTTTGCCAGACGCTCGACCTGGGTGCTTTTCCCGGACCCGTCAATCCCTTCGAAAACAATGAAAAGCCCGGCTGGTGTTCCTGCCTCAGGCAACGCGCCCCCTGTCGCTCATGCGTTTGTGTGTCATTTGTGGCAGTTTTGGTTCCATTTCGTTTGAACCATCTATCTATAACAGTATTTACCGGATTAGACAACCCGGTTTACGGACCTGCCGTAAGTGAATTCGTTCTATTGGACGGGCCGGTAGCGGGGAACTTCCTCTGCCGGTCTATGGTCGACCCGTTAGCGTCAACGACCACCCGCAAAGCGGGTGGCTTGGCGTGTATGCATTCGCATCTCTTCGGGCCCGGCGCAGAGGCCGGAAAACAAAAACACGCAAGTGTTTCAATCGTTGACGGTTGTAACCGGGG
>CAYZHB010000097.1:0-11456 GCA_964478245.1 uncultured Desulfobacterales bacterium | reverse complement strand
AGGCAGAGGAAGTTCCCCGCCACCTGCCCATGGCATAGAACAAATTAGCCGTGGCGAAGCGGGTGGCTTGGAAGTTATGCATCCGCATCTCTGCGAGCCCGGCCATGGGCCGGAAAACAAAAACACGCAAGTGTTTCAATCGTTGACGGTTGTTACCGGGGGCATAGCCCCCGGTTTTCAACAACCAATGATATCCTGCATTTTGCGCCTGAGCTCTTCCGAGCCGGCGGCAAGAACGGGGTTCTCCCCCGCCAGGCTCAGCGGATTGCCTTCGAGGTCGGTGATGCGCCCCCCGGCTTCTTCGATGAGAAGGATTCCCGCGGCATAATCCCAGGGGCTGAGCAGAAACTCCCAGAAACCGGCGAACCGGCCGCAGGCAACAAAACAAAGATCCATGGCGGCCGACCCGGTCCGCCTGATTCCCACGATGCCCTGTTGAAAAAATGCACGGATCTTATCCAGGGTTCTCTCCATCACCTCTCCCCTGTCGTAATAAAAACCGGTGACAAGGACGCAATCGACAAACGCGTCCGGCGCGGAAGTGTGGATTCTCCGGCCGTTGAGCCATGCGCCGGCACCTTTTTCCGCCGTGAACATCTCCCCCAGCGCCGGGATGTAGACGGCGGCACAGACAGGGGTGTCATCCCTGTAAAGGGCGATGGATACCGAATAGAAAGGGATTTTAAACGCAAAATTGTTGGTCCCGTCCAAAGGATCGACAATCCATTTGTAAGGGCTTTGCGTTTCCGGATAGCGGTCTTCTTCCGCCAGAAAATTGTGATCGGGAAACCGTTCCGATATAAGGGAAACGATTTTCTGCTCGGCCGCGATATCGGACTCGGTTACCAGATCATACGTGGATTTTTTAGATTCAATATGGAGAGATTTGTCAATATTGGCCATATGAATCCGGCCTGCCTCGAAGGCGGCGGTTCTGGCAATCTCCATGTAGGGGGAGGAGGTCATCGTCTGCCTTTGTGAGCGGAAGCTGCCGGGTTATTCCGGAAAAATTCTGGCGGCGAGGGCCACATCTTCGGGGCAGAAGACAAACAGGCATTTGCCCCCGGCTTCTGACACGGAACCGTACACATAGTTCAGATTGATACCTTCTTCACCGAATCGCTTGGTGATTTCAGCGAGCCGGCCCGGTTCATTCTCGATATCAATGGTGGCCACCTCCTTTGTATCGAATATGTAATCCCGGCTTTTCAACAGACCTACAGCTTCTTCCACCTTGTCCACGAGCAGGCGGATCAGCGCAAACTCGGCTGAATCTTTGCGGATCGAATTGTAACTGGCGGACGAGGCGAGCCGTTTAAGCGATTTGCCCCGTGCTTCGAACAGATTCCGGACATAGCTGGATGCATCCTGGATGGATATGGCATCGATGTTTATACCCGCCTCCCCGAGAAACGATGCAAGGTCGCCGAGCTCACCCGGTACATTTCTCAAAAAAAGTGAAATTTCCTTTCGGATCATGGTCATTCCCTCCCTTTCGCTATTGGCCAAACAGTCACTGTTTGGCAGCCATCTCCATACCTTTATCGAACGCTTTCATGTTCAGCGGGATCAGTTTGCTTTTGCTGGCAAACTCCTCTTTTACGCATTCCCGAAGAATCTCGGTGTCGACGAGCCCGCTTTTTGACGCAAACGCACTTAACGCCACAATATTGGCGCTTTTGACACTGCCCGCCTCGATTGCCAGCTCGTTGACCGGGATGACCATTTCCGTCACGTCCGACCGGCCGGAGGTAACCGGAATCAGGGAACTGTTGACAAGAATAATGCCGCCGGCAACGACATCGGAGGCGAATTTTTCAAGGGACGGTCGGTTCATGGCCACCAGATGAGACGGATTTTTAATAATCGGTGAACCGATCAGGCTGTCACTTATCACCACGGTACAGTAAGCGGTCCCCCCCCTCATTTCGGGGCCGTACGACGGCACCCATGCCACCTGTTTTTCCTGCTTCATGGCTGCCTTGGCCAGTAGTTTTGCACTGAGTAAAATGCCCTGGCCGCCGAATCCTGCAAACTTAACTTCTTTCTGCATGTGTCTTTTCCTCAGCTTCCTCTTCCGGTACTTTAAAATCACCGAGCTCATAGTATTCAAGAAGCGTTTCATCTGCCCATTTCAGGGCCTCCAAAGGGGTCATGCCCCAGTTCGTGGGACAGGTGGAGACGATCTCCACAAAACTGAAGCACCTGCCGTCCGCCTGATACTCAAACGCCTTTCGTATGGCTTTTTTGGCCCTGTTGATATATTTCGGTGCAATGACGGTCTGCCGGGTGATATAGCCGGGGGTTTCAAGGACTCCCAGCAGATTGGCCATTTTCAGCGGCATGCCGGTGTCCTGCACATTGCGGCCGAAAGGCGCCGTGGTGGCCCGCTGGCCGGGCATGGTGGTGGGCGCCATCTGTCCGCCGGTCATACCATAGATGGCATTGTTGATAAAAATCGTGGTAAATTTCTCCCCCCGGTTGGCCGCATGAACAATTTCCCCCATCCCGATGCTGGCCAGGTCTCCGTCTCCCTGATACGTAAACACCATGAGATCGGGCCGCACTCTCTTGATACCGGTGGCCATTGCCGGGGCCCGTCCATGGGCGGCTTCCTGGAAATCGCAGTCAAAATAGTTGTAAGCGAGAACGGCGCACCCCACCGGCGCAATGCCGACAGTTCTGCCTCTTATGCCGAGATCATCAATGGCCTCGGCCACGAGCCGATGGACAATACCGTGGGTACATCCCGGGCAGTAATGGGTATGGACGTCGCTCAGGGCGTCAGGTTTTGAAAATGTTTTTGCCATGTTTCAACTCTCCTTAACAGTTTCCTTTTTCAACAGCGATTTCACCACACCCGCAACCTCGTCCGGCGACGGGATGTCGCCGCCGCACTCTCCGTACCAGGTGACCTCTCTCTGCCCTTTTACCGCGCGTTCCACATCCTCCACCATCTGTCCCATGCTGAGCTCGATACTGATCACGGCTTTACAGCTCTCTTTGACGGCGGCTGTATAAATTGCCTTCTCCGGAAACGGGAAAAGGCTCTGGGGCCTCACCATGGCCACCTGTGTTCCCTCTTGCTTGAGTTTGTCCACCGCTGTTCTGCAGACCCGGCTCATGGTGCCGTAGCTCACGATAAGGATCTCGTAGTCCGTGTCGGTGTTATACAACTCGAACATGACATCTTCTTTTTTCATCCGCTCGTACTGCTCTTTTAAAATCAGGTTGTTTCTGTTCAGCTCGTCCGGGTCCAGAAAGAGAGACTTTACCAGGTTTCGTTTACTGCTGCCCCTGTAATCCATGCCGTTGGTCGCCCAGTCATCCTTGTTGGTGGGTTCGGCATAGAGGTCGTCCGGAAACGCTACCGGCTCCATCATCTGACCGATAAGACCGTCTCCCAGTATCATCACCGGCCCCCTGTATTTTTCGGCAAGGGGAAAGGCTTTCATTGTCATCTCAACCGCTTCCTGAACGCTGTCCGGGGCCATTACAAAGACCCGGTAATCCCCGTGACCGCCGCCCTTGACAGCCTGAAAATAGTCTCCCTGGGAGGGCAGAATGCCGCCGAGACCCGGTCCGCCCCGCATAATATTGACGAAAACAGCCGGGCATCTTGCGCCGGCGATATAGCTGATCGCCTCGCTCATCAGGCTGATTCCCGGACTTGAAGAAGTGGTCATCACCCGTTCGCCGCAGGCCGCCGCTCCGAATATCATATACCCGACCGCCACTTCGCTCTCTCCCTGAACAAACGTTCCGTTCACTTCCGGCATGCGTTTGGCAAGGTATTCCGCCACTTCCGACTGCGGCGTGATGGGATAGGCAAAATAATTCAAACAGCCGGCTCTGATGGCGGCTTCGCCGATCGCTTCATTTCCTTTCATTAAAACCTTGGCCATCCGTCTCTCTCCTTTCAGGCTGTCTCTTTAACGGTTATTGCCACATCCGGACACATTACACAGCACATGGTGCAATGGATACAGTCATCCGGCCTTGCCTGGAATACAGGGAAATGACCCTTTGCATTGACTTTATCCGAAATTTCAAGGGCGTTTTTCGGGCAGACGGAAATACACAGTCCGCACCCCTTACATCTTTCCGCATCAACTATATGCTCAAATGCCATAACGATTATACTCCTCTTTCCTGATGGCGCTTTTTCCAGGGCGGCACAAGCTCCCTTGCGATGGGCAGAACAGGGCAATCAAACCTTGCATGATCCAGATCGTCCACAAAATCTGCCGGCGCCGTAATAAACGCGATTTTCAGCCCTGTCTTTTCGGACAGCGCCATCACCGTTTCATACCCCTGATACACGATGTCAGGGGTGGTTTCGTCGATCAGGTTGGCATTCCCGACAATACCGGTGACCGCCAGCCCTGCCGATTTCTCTATTTCCGCCTTTATTTTCAGGCACCCTTCTATATTCCGGGTAAACGGACGCAACGGATTCACCACCTGCAGCATACTGACCTGTCTGCCTTCAAAACTGTCTTTTAGAGAGGAAAGGACAGTGACCCCCGCATCATCTCCCCCGGCATCGAGAAGCGTGAGCTGTGAAGGCGCTTTTATCAGTCCGGCAACCGCAGGCGTCAGAATGGGAAGATCTGCATGGCGATACTGAACATCCGGCAGAACGACCCGGACACCAAGCATTTCAAGCAATTTCGCCCGCTCCCGCGTTCTGAAATAAGGGTTGATAAGGTCAAGATCGGCGATACTGACCTCGATCCCCTGTTTCTGCCGGTAAAGCGCCAGATTGACAGCGGTCTCTGTTTTGCCGCTGCCGTAACTTCCCGCTATTACCACGATGCCGGTTATATCGATATCTTTCATACCCTCAGCTCCGCTCCAGCACGATCCCTTTCACCAGGGGACCGTTTACACCGGCAGAGACGACGGCTCGTCCGGCATGCCGGCCGCCTCTCCGTCCCGCTCCCCGTGTTTATCCGATACCGCATAAATGCGGCGGCCCCCCCGCCATAGCGGGAGGGTGCCAACTGTTACAGCCGAGAGTCGGGCGGCTGAAACACGTCCGCGTACCAGCCAGTGCCTGGTGTAACCGGGGATAGACCCCGGCCCCGGTTTGAAAACAACATAACAAATAAAAAGTCAGGTATAGATCAAATCAGTTTAAAAACTTTATAATAAAACAGATTGTCACTATTTTTGCAACGATTTTTTTACAATTTTTTCAATTTCGCCTTGATACAGCCGTCTCTCTTTTCGGGCGCTTTCATTTTTTATGGTCTGGGTAACGCGGTCGATATCCCCTTCATTACAGGGGATATCACGGCTCGCCAGGTACTTTTTCACAAGACGCCGGCCGCACAAGACATTGAGACAAAACCTCTCGGTGCCGGCCTGGCCGAAATCGCCGCCCGCATGGGTTCCGGCGACATGGGTCGTTACCCCTTCCCCGAATACCGGGGTGTTGTAACCCACCAGATTGTCACCGGTCTGTTGGGTATAAATAGAATTGACATAGTCGTAATAGGCCCTGAAAAGGGGTAGGTTTTCCGTATGGAGGTCTATCGGCATTCCCCGGTCTTTGAGCATTTTCCCGGTCACAAACAGGTCGGAGATGCCGTTTCTTTCCCCTACACCGGCCACGGATGCCTCGAGAACACGGGCCCCGCCCTCTTCGATGCCCATATACGCATTCGCGCTTGCCATCCCCATATCATTATGGCAGTGGATGCTTATCCTGGTTCCGTGCCGGCGGGCAATTTCAGCCAGGGGAGCCGTTATACCGGCCACGGTTCCGGGAGCGGCCACACCCGAGGTGTCCGGCAGCGAAATGATATCCACGTTTACTGTTTCGGAAAGAAAGACCGCCACTTTTTCCAGCATCTTCCTGTCGGTTCTGAAAATATCCAGCACCGCAATGGATATGACGGCCGCCGGGCACTTGCGCCTTATAAAACCAACACTCTCGGAAACATCGGCCATCGCGGCCTCAACAATGTCCCGATCCGCCCCCTTTTTTATGTGAAGGTGAAGATGGAAATCGTTTATCCCCGTATTCACGAGAATTTCGGCGTCCCGAAGTATCGCTCTTCCCATACCGGCGATCCGGATCCGGAATCCGCTTTCACGGCAGAACCGGTTCAGATAGGCAATGTGTGCCGCTTCCGCGTCGTGTGCCGGCGGATACCCTGCCTGAGAGACGGTGACCCCGAGCTGGTCCTGGTACCGGACGATCTCCAGGCGCTGACGGCGGGAGAATACAATCCCCCTGTGCTGCATTCCTTCCCGTATGGTCTGGTCCACGGTTTCAATCCGGTTTTCCATATCTCTCCTTTGGCGGGTTAAAGTAGCCGTGACGAAGACCGGGAAAAATTTTTCGAAGCCGGGATATAACGACATCAATGCCCAGGGGCGCACTTTCCCCGCCGGCTTCAAACATCATCCGGCAGTATCGCCGCGGATCGAAGTTCATATTCCGCCACTGTATCATGTCCACCGGGTATTTGCCGAGAAATTCAAGCAGCGCATCAAACTCATGGGCTGAATCGGTCAATCCGGGGCAGTTCAGATAGTTCAGCGAGACAAACTTCCCTCTTTCGAGCGCGATATCAATGCTTTTGAGCACATCGGTGAAAGAATAACCTGCCGGACGGAAATACCGGTCATAACATGCGTTTCTAACCGAGTTCATACTGACCCTTACAGAATCCAGGCCGGCATCGAAAAGAGCGGCCATCCGGTGGGGAAGGCCGGCATTGGTGTTCATGTTCAGCGTCCCGTCGGTGGTCTTTTTTCGGATCCGTTTCAGCGCCGGTTCGATCACATGAGACGCAGTGAGGGGGTCGCCTTCACATCCCTGGCCGAAACTGGCCACCGGCTGGTCGACACTCCGGATATGCGCAACTGCGACCTCACATATTTCCCCGGGTGTCGGCTCAAAATCGATCCGGTCCTGGGGCGGCACGATGCCGTTCTCATACTGAAGCGATATACAGCCGAGGCATCGGGCGTTGCACCTTTGTGCAGTCGGCAGTGGCGCTTCATACCGTTTCAGAAAAAAATTCTTCCCGGCCGGGCAGCCGTACTCAAGGGCGCACTTCTCAAGATGACGTATCAGCCGGTTGTCAGGATAAATTTCCCGCATGGCCGCAATCCCTGCGACCACGCCGTCATACGGCATCTGCCGCAAATCCTGACGCGGCTCTTCATCCACACACAGGGCCGCCGACCGAAAGCCGTTTTTGTAAAATCCGGCAGCACCGTATGAAAACAGTGGCAGAAAGGCGGATTTTCTGCCGTCCCGGTATGCGGCAAAATAGCGGTTGACCCAGCCCGGGGAGTTGAACGCGGCCACCGGATAAATTTTCTCGCCCGGATTATAGGGGTTGCGCGCCAGCGCCTGGAACCCTTTTTTTTCGAAACTGTAAACCACCGGTGTCCGGCCGGGAAGCATCAGAAGTTCACTGCCGTATGGCAGGTCCACCGTGTCCTTTGGATACAAGAGGTAAAAGCGGCGGCCGGCTGAACCGACAGCGCCAAAGTCCGGCAGATCGAAAATATCGCCGTTGCCGTTGGCAACGATGGCAGAGACCGTATTGTTTTCGGATTTTTTTATACCACACCTCGCAGGAGAGAACAGATCCGGCCGGAGACGGGCTTAAATCCGGTTGAGAGTCAACGGCGGCTCACTGTTGGTGATGTCGCTGTTGGCACGCGTCAGCATATCCTTGCTTGATATCACGGCGGTTCCCTTTTCCGGATCATCAGCGGCAAAATATTTGTGGGCTGCCTCCCGGATTGTATTCTGGTCGATGGAAAGCAGTGAGGCTTTAAAATTCTGCCGCATCTCGTCTGAAAGGCCCATCACCCGCCGGTAATAAGCCTTTAGAGAAGCCGGCCCCGGTGTTTCCGGTTTGTCGATGTCGGCACATACCTGCAGAACCGCCTCTTTAATGTCGTCGTCTGTATAATCACCCGTTTTTATGAAGTCACACGCATTCCTGTATACGGCGAGTGTCCGGCGGATATTGGGATCCCGGAAGGAGGCGAACGAAAAAATGCCCTCCTGGTAATCATACAAAGCAAACCCACCGTAAGCCCCGCCTTTCTCTCTTATCTCCCTGTGCAGATAGAGGGACCGCAAAAGCTTGCTGATGACGGCAAGCGCCGGTGAATCCGGATGATTTGTCCGAACCGCTTTAAAAGACTGTCCCACGAAAGAGACGGCCGTGTTTGTATACCATCCTTCCCAGGGAGCGGATGCGTCTTCTGCCGGCATATCCGCCATTTCGAAAAAATCACCGCCGTCATCCGAAAGAGAATCCGCCATGCCGCGAATACGCCTGTCGGCCGAAACAATCGACGCTGCACCGCCGACAAGTGCGGGCTTTATATTTTTCTTCCGGAAAGCGGCTGCTGATATGTTGTTCAGGTCTCGAGACAGGTCCTCAAAGCTGTAATCCCCCTTTTCAATATCCGCTATCAACTGCTTGATGAACCGATACTGATGTATGCCCCGCCATACTTCATTTACAGCGGCAACCCCGTTTAAGTGCCTGGACGACAGGGACAGGGCATACCGGTGACCGTTTGCCACAATTGACGCCTCGAGCTGGGCTCTGAACTCGTACAGAAGGCGTTCGAGCCTTATGAGGTCCGAAAAAGCCGCCTGGGCCACAAATTCTGACAGGATATCAAACAGCTTTTCCACATTGGTTTCCAGTGCCTTGCCCTGGTAGGAGAGGAAGGCGAGCACCGTTTCTTTTTCACAAAACCCGGTTCCCGCAAAAGGAGAAATGGACACCCCGCCTGTGTACAGATCCATTAACTCGGCCATGCCGGCATAATCCCGCTTTTGTGTGCCTGAACCGGTAAACGCTTTACAGAAGAACGGTACGAGCGAAAGCTGAGTGTTTTGGACCCCCCCTGTTCCGAAAGGACCGGTAAAATAGAGAATCCCTGCTGTATTCTGATGATAACAGGTGGTATGGGCCACCGCTTCAAGATGGTCCGGCTTTATGACTTCAACCGCCGGCGGGACATCTTCGAGTGAAAGGGACGGCAACTGTGACAGGTCTTCCTCTTTCTCCTGGATCGCTGCAAGTTGTTCGGTTTCCCGCTTGATCCTTTCAATATCTTCACGGTCCATCTTTTCCAGAAGCGACGCAAGCTCCGCTCTTGTCCGTTCAAGCGCCCGCTCTTCCATATCGGGATCCGGTGAAAGGGTAAAAAGAACGCGATGGGGGTTTTCCAGGAAATAAGCCCGTATCTTCTCTTCAAGGAAACCGCCCCTGTCAACCAGTTTTTTCAGTTTTTCAAGGTCTCTGTCAAACTTTATGCATCTTAAGGGATCGGCCTCGTGGATCCAGGTGCCCACAAAGGTAAGCAAGAGCTTGATACCGTAAGGATACGGGGTGTTGGTCCGCTCTTTCCTGTAAAACTCAATCTGGTGAATTGCCGATTGTACGGCTTTTTTATCGATCCCTTCCGCAACAAGATCTTCAAGCGTCCGGAAAACAATCTGCGCCACCTGTTTTACCGATGTCTCGTCTATTTCCTTTAATCCGCATACGAACATGGTGTCCCGCATGTCGGCATCAAACCCTGTGACATCGCTCAACGCCGTGCCGATGCCGGAATCCATCAGGGCCTTGCGCAAGGGAGAAGACGCATTGCCGAGCAGCACCTGCTCAAGCACGGTCATGACAATCACTTCAAAAGCGTCTTTAATGTCCGGGGTAAGCCACGCCACACAGCCCTGGTGCTTTTTTGATGCATCTTCCTTTTGAGACAGCGAATAATAATAGGTGGCCTCCCGGGGCTTTTTCCATCTGGGCTGCGGCGGAACCCGCGTATCAATATTTTGTTTTTCAATCTTTGAAAGCACCTTTTCTTCGATAAATCCGAGGGTTTCACTCAAATCAAAGCTGCCGTATGTATAGAAAAATGCATTGGCGGGATTGTAGTATTTTGCATGAAAACGAAGAAGATCTTCATGGGTCAGCCTGGGGATTTCCGACGGTGCACCGCCGGAATTGAAACAGTAGGTTGTCGAGGGGTAGAGCGCATTGAGAAGCGACCGCCCCATCACTTCCCGCGGAGATGACATGGCGCCTTTCATCTCGTTATACACGACACCCTTGTATACGAGCTCTGCACCTTGTTCTCCGTCCACAACTTCCAGCCGAATTCCTTCCTGTTTGAAGCTGAGCCTGTCAAGCTTTGGGAAAAAGACCGCATCAAGATAGACATCCATCAGGTTATAGTAATCTTTTTTGTTCTGGGTGGAAAAGGGGTACATGGTCCAGTCCGAAGCGGTAAGCGCATTCATGAAAGTGGCAAGGCCCCTTTTCAGCATGGAAAAAAACGGGTCGCGCACATCAAATTTTCTGGAGCCGCACAGGACCGTATGCTCCAGAATATGGGCAATTCCGCTTGAATCTTCCGGTACGGTTCTCAGGACAACACCGAATGTGTTCTCCTTATCCTCATTTTCAATATGGATATGCCGGGCACCGCTTTTCTCATGTACCAACTCTATAAACGCCGCTTCGAGCTCCTCTATGGTTTCCACACGAACCGCTCTGTATCCGCGAATATGCGCCCCTTTTTTCATATGACCCACCCTGCTGTTTTCTAGATTAAAGCTTGCGGTATACCCCGCGCTTTACCTTTTCTATTTTTCCGATCTTGTCAAGTCGGTATATGATATTGCGCAGCTTTTTATCGTTGTAACCGCACGCTTCCTTTATTGTTTTAAAATCCGTTCCCCCGGGATAGTTCTCCATAATCTCTAGTACAACATCCGACGCGCTCTTGGGACGTCCCTCTTTGGTTTTCCCCGCCTTTTCCCCTCCGGCACGCCTCTGATAAATCAACCCTTCCAGCCTGTCAAGCCTGTAGTTCAATTCCCGGATGTCCTCCCTGGACGGTATATCAAACTTTTGAAGAACCCCTCTTATAATACTTTCCCAATTTATACCCTGCCCGAAATTTTCTTTCATGATACGCCTCCATGCTTTGATATGATCTTGTTGTTGCCTGTACTATATATTGAATATTGCAAAAGTACCGATACGGTTACTGTCGTGTGGGGCACTGTGTCGTGAAAAAAGATGCAGCCGCTTTAAAGAAAGCGCAAAGATTCATATCAGTACTAGTTGAATATTGTAATGCGTTGAAGTATATGTGTATATCTAACGTAAGACAAAAATAAAAGTCAAGTAGTAATTTTTATTTATTGATAAAACAAATCGATGAGATGGATTAAAAACCACATTAAGCACTTTGTTGAAAAGGCCGGGAAGCTCCGGGGAGACCCCCATTATGTGGCACTGGGAATGGCAATCGGCGTTTTTGTCGCCGTCACGCCCACCATACCGTTCCATACCATTATTGCGGTCATACTGGCCTACATTATGAAAGGAAGCAAACCGGCCGCCGTTCTCGGTGTGTGGGTCAGCAATCCGGTCACTGTCCTG
>CAYZHB010000096.1:0-11527 GCA_964478245.1 uncultured Desulfobacterales bacterium | reverse complement strand
GACTGAGGCAGAGGAAGTTCCCCGCCACCTGCCCATGGCATAGAACAAATTAGCCTTGGATTTATACGGCCGGCCCTTGAAGGATAATGCAGATGCTGATATGAATAGGAAGCTCATGGGAAAGATGCAGGCCCATGACATGGGGAAAGGAAGAACCATTTGATTTAAAGGGGAAGGGATATGACAGAACTTATTGATGTCAAGGCAAGGGAGATACTTGATTCCCGGGGCAATCCCACTGTCGAGGTGGATGTTGCCCTGGCCTGCGGTGCAACCGGCAGTGCGGCGGTCCCTTCAGGGGCCTCGACCGGTTCCCGCGAAGCGATTGAACTGCGGGACAAGTCTGAAGGCAGGTATCTCGGAAAGGGCGTCCTGAACGCCGTTGCCAATGTAAACGAGGTGATTGCACCGGAGATCATCGGCTATGACGCCATGGATCAGGCCGGTCTCGACAAGACAATGATCGATATTGACGGCACTGAGAACAAGTCCCGGCTTGGGGCCAACGGTATTCTGGGGGTATCAATGGCGGTGGCCAGGGCGGCCGCCGATGCAGCCGAGGTCCCGCTTTTCAGACACCTGGGCGGGATTAGCGCCAGGCTTCTGCCCGTACCCATGATGAATATCATCAACGGGGGGGCGCATGCGGCAAACAATCTCGATATACAGGAGTTCATGATTGTTCCGGTGGGGGCCTCTTCCATTGTGGAGGCTGTCCGGATGGGAGCGGAGACCTTTCACCATCTCAAAAAAATTCTGGGCAAAGAGGGATTGAGCACCGGCGTGGGGGATGAAGGCGGTTTTGCGCCGGATCTGAAGTCGAATGAGCAGGCGATTGAGTATATCATTGCCGCCATCGAAGGGGCGGGATACCGTCCCGGCAGAGACATCGGGATAGCGCTCGATGCCGCGGCCAATGAATTTTACATTGACGGTGCGTATGTCTTGAATTCGGAAGGGAAACAGTTTTCAGCAGAAAAGCTCATCGATTATTATGAGGGCCTCATCAAAAAGTATCCCCTCTACTCCATCGAGGACGGCCTGGCGGAGCAGGACTGGGAAAATTTCAGGGTGATGACCGACCGGCTCGGGGGATCGGTACAGATCGTGGGCGATGATATTTTTGTCACCAATCCGGATATTTTCAAAAAAGGGATAGCGGACGGTATCGCCAACGCCATACTGATCAAGCTGAACCAGATCGGCACCGTCACCGAGACCCTGGACACGATACAGATGGCAAAGGCGGCCGGTTATGCCACGGTTATTTCCCACCGGTCCGGGGAAACCGAGGATACATTTATCGCCGATCTGGCGGTGGCCATCAACAGCGGTCAGATAAAAACGGGTTCCCTGTCGAGAAGTGACAGGGTGGCCAAGTACAACCAGCTCATAAGAATTGAGGAGAACCTCGGAGACGGGGCGTGGTTTCCGGAAAATCTTTTTGCATGAATCGATTAGGACGCTATACCATATGGGCGGCCGCGGTCCTGTTGTTTTTTATTCCCGTCCCCCTTTCTGCCTTTGTGCCCCAGGGGCCGCATGTGATAAAGCTTGCCGCCGACAGCATGGTGGAACCGGCCGGCATTGAACTGCGCCAGACAGCGAAGATTTATACGGTGTGGGCAGACCCCGCCGCCTCTTTCGAGATAACGGAGAAACTCCGGTATTGGTACCCGGGAAAATTCTGCTCCAAATCGGTGTATCAGGGGCACCGGATGATGACGGTGGTCTCCGGAGAAAAGTTTGTCAAGGTGATTGACGGACGGATTGCGGCAAGAACGCGGTCGGCTGCTGATCACTATTTCGACATCCTGCTTTACAGAGACCGGGTCCGACTCCAGGCGGCACTTGAAGCCGCCGGCGTGGACATTGAAAAATCTTCCCTTCAGAGATATGAAGACCGCATCTGCTTTACCGTGGGCGCACTGCCCCGAAAGGAAAGACCGGCGTCGAGCTTCTGGGTTGACAAGGAGACGCTGCTGCCGGTGAGATACACTGTTGCAGGGAACGGTGTCCTTGTTGATACGCGGTATCGCAGCTGGCGAAAGATGAGCCGGACATGGTATCCCATGAAAATCGAAGTCTTTCTGGACGAAACGCTTTTATTGGCGGTAAATGCCGACGGGTTTGAGCTGGAATCCGATTTTGAGTCGTCCGTTTTTAATGTCGACAGCGTGCTGGATCGTTATGAAAAGCCGGGGGAAACGGTTTTAGGAAAAGAGAATGCAGACACTGGAACAGGCCCTGGAAAGGAGTCTGACACAGGCGTAAAAATTTTCAAACAACTTTATGAACATCAACTGGATGTGAGGTAAAATGGCTGAGACAACAAAGTATATATTTGTCACGGGCGGTGTGCTTTCCTCTCTCGGTAAAGGGCTTGCGTCTGCCGCAATCGGGCTCATCCTCGAGAGCAGGGGCCTTTCGGTTACAATTCAGAAGCTGGATCCTTATATCAACGTGGATCCCGGGACCATGAACCCGTTTCAGCACGGCGAGGTGTTTGTGACGGACGACGGTGCGGAAACCGATCTCGACCTGGGCCACTATGAGAGATTTACCACTGCGAAACTCGGCAAGGACAACAATTTTACCACCGGCAAGATATATCACTCCGTTATCATCAAGGAGCGGAAAGGGGATTATCTGGGCGGCACGGTTCAGGTGATCCCGCATATCACAGACGAGATCAAGCGGAGCATAAGTTTGGTCTCGGATGATGTGGATGTGGTGATTGTCGAGATAGGCGGCACCATCGGGGATATTGAATCCCTGCCGTTTCTCGAGGCCATACGGCAGTTCAAGGCGGATGTGGGAGCCGTCAACGTGCTGTACCTGCACCTGACACTGGTGCCTTACATGAAATCCGCCGGCGAGCTGAAGACAAAACCCACCCAGCACAGTGTAAAAGAGCTCAGGAGTATCGGTATCCAGCCGGATATCCTGCTCTGCCGTACGGAAAAGTTTCTCTCCGAAGAACTCAAGTCCAAGATCGCCCTGTTCTGCAATGTGGAGGCCGATGCCGTATTCACGGCCAAGGATGTGGACTGCATCTACGAGGTGCCGCTCGTGTTTAATCAGCAGGGGCTCGGGGACAAGATACTCAAGAAACTCAATATCTGGGCGAGGGCCCCCCGGCTTCAGGAGTGGCAGGAGCTGGTGGAAAAGATCAAAAATCCCAGGTGGTCCGTAACAATTGCGATCGTCGGCAAATACGTCGATCTCACCGAATCCTACAAAAGCCTGAACGAGGCCTTGAAACACGGCGGCATCGCAAATGAGACCGAAGTGAATCTCCGGTTTGTGGACTCCTCCACCCTGAAAGAGGACAACCTGGTGGAGAATTTTTCCGATGTGGACGGGATCCTGGTACCGGGCGGGTTCGGCTCCAGGGGCATCGAGGGCAAAATTCTCGGCGTGAAATATGCCAGGGAAAACAGGGTTCCTTTTTTCGGTATATGTCTGGGCATGCATGTGGCCGTTATTGAATTCGCGCGGCATGTGGCACAGATGGAAGACGCCCACAGCGAGGAGTTCGATCCCCATACCCCCTTCCCCGTGATATATCTGATGAAAGAGTGGTACGACGAGCGGACCCAGAAGAAAGAAAAACGGACCAGCACTTCCGAAAAAGGCGGTACAATGAGACTGGGAGCGTATACCTGTGTGCTCGGCTCCGAAGATACGTTTGCGAAAAAGGCCTACAAGACCGGTCAGATTTCAGAACGGCACCGGCATCGATATGAATTCAACAACAAGTACCTTGAAAAACTTGAATCCGCCGGGATGGTAATCAGCGGAAAATCACCCGACGAGAAACTCGTTGAAATAACCGAGCTGACAGATCATCCCTGGTTTCTCGGGTGCCAGTTCCATCCGGAATTCAAGTCAAGACCGCAGAAGGCCCATCCCCTGTTCAGGGATTTTATAAAGGCGGCCCTTAAATTCGGGTCCAAAAGAAAAAAGAGCTGAAACTCCCTCTGACGGCCGCTGTATACCGTCAGGCATAGAGTCAACAACCATTCGTGAAGCGGGTGGTTTGTTTTTTCGGCCACAGCTCGGAAAAGCAAAAAACGCAAGTGTTTCAATCGTTTACGGTTCTAGCCGGGGGCACAGTTCCCGGTTTTAAACAACCAATAAATTCAGCGTGTCCGGTCACAGGTTCTGGTTGATAATCGATTCGGCGATTTTTTCCGCCGAATCGCCAAAGAGTGATGCCACCTCGACGGTATTGAGCAGGTTGTTGTCCCATTTCAGTGTTTCCGTCTCCAGGATCAGGTCCTTTATCCGGGTATATTTGCCGCCGAGGGCCTTTATTTTCTTTAAAAGGGAAATCTCTTCCGGGGGTTTAAAGGCCACGTTCAGGGAGAGAATGTACTCGATTTTGTTGGGGGTCAGGGTGGAGGAGGAGAGCACCGGTATAACCAGGATACTCTTGCCGTCTTTCCGGCCTTTGCCGAGATAGACGTTGCCCTCCCGGATGATGATGTGTTTGGTTCCCTTCAGTCTCGCGTCGGTTTCCACCCGGGAGGTGGCATTTTTCAGGGAGCCCATTTTACGCAGCACTTCGATTTTGGTCTCGCTCGTGGGTTCGCCGAGGATGTTCAGCCCGGAGATGCGGTACAAAAGGCTGCCTTTCACTTCGGAGAGGATCTCCTGGATATTTTTGAGCACCACCACGTTCTGGTTGGTAATCTGGGAGATCAGGATATCGTGGGCGAAAATTTCATCAAACACCACCCCTTCAAACTTTTCCTTTGTCCGGCTGGTCCCCACTGTGACCGTTTTGGCCTGGTGCTTGATCGCATCGATGGGCCGTGCCAGGATTTTCACCGCATGCCCGAGACTCTCAAAGAACGCATCGATCATGTTGGCCGGGGTGCCCTTTATTCGGAAATCCATTTCAAAGTCGGCAACCGGCAGCCGGCCGGAAAGGTATTTGGAGAGCAATGTGATATTGGAAACAGTGTCAAGTCCCATTATATCGGGAAACTGCTTGTCCCGGCGCTTCCGGGCAAATTTGTTGTAGAATTCCGCAATGCTTTCCCTGAATTTTTTTTCAAGAAGCACTTCATACATATCGTGGCCCATGCTGAGGTATTCATCCAGGATTTCCTGTATCTCCACGCGGGATGCGTACATGAACCGGGAACTCTCGTTTATGGCAAGTGCGGCGTAGTAGCCCCACAGATGTCCCACAAGCGTATTCAGCACAGGGGAGAGATGCTCTCTGGTGCGGGGTATTTTAAACACATCCTCTGCATAGAGATCGAACCGGTTTTCCCCTTCCGTGGTAATGACCAGGGGGGCGGCTTTGTGGGCATGGAATATGGCGGTATCTTTTATGATATCGGTCAGCACGCTCTCTCTTGTGCCGGCGGCACAGATAATGATCAGGGGCTCGGCCGAGAGATCGATGTGCTTTTTGTCTTCAATGTAATCGGATGAGATCGTTTTGTAGCAGAGTTCGCTCAGCTTGATCCGGATTTCATCGGCCGATGATTTGTTGGCGCCGCTTCCCACTGTTGCCCAGTAGGTCTTGTTCACGGCGGTGCGCTCGGCCGACTGCCGGATATCCGCCTTCATCCCGAGTATTTTTTCCATCTTTTCGGGCAGTGACAGCAGTTCATTGATCTCGTCGGTAATAAATTCGGGAGGCCGGGTGTGGGTCAGCGCGGCAAGATGCAGGCCGAGTATGGCGCCGGCCGTTATCTGGGAGTAGAAGGCCTTGGTGGAAGCGACGGACATTTCAATATCCCGGCCGCTGCTTGTGTACAGGACCCCGTCGGTTTTAAATGACAGGTCCGAGTCCCGCCTGTTGACAACGGAGATGGTGTGGGCGCCGCAGGATTTGACCATGTCAACGGCTCTGTTGGTATCGGTCGTGGTGCCGGACTGGCTCACGGCAATGACGAGATCGCCGTTCATCTCGCTGCCTGTGGCGTCGTCTTTGATGCTGAATCCTGAAAATTCGGAAGATTTAAGGGCCTTGATTTCGATAGCGGTATCGCCGAGATAATGGTTCAACAGATCCGCAGAGCTCTGAGCCGCCACGCCGGCAGTCCCCTGGCCGATAAAAAAAATCCGTTTGATTCGGTTTTCCCGGAAAGCGGTTTCGAGCGAGGCCGGTATGACAGTGGTGTCAAGATGGGTTTCGAACATACCGGTTTCCTCTGTTTTCCGCCACTTGTTCTCCATGGTTCTGGCCACGGAGCGGGGCGCTTCATAAATTTCTTTGAGAAAATAATGGGGATAGTGCTGCCGGTCGATATCCCTTGAGGTAATCCGGCTTTCCCGGATGTCTTCTTCGGTGATATCAAGCGGGGTATTGTCATAGTAAAAGGACGTGATGCCGGCGGTTCCGCCCGGGCAGTTCTGATCCAGTATGACGATCTGTCCCTTCTTTTCCCCTTTCAGTTGAATGAAATTCCGGGTCTCTTCCACGATACCGTACAGTTCCGAGGCGGCAATGTAATGATCCGGTGCGACGCCCACAAAAAGCGCCTGTCCGCTTCCCTTCTGGGCAAGAAAGATTTTTCCCGGGGCCATATCCGTATGCATGCTGATGGCGTGGGACCCTTCAAAGTCATTGACCGCCAGCCGGAAGGCTTCCTCTATACGGGCCCCCTCTTTCAGGTAGTGTTCGATCTGAAGCGGGATCAGTTTGGTGTCGGTCGTGATCTCCGGATGGATCTGGTCATACCGTGCCTCGTACTCGGTCTTGAGTTCAAGATAGTTGTCGATGTCGCCGTTAAGACTTACATGGATAATACCGGTTTTCCCGATCTGTTTGTCCGTGGGTTCATTGTCTACGGGGTGACAGTTGGCTTCGGTGATGTCGCCGACGGACGCCCATCGGGTATGGGAAGAAATCGTATTGAAAACCGGACGGCAGCAGAAGATGAGTTGAAGCAGCCGGTCGTTTTTGATCTGGTTCCGTATGAATGCCACATTCACTCCCAGCGCCCCGATTTCAGCCGCATACTTGTATACAAACGATACGGTGACCATGTCCGCAGGTTCTGAATGGCGGGCATCGTGAATCGTGATACTGTTGTTGGTCAGAACTTTCCGGTTTGTCCGCTGCTTGAGATTGTCCGTGAGCCCTTCTTTCAAAAGTTTTTTCCGGTAATTTTCAAATTCCTCCCGGGTAAAGGTGAAAAGTATGGAGATACCGGCAGAATCCCGGCCTCTCACTTCCAGTCTGTCCAGACTGTTTAAAACCGCATTGATATTTTTAAAGGTTTTAACGCTTTCAATATTGGTCCCTTCCGGTCCGGGATTTGCGAGACTTCTGATCTTACTTATGTTGTCGAGTATTTCCCTGTCCAGAAGCCAGGCAATATCCTCGAGTTTTTCCAGCCGCCGGGATACGGTTGCCACGTTTTCCTTATCGGGGACGGACCGGTTGTTCTCGATTTTTTCTTTTCCGATAATGGCTTTAAGGTTTTCTGAAGCGTTCTGGAGGGCCGCTTCCTTTTCATCGTCGAAAAAGATTTTTATGAAGTTCTCATGCGTTTTCATCTGCCGGAAAATCTGCATCAGCTGATCCAAAAGCCCGTCGCCGCCCAGGTAATTTTCCGCAAATGCCGTATCCGGCTGTTCCGCCCCGGAAGCTGCCGTCCCGATACGGGCGGCAAGCGTATTCATTTTTTCAAGTGGATCGTCGGATGGTTCAGGTGCTTTGGACTTGTACGCAACAAGCGCGCAAATGCCGCAGTTGAGTCGGTTCGGGGTCAGGGGAAACAGTATGAGTGAATTATCTCTGGCCGCCTGTACCGATTTGCCGATTTCAATGGTCACTGAAAATAACCATGTCACCAGTTTGCCGATATTCATGATAACCTCCGTGAGTTAACCGGCCGCCGCATCCGTGCCGGCGGGGGTCTTGCTCAAATACTCTTCGAAATAGGTTTTAAATATGATTTTCCCATATGCAGCGGCTCTTGTGCCGATATATTTTCTGTGTCCCACCACAATAGAGACAACCAGCTTTTTCCCGCTCTCCTTGGGCTTTGCAAAACCCGTGAACCAGTCATATTTGACGGTATGCGCCCTGTTGTAGAGAGACCCCGTTTTCCCTCCGATGAAAAGCCTTGAAAGGACCGGATCACGGGCAGCGTCCCTGAACTCTTTTCTGGCGGTGCCTTTCGTGATTGTCTTTTTCATCAGACCGCTCAGCGTCAATGCCGTTTCCGGATTGATGGGCCTGTTATATAACTTGGGAGCGGCTTTGTAAACAGTTTTGCCGGTTTGATCCGTCACTTTTTGAATGACCGCGGGCAACGGCATTCGGCCTGAGTTGACCACCGAACTTGTAATCATGGCGGCAAAAAGCGGTGATATGGTGGTGGTAAAATTGAATCCGCATGCCACTTCCGCCCATTGGTAAGGTTCTTCTGTAATGAGGACCCGGCCGGGAGAAAAGTCAAGCGCGGCATCGATTTTCTGGTTAAAACCGAACGCATGGGCATATTTTTCAAGAACAGTCCCGCCAAGCCGGTTTCGACCGATTTTTCCGAAAACCGGGTTGATGGATTCCGCAAAAGCCTCTTCCAGGGTGGTTTTTACCGTATACCTGTTGCGGGTGTCTTTCAGCTGGTTTTTGTACAGCGTGTATTTCATGCCGTTGAAATAGAGGGGTGTTCCCGGTTTATAACCCAGGTTTTCAACAGCGGCGGCCGCGGAAACAATTTTAAAAACACTGGCCGCGGGATAGCGGCTTCCCAGGCAGGGATTCGCATCCGGGTCGGCCAGGTGGAACCCGGCCATGGCAAGGATGTGGCCGGATACGGGGTCCATGGCCACAATCGCGATATCCCTGGGTTTTCCCCGGTCTCTTTTTCTGGCGTTTTCCAGTTTCTCCCAGAGCAGCTTCTGTAAACCGGCATCCAGGGTGGTGTGGAAGGTATACTGTTTTCCGCCTTTTTCAACAGTGAATCGGTCATTTTGAAGGGTGAAAAGCTTTTGTTCCGAGAGAAGGGTCTTCAATTCAGAAGTGGTGAACTGCGGCGGGGCAGATAACGTGTCGGGCGGTTCTTTGTCTTGCTGATCAATGGATGGCGGCAGGTTGCCGGTTATCAGTCCCGACGACACCAGAACCACCAGAACAATCAGGGGCACTGCATATCGGGCAAGCTTTAAAATCCGGCGTTTCCGCTTTTTCTTAAGCTGCAGCTGGGCCTGGAATGAGCGCCAGTCGTTTTTTTCCGTAAATTTACGCAATCCGCAAACAGGCTGATGCTATTTTACTTGATTTCCAGGAGCGGCTTGCCGGTCAAACGTGGCCAGTTTTATCCCGCCCTTGTCGTGAGCGGCAAGTACCATGCCCTGGGAAAGTTCTCCCATGATTCTGGCGCTTCTGAGATTGACCACCACCAGCACCTGCTTTCCTGCAAGCGTTTCCGGTTTATAGCTTTCGGCTATCCCGGCCACTATCTGTTTCGTTTCACCGCCGATATCCACTTTCAGTTTAAGCAGCTTATCTGATTTTTCGATGGGGTGCGCTTCAATCACGGTACCCGTTCTCAAATCCATTCTGTCAAAATCCGCCATTGAAATTTCAGGCTTTAACCCAAGCGGATCTTTACCGCTTCTCTCTTTTGCCTCCCCCTTTACCGCTTTAGTCCGGCTGGTCTCTCTTTGCACCTCGATTCTCGGGAAGAGCTGGAAAGGCTTGTCGATTGTTTCTCCCGGCGTCATAATACCCCATTGGCGGAGCGCGTCAATTTCAGGCGGTGTCTCCCCCGTTTTCAGATGAGTTCTCATTTTGCAAGAAGACTCGGGCATGACCGGATGCACAAGTGCGGCCACGATGCGCAGTCCTTCCAACAGATTGTAGATGACGGTTTCAAGAATGTTTTTTTTGTTTTCATCCTTTGCCAGCGCCCAGGGGGCGGTTTCATCGATATATTTGTTCATGGTGCCGATGAACTCCCACAGCGTATGCGTGGCTTTGTGGAACAGGGCATTGTCCATGGCTGCTTTGAAAGCCTCTATGGTCTCCATTGCCCTTTTTTCGAGGGAGAGATCCTGCACTTTCTCTGCGGCCGGGTCTGCAGGGGGAATTAGGCCGTTGAAGTATCGGCTGTTCATGGACAGAACGCGGGAAAAAAGATTTCCCAGGTCATTGGCAAGGTCGGAATTGATTCGCGAGATCAGCAGGTCTTCGGTAAAGTTGGCATCGAGACCGAACACCATTTCACTTGCCAGGAAATACCGGAACTGGTCTACTCCGTAGGTTTCGGCAATCTCAAAAGGATCGGTGACATTGCCGATGCTTTTGGACATTTTGGCACCCGCCACGTTCCAGAAACCGTGGACATTCAGATGGCGGTAAAGATCGATCCCGGCGGCTTTCAGCATGGTGGGCCAGTATATGCCGTGGGGTTTGATAATGTCCTTGGCCACAAAATGATGGGTTCCGGGCCAGAATTTTTTGAAAAGCGGTCCATCCGGATACCCCAGTGCCGATATATAGTTCACGAGGGCATCGAACCAGACGTAGGCCACGTAATTTTCGTCAAAGGGAAGGGTGATGCCCCAGGTAAGCCGTGACTTCGGCCTTGAAATGCAGAGATCTTCCAGGGGGTCTTTCAGAAACGAGAGGATTTCGTTTTTATAGCGCTCGGGCCTGATGAAATCGGGATTGTCCCTGATATGGCTGATAAGCCAGTCCTGATACCGGCTCATGGCAAAAAAATAGTTGGACTCCTCTATCTTCTCAGGTTCGGTGCCGTGGTCCGGACATCTGCCTTCCACAAGCTCCCTTTCCTGGTAAAAGCGTTCACATCCGAAACAGTAAAGTCCTTCGTAACTACTGAAGTAGATGTCGCCGTTTTCATAGATTGCAGAGAGGATTTGCTGAACCACCGCCTTGTGATCCGGATCGGTGGTCCGGATGAAATAGTTGTTGGATATGTTGAGTGCCGGTAGAAGCGCCTTGAAAAGGCTGCTGATTTTGTCAGCGTAGGCCTTGGGTGTGGTATCGTTGTTTTCGGCCGCCTTGGCTACTTTGTCGCCATGTTCATCCGTGCCGGTGAGAAAATAGGTTTCATGGCCGCACATCCGGCTGTACCGGGCGGCGATATCCGTTATGATGGAGGTGTAGGCGTGGCCGAGATGCGGTTTCGCGTTCACGTAGTATATGGGGGTTGTGAAATATCTGTGTACGGTTGTCATTTTTTCTGTTCTTTTTATGTGTTATTGATGTCGGATTTGTTTTTAACAATTTCGGTGTTGTCGGCCAGACGAATGGTGACGCTCTCCTTAAGGGTATTGTGTCGGATGACCCTGCCCGTCCCTTCCGGTATTTCCACTCTCTGTCCGATTTTCGGCAGACCCTTTTTAATGTTTTTGTATACACTGATTTCAAAGGTCAGACAGCACATCAGCCGGCCGCAGACTCCCGATATTTTGGTGGGGTTCAGCGACAACCCCTGTTCCTTGGCCAGTTTAATGGAAACGGGATGAAAGGTGTCCATGAAACAGGAACAGCAGAGTTCTCTGCCGCATTTCCCGATGC
>CAYZHB010000095.1:8737-11541 GCA_964478245.1 uncultured Desulfobacterales bacterium | reverse complement strand
TATCTCCGCTCTCTTTCAAGCGGACGGAATCCCGGCTTTGCCAGGCAAACAAAAGGCCGGGGCGCATGACGTGGTCATGCGCCCCGGCCTTTATCTGTCTTCCGGTCTTATTTTTCAGCGCTTCTTCTTTTGGGTCTGCGCTTCTTTCTTTTCTTCTTCTTCTTTGCCCGCCATCATTTTGAGCATTTCAAACCGGTTGTTCACTTCTGTTTCGATCTTTTTCCTCAGCCGTTTTGACTCTTCGGGGAACGACTTTTCAAGGGCGGCAAACCGGTTTTCGCCGCTTAAAAATTCCTGAAGCGTCCCGTCCGGATCCTTTGAGTCCAGTATGAACGGATTTTTACCCTGGTCAACCAGCTGGGGGTTGTACCGGTAGAGCGGCCAGTAACCGGATTCCACCGCCAGCTTCTCCTCGTACTGGCTCTTTCCCATGCCTTTCTTTATGCCCTGATTGATGCAGGGGGCATAGCATACGATCAAAGAGGGGCCGGGATACGTCTCCGCCTCCACAAACGCCTTGACTGTCTGATTTTTGTTGGCCCCCATGGCAATGGACGCCACATACACGTGACCGTAGGTCATGGCCATCCGGCCGAGATCCTTTTTGCCGATTTTCTTGCCGGACGCGGCATACTTGGCGATCGCCCCGGTCGGCGTGGCCTTGGAGGACTGCCCCCCCGTGTTGGAATACACTTCCGTATCCATCACCAGTATATTGATATCATCGCCGGATGCGATAACATGGTCGAGCCCCCCGTATCCGATATCGTAGGCCCATCCGTCACCGCCGAAAACCCAGTGAGATTTCTTCACGAGAAGATCCCGGTTTTCGTAAATACGCTGAAATATCCCGGTCTTTTCGTCTTTTAACAGGTCCGTGAGCTTTTCGCCGTACTTTTTCGAACCTTCGGCCTCGCTCATGCCGTCAAGCCAGCCCTCCAGCGCGGATTTCACTTCCTTCGTGATATCGCCTTCAAGCGCCTCCCTGACAATTTTTGCAAGGGCCTGCCTTCGCTGGTTAAACGCGAGCATCATGCCGTAACCGTACTCGGCCGCATCCTCGAAAAGGGAGCTTGCCCATACCGGGCCGTGTCCGTCCCTGTTCATGCAGTACGGCGTCGCCGGTGCGGAAGCGCCCCAGATGGAGCTGCAGCCCGTTGCATTGGCAATGGTCATGCGTTCGCCGAAAAGCTGGGTCAGCACTTTTGCATAAGGGGTTTCCCCGCAGCCGGCACAGGCGCCGGAGAACTCGAGCAGGGGTTTGTAAAGCTGGCTTCCCTTGACACTCTCCCGCTTTCCGAGATCGGTTTTGAAATCGATTGTCGTTGAAAAATCGTGGTTGTCAATCTGCGGGTCAAGCTGGGTTTCAATGGGTTTCATTTCAAGGGCCTTGGTTTTAGCCGGGCAGATATCGGCGCAGTTGCCGCATCCCTGGCAGTCAAGGGGATTTACCTGTATTCTGAACCGGTAGCCTTTAAAATCCTTGCCTTTTCCTTCGACTGTTTCAAACGTGGAAGGGGCGTCTTTCAGCTCCTCGTCGGTGGCCACGATGGGGATTATGGCGGCATGGGGACAGACAAACGAACACTGGTTGCACTGGATGCAGTTTTCGCTTATCCACTCGGGCACCGCGATGGCAACCCCCCGTTTCTCATACTGGCTGGTGCCGTTCGGAAACACCCCGTCCGGTTCAAACACGCTGACCGGCAGCTTGTCTCCCTGCTGATGGTTGATCGGTTTCATCACCCTGTTGACAAATTCGGTTCCCTCGATGCCTCCCGGAAACCCCCCTGTGGTATCCTTCCAGGAGTCGGGCACCTCGACTTCCAAAAGATTTTCAAGGGTTTTGTCCACGGCGTCGATGTTCATCTGCACCACTTTATCGCCCTTTTTGCCGAACTTTTTCTTAATATCGCTCTTCAAAAGATCGATCGCCTGTTCAATGGGCAGGACATTGGCCAGCTTGAAAAAACAGGTCTGCATGATCATGTTGATCCGGCCGCCCAGGCCCGCTTCCCCGGCGATCCTGACCGCATCGATATTGTAGACTTTGAGACCCTTTTCGTATATCTCTCTTCTGACAACCCCCGGGATTTTCTCTTCCATATCCGCCACAGACCATTTTGAATTGAGCAAGAACGTGCCCCCGGGTTTTATCCCCTCCAGCACATCGTATATCCACATGTAGTTGTCCTTGTGACAGGCAACGAAATCCGGCCGGTTGATCATGTAGGTGGATCTAATGGGCGCATCACCGAACCGGAGATGAGACACCGTGAGTCCCCCGGATTTCTTTGAATCATATGCAAAATACCCCTGGGCATACTTATCGGTATTGTCCCCGATGATGGCGATGGCGCTCTGGTTTGCTCCCACCGTCCCATCGGACCCGAGCCCCCAGAATTTGGCACTTACCGTTCCTTCGTGGGCCGGATCAAAATCCTCGGTGACCTCGAGTGAGGTGTGGGTGACATCATCGGTTATCCCGACGGTAAAATGGTTTTTGGGACCGATACTCTTCATGTTGTCAAATACCGCTTTTATCATGGGCGGGTTGAACTCTTTGGAACTCAGGCCGTACCGGCCGCCGACAATTTCAGGGGCCTCGCCTTTTTCCATGAACGCCGTGCAGACGTCCGTGTAGAGCGGATCACCAAGGCTTCCCGGTTCCTTGGTTCTGTCCAGGACGGTCACGGTTTCCACTGTGGCGGGCAGTGCCCGCATAAAAGCTTCGGTATCAAAGGGTCTGTAAAGGCGCACCTTTACGAGCCCGACGTTTTCTCCCTGCCTGTTGAGTTCCTCGA
>CAYZHB010000095.1:0-8727 GCA_964478245.1 uncultured Desulfobacterales bacterium | reverse complement strand
CCTGCGACCAGAAGATCAACCCCCACTTCTTATTGAGTTCCTCGACCGACTCGTCTATCGCCTCGCACCCGGAGCCCATGGCGACAATAACGCGGGTGGCGTCCGGGTCTCCCACATAATCAAACAGGTTGTACTCCCGTGACGTCAGATCTTTTACCTTTCTCATGTACTTCTGGACAATTGCGGGCACCCGGATATAGTAGGGGTTTGCCGCCTCTCTTCCCTGGAAAAAGATGTCGGGATTCTGGGCCGTGCCCCTTGTATCAGGGGATTCCGGATTCATGGCCCGCTCTTTGAACACTTTTAACGCGTCCCAGTTCAAAAGCCCGGCCATGTCGTCATAACCGATCATTTCAATTTTCTGGATTTCATGAGAGGTTCTGAATCCGTCGTAAAAGTGCATAAACGGGATGCTTGCCTCCACCGTGGAAAGATGGGATACCAGGGCAAGGTCCATGGCCTCCTGAACCGAACACGAGGCGATCATGGCAAAGCCGGTCTGCCGGGCCGACATGACATCTGAATGATCCCCGAATATGGAGAGGGCGTGGGCGGAAATCGATCGGGCCGTTATATGAAACACGGACGGCAGCAGTTCTCCCGAAATTTTGTACATATTGGGAATTTTCAAAAGAAGCCCCTGGGAGGCGGTAAATGTGGTGGTCAGCGCACCCGCGGCAAGAGAACCGTGTACGGCGCCCGCGGCCCCCGCCTCTGACTGCATCTGCTTTACCTGGAGTATGTTGCCGAAAATATTCTTCCGCCCTTCTGACGCCCATGCGTCTGCCACTTCTCCAAGCGGACTTGACGGTGTGATCGGATATATGGCCGCAATATCGCTCATGGCGTATGCAACATGCGTTGCAGCTGTGTTTCCGTCGACTGTCTGCATTTTCCTACTCATATATGTCCCCCTTTTCGTCCTGAATAGAACTTTTCTAAAAACAATTTAGAAAACCATGCTGTACCATGGATGCCTTGTTTTTTAAAAATGATAATATATCAATACACCAGTTACCCGTAATTGTAAATATTAAACAAATTTACCGTTTTTCTGCGGAGAATACCAGTATTTTCCGGCGTTTTCTGCTGTGGATTCCGGGGAGGTAAAGGTGGCCATCTCCCTGTGGGTAAACTCGAAACCGGTGATATCGCTTCTTGTCCACGGTGCGTAATTTGAACGCGCTGCAAGGGAAACCTTCAGCTCAAGGCGGCTGTCTGCGGTTACCAGCGCTGTCATTCCGAGGTTATAGCTGTTTCTTCCCATGCTTCTGTAGAACTTCTGCGTATTTAAAATACCGTTTGCCAGATCCGTCCACATTTTTTCGTTTTCAAATTCGGCCATAGAATATACCCCCGGACAAACGCCCCATATTTCATAAAAGCCTTCCGGGGCAAACGCCGCCGCCCATTCCCATTTGCCTGTGCTGCCGATATACCGTTCCTTTCGTGCCTTCTCTTTTTCGATCCAGTCTGAATAAATAGACGAGCCGTACCGTTCCCGGTAGGCATCCGCCCTGTTTTTCAGCTGCATATGAAAATACGGCAGATATTGCTCCGCGTGGACCTGCAGGTGGGGATGAACAAGGGACCCGCCGGCCGCCGGCAGAAAATTCTGGGTAATGGATGTAAATACCACCGCATTATCGGTTTTGAGCACGTGAAAAAGATAACGGGAGACGTTCACAAGACAGTCCCGGTAGGATGCCACCGACGCCCGGCCGATTTCTACATAATGTTGCCGGTCAAACAAGGCCACGGCCGACCATTTCGTATAGGGAAACAGGTTGGGAAAAAGAATCGATTCGTTGGTTATGAGCCGCTTTCCGAGACCCAGGTTTTGAGAGAGCATAGGGGTCATCCGGGTCACGTTTTCCGGACAGAAAGGACAGTGGGTCGTATCGAGGTCGCCGTTTTCCAGGGGCGCTGTGCTGTCCTGCCCCCTGTCTTTTTCCCGGGCCCGGGAATAGGTTATCCGGCTCGATCTCAACGTGACCGGATCAGTCCTTATTTCTATATCCCGTGTGATCTCGTTACCGTCCGCATCCCGCAAACACGCCTTTACCTTTCTTCTGTCAAACCGGAGAGACATGGAATTTCCCTCTCAAATTAAAACCCTTTCTATCTGACCGTTTTTGTGATACACCTGAACGCTCTTTTACAGTATAAAATATCGGACCTAAAATTCAAATATTCATTTGTTCTTTAAGGAGCTGTTATGGGATTTTTGTCATCAACTTCGTCGGTATCCCGCTATTATATAGAGGGAAAATTTGACGACGCGATTACGGCGCATGTGGAGAATGGACTCAGCCGGTACGCCATACCGGATACCGAAGAGAATGTAAGTGACATCTCTATAGGGTGGGTGCCGTTTGAAAATCCGTATATACCCGATTTCAGTCAGTACGGGTTTACTTTCGGTCCCTATTTTCTGTTCAGTTTGAGAGTCGATAAAAAAAACATCCCGTCGAAACTTGTCCAGAAACATGTCGCCATTGAAACGGCAAAACGAATCGAAAAAAGCGGGCGCTCTTTTTTATCCAAAAATGAAAAGGCACAGCTCAAGGAGGCGGTTATTGAACAGCTTACCAGAAAAATGCCGTCTATCCCGAATATCTATAACGTCCTGTGGCATTACGAGACAGCCACGCTTCTTTTCTTTTCCACCCAGAAAGCGGCCAATGAACTGTTTGAAACCCTGTTTTTAAAAACATTTGATCTGAAAATTGTCCGGCTCTTTCCCTACACCATGGTGGAAAAACGGTGCACCCTGTCAGACACGCAGAAGGATATTATTCTCAATCAACCCATTTAACTTGTCCGAGGTTCATATGTACGATATTGCCACAGCCTACAACAAATATAAATTTCTTGGAAACGACTTTCTCACATGGATCTGGTATGCAGTAGAAAACAGCATCGACATCAAGGATCTCACCGGTTTTGACTGCACATCGCTCACCCTTTATATCGGAAACGGGATTGTTCTCGAGAATATCCAAAACCGGATACGGGAAAAAATTACCATCAAAGGGGACGAGATAGGGCTTGAAGAGGGGAAAACCGCCCTCAGAAAAGGGGCCTTCGTTACCGATATCAATCTTCTTTTGAAAATAGACGACCATGAATTCTCTTTCACTGTCAAGGGCGAAAGTATCAACATCACCTCGCTGAAAACCGCATCCTTTAAATCGGGAAAAACCGATGACATCGAGGCCAGTGTTCTGGATAAGGCATTTCTATTTGAAAAGCTGTTCGCTTTTATCGATACATTTTTCAACACCTATATCGGTTTAAGATCTTCTGAAAAATGGGAAAACACCGATAAAGTCAGGCTGGACAAGTGGATAAGATCCTGACACCGCCATGTTGAAAAAAAGTTTAAAAAAGGCGATTTTTAGACACCTTCCCGATCCGGTTGAAAACCACCGGTTTTTAAACCGTAAAATCAAAATTTGTTAACACGGTTTGTTTACCAAATATTTAATAAACACAATCAATTGCGACATTTTCAACATATCAACACCCCTTATACTTATTGTTATATTTATCTATTTAATTAATTAATAATTAATGATATAACTTATCTGATCTTATAATCTTAATCAGGTGTAACCATCATGAATGTAACCATCAGCAAAAACAATATAAAAGATATTCTGGCAAACATTCAGGGGATCTGCGGCAGAAAGACGAATCTCAAGATTACTTCGGATGTATTGATCAATGCCTCTGATAAAGATATTACGATTACGGCGAACAATCTGGAGACGGTTTTTCAGGGAAATTATGACGCCGTTGTGGAATTGGAAGGTATTATATCGATCAATGCCGGCAAATTTTATGAGATAATAAGAGAGTATCCCGATAACGAGATCCCTTTGAAAGAGCCAAAAAACCGATGGGTGGAAATCGGAAAAGGGCATGTCAAATACAATATTGTCGCCTCTGACTGGAAAAATTTTCCGGAAACCCCGGTCATAGAAAGCATCGATTTTATCGAGGCGGACGCCTGGGACCTCAAAAAGATGGTCGACGCCACCTCCTGCATCACATACGGGCCTGATGAAAAACGGCCCTATGTGCTCGGCGTGCTTCTGGAAAAAGTGGAGAACACAGAAGACAACACCCTCAGAATCGTCTCCACCGACTCAAAGCGGCTTCACTGTTACGAATCTGCATACACCGGTTATCTGACACTCCCGGGAGGCAGTATCCTTATTCCCAAAAAAGGGTTTTCCCAAATCGGAAAATTTGTGGAAAACAAGGAGGGCAATATAAAAATCGGGGTTAAAGACAACCATCTGATTGCCGTAAAAGAGAATGAAACGTTGATGATAAAGCTTATTCACGGTGAATATCCGGACTACAGGGGACTTATGGATACGGAAACACTGATACGGGTGGATATTGACCGGGTCATGCTGTTGACCATGATGAGACGAATGTCCATTCTCACGTCGGAAGAGTACAAAAGTATTATCCTGAAGTTCGGGGACAATGAACTTGTTACCACCGTCACCAATCCGGATATAGGGGAATCGAGGGATCAACTGGAAATAAGTTATACAGACGGTGAAATAGAAGGGGCCTTCAATCCGAGATATTTTATTGAGGCGTTAAAAATTATAGAGAGTGATACGGTATCACTCTACCTGAAAGACGGTGACAGTCCCTGTTTAATCAAAGGGATCGACGACGACAAACTGGTTTGCATAATAATGGCGATGCACATATCATGAACAAGAACAAAATGAATATGACCAATGACTACGACTACAGTGCCAACAACATAAAAATACTCGAGGGCCTTGAAGCCGTCCGGAAAAGACCGTCCATGTATATCGGCAACGTGGACCTGGAAGGCCTTCATCATCTGGTTTACGAAGTGGTGGACAACAGCATCGATGAGGCAATGGCCGGATACTGCGATACCATAAAGGTCACCATCCATGCGGATTCGCTGATCAGTGTCGAAGACAACGGCCGGGGAATTCCGGTTGAAAAACATGAACACGAGAATATGCCGGCGGCTGAAGTGGTCATGACCAAACTGCATGCCGGCGGAAAGTTTGACAAAGACTCCTATAAAGTTTCCGGCGGACTGCACGGTGTCGGCATTTCGGTTGTAAACGCGCTTTCGGAAAAGCTTGTCATGGAAGTGTACAAAAACGGCATTGTCTACCACCAGGAATACGCCCGGGGGGGCAAACAGACGGAACTTGTCGAGAAGGGCACAACCGATAAGCGGGGAACAAAAATTACCTTCCGGCCCGACTTTGAAATCCTGAATGAAAACGAGTTCGATTATGAACGGCTTGCCAGAAGAATGCGGGAGCTTGCATTTCTCAACAAGGGCGTGAAAATAGTTATCGAAGATGAGCGGACCCTGGAGAAGAGCAATTTTATGTACGAAGGGGGGCTGGTGTCCTTTGTCGAATATCTGAACCGGTCCTGTACCCCCCTCCACGATGTCGTGAGTATCGAAGGGGAAAGAAAGGATGTCAAGGTCGATCTTGCCATCCAGTACAATGATACATTCAAAGAGAAGCTGTACTCCTATGCCAACAATATCGGTACCATCGAGGGCGGGTTCCACGTGTCCGGATTTAAAAGCGCCCTGACCCGTACCATTAACGCGTATGCCCAGGCAAACGTCGCCAAGAACAAGCAGAATATCAAAATAAGCGGTGATGACATGAGAGAGGGCCTCACCGCCGTGATATCCGTCAAGGTGATGGAGCCCCAGTTTGAGGGCCAGACAAAGACGAAGCTCGGCAATAACGAAGTAAAGGGCATTGTGGAATCCCTGGTCAATGAAAAACTGTCCCGGTTTTTCGAGGAGAATCCCAAGTTTTCAAAGAGTATCCTCAACAAGGCGGTCGATGCCGCAAGAGCACGTGACGCGGCAAAGCGCGCCCGGGAGCTGGCCCGGAAAAAGGGAACTCTTATTGATCTGTCGCTGCCGGGAAAACTGGCGGAGTGCCAGTACGCCGACCCAAAAGAGAGGGAAATTTTTATTGTCGAGGGCGATTCGGCCGGCGGAAGTGCAAAACAGGGTAGAGACAGGCGGTTCCAGGCCGTTCTGCCGCTGAAGGGCAAAATTCTCAACGTGGAGAAGGCGCGGTTTGACAAGATTCTCAGGAGCGATGAAATCAAGAACCTGATAACGGCGCTCGGCACCGGTGCCGGCAAGGAAGAGTACGACATTGAAAAAATCCGGTATCACAAGGTGGTGATCATGACCGATGCCGATGTGGACGGGCTGCACATTATCACCCTTCTGCTCACCTTTTTCTACAGGCAGATGCCGGATCTTATCAGCCGGGGCTACCTCTATATCGCCCAGCCCCCGCTGTTTAAAGTCGGGAAAGGGAAAAGCGGCATATATTTCAAAAATGAAGCAGATTACAGTGACTATCTTTTAAAACGGGTCTGCGAACAGAAAACGCTCTACATCGGTGACAGCAGTGATACATACGCCCATGAAGATCTCTATTTCTTTCTGGAAAATCTCATAGACTATACAGAGTCTGTCAAGCGGCTCCGGATGCGGGAATTTGACATTGACCTCCTGATGCTGCTCGTCAAAGAGGGGGTCAAGGACAAACAGTTTCTCGAAAACAGGGAGAACATGGCCGCCCTGTCGGAAACACTGAAAGAAAACGGTTATGAAACAAGCCCGCTCGAATATGACCAAGAGCGGGAAATATACGAGATGGAGATTTTTAAGGAAGGCGGAACGGAGCCGCTTTTACGGATCGGGCGGAATGTTTTATCGACAAACGACTATAAGCTCATGCTGAAAAGCTACGGAAAAATAGAGTCGTTTGATAATTCCCCGTTCGTGGTCGGTACCCGGGACGGTAAAAAAGCGGATACCCTTTCATTATCAGATAAACACAATTTTTATACCTATATGATGGAAGAGGCCAAAAAGGGCATTACCATTCAGCGGTACAAAGGTCTCGGCGAGATGAATGCGGATCAGCTCTGGGAGACCACAATGAATCCGGACAAACGGAAACTGCTGCAGGTCAGGATAGAAGACGCTGAAAAAGCGGATGAAATTTTTACCCTGCTGATGGGCGAGGATGTGGAGCCGCGGCGCAATTTTATCCAGAAGCACGCGCTGGAAGTCTCTTCTCTCTCTTACTGATAATACCTTTATTGGTTGTTTTCAAACCGGGGGCTATGCCCCCCGGGTACAACCGGCAACGATTGAAACACTTACGTGTTTTTTTTCCGGCCGATGGCCGGGCTCGATAGAGATACGAATGCATACACGCCAAGCCACCCGCTTCGCGGGTGGTCGTTGACTCCCCGTTGTCGATTTCATTCAGCGCTTTTTTAATCTGGCGCACCGCCTGGCGCAGCCGCTCTTCATTTTCGACCAGGGCGAGCCGCAGGTATCCTTCCCCTTCTTCACTGAACCCCGTACCCGGTGCCACAGCCACGTTCGCCCGGTTCATCATCTCGATGGCAAAATTCATCGCCCCCATCTCGCTGTAGGGTTCGGGTATTTTCGCCCATACAAACATGCCCGCCTTCGGCCTTTCCATATCCCAGCCGATACGTTCGAGCCCGCTGCAAAGGGTGTCTCTCCGGGCCTGATAGAGGCCGGCCTGGCTGGGGATGGTTTCGTCACAGTCCCGCAGCGCAATGATCCCCGCCACCTGAATAGCCGAGAATATGCCGTAGTCGAAATACCCCTTTATTTTGCCCAGCGCGCCGATGATTTCACTGTTGCCCACGCAGTATCCGATACGCCACCCGGCCATGTTGTACGATTTTGAAAAGGAACCGAACTCCACGCCGACCTCTTTTGCACCGGGGATTTCAAGGAAACTGGGGGCCTCGTATCCGTCAAAGGTTATTTTTGAATAGGCAAAATCATTCACCACCATGAATTTAAACCGTTTGGCAAGCCTTACGATCTCCCTGAAAAGATCCCTGTCGGCAACCGTGCCCGTCGGATTGTGGGGATAGTTGATCATCAGCACCTTGGGTTTGGGAAAAACGGATTCACAGATATCAACGATCCTTTTGAGAAAGGTTTCCTCCGGGCTTATGGGGAGTTTCATCACATTCGCACCGGCTATGACGGCCGCATAAATATGAATCGGAAATGCCGGCGCCGGCACCAGAACGGAGTCCCCCGGTCCCATGATGGCCAGGCACAAATGGGAAATGCCCTCTTTTGAACCGATGGTAAAGTACGTTTCCTTGTCAGCGTCGATATCGATATCGTAGTGCCGCCTGTAATATTTTGAAATTTCAAGCTTCAGGTTTTTCATGCCGGACGATTCGGGGTACCTGTGGGTTTTGGGATCTTTCGCCACCTCGATAAGCTTGTCGATCACTGCGTCAGGGGCCGGATCCATGGGGTTTCCCATGCCCAGATCAATTACATCGTATCCTTTCCGCCGTTTTTCCATTTTCATGTTGTTGATCATGCCGAAAAGGTAGGGCGGAAGCTGGTTCATCCGGTTTGAAAATCGTATAATAGACTCTTCTCCCATGTGTCTGTCCACCATTCTGTTTATTGTTAGAGATAAAATTTACCCTTTAGCATACAATCCGGGATTTTTCAACGGGTAACACAGGCCTGACCACGGCT
This sequence comes from uncultured Desulfobacterales bacterium, assembly GCA_964478245.1. Lineage (GTDB taxonomy): Bacteria > Desulfobacterota > Desulfobacteria > Desulfobacterales > Desulfobacteraceae > CAYZHB01. The sequence goes on along the minus strand of CAYZHB010000095.1, from coordinate 104 downwards.
AATTAGTTCTATGCCATGGGCAGGTGGCGGGGAACTTCCTCTGCCTCATTCTCGCAGCCCATCCCGGGCTGCTCCGAGGTGACCGACATCATAAAATCCTCCAT
>CAYZHB010000094.1:0-11976 GCA_964478245.1 uncultured Desulfobacterales bacterium | reverse complement strand
CCGCTTCGTCCCATTGGAGAAGGCTTCTCACGCCGAGGGATACGGCCCCGGCGGCGTCGCGGTGATGGTGGAATGCCTGACGGATAACAGGAACCGGGCGATTGCGGACATCCGGTATATTTTCAGCAAGGCCGGCGGGAACGTGGGAACGGACGGCTGTGTCTCATGGATGTTTGACAAAAAGGGCCTCATTACGGTGAACAAGTCGGAAGCGGATGAGGATACCCTGATGGAGACCGTACTTGACGCCGGGGCTGAAGATATAAAGGACGAAGAGAGCGACACCCTTGACATCGTAACGGCGCCGGAAGATTTCGAGTCTGTCCGGCAGGCGCTGGAGGACGCAGCCATCACCTACGAGTACGCCGAGATCACCATGCTCTCCCAGGACCAGAAAGAATTGGCGGGCAAAGAGGCGGAACAGATGTGCCGGTTCATGGAAGCGCTGGACGATTGTGAAGACGTTCAGAAGTTTTACTCCAATGCCGATATCCCGGATGAAGTCCTGAATTCCTTTTGAGCAGCGTCACCCCGGTCAGCCGAAGAAATGTCAGGACCGCTTCAGATCAATCATCCGCCTGACGGCTTTAAAGGCGTCTTTTCTTATCTCTTCAGGCACTTTCACTTCGCCTGAAAGGGTTTCAAGACTCTTTTTGATATCATTCAGTGTGATTTTTTTCATGTCCGTACAGTACATCCGGTCGGAGGCGGCGTAGAATTTCTTTTCCGGGCAGGCCCTGGAGAGGGGATACAGCAGACCCGTTTCCGTCCCGATAATAAACGTATCATGATCGGTTTCCCCTGCGAACCGGATCATCCCGGAAGTGCTTTCCACCGAGTCCGCCATATCGAGAATTTCCGGCCGGCATTCCGGGTGGGCCAGAAAGAGGGCCCCTGGATGGGCGGCCCTGGCATTTGACACGTCTTCAACGGTTAACGTGTCGTGGTAGGGGCAAAAGCCCGGCCACAGATGGATGTTCTTCCCGGTGTGGCGGCTGGTATACTGTCCCAGGTTCCTGTCCGGCACCATGAGGATATCGACTGCATCCAGGCTGTTGACCACATCGACCGCATTGGCGGATGTGCAGCAGATATCGGAAATCGCTTTAACCTCTGCTGTCGAGTTCACGTAGGTGACGGTGGGGGGACTGCCCAGGTGCTTCTGCCTTTGTCTCACCTTGTCGGCATCGGCCATGTCGGCCATGGGGCAGCCGGCATCCGGAACCGGCAGAAGCACTTTTTTGTCAGGCGACAGGATCGAGGCGGTTTCCGCCATGAAGTGCACACCGCAGAAAACGATAATATCCGCATCCGTCCGGGCGGCCTTTATGCTGAGTTCGAGGGAGTCGCCGCACAGGTCCGCGATATCCTGGATTTCAGCCGGCTGGTAGTTATGGGCCAGTATGACGGCGTTTTTTTCGCTTTTGAGTGTTCTGATCTCCTCGTCCATATTCAAATCCTCTCTCTTCCGATTCAGGGGGGCGCCTGCCCCTGGTCCGGTTCAGCCGGGGCATGTTTCCCGGGCAGCTCAAATGGGGTGTAAACATATGGCCTCCCCTGTTCCGGATGTTATTTGTTCATGTAAATCACATCACATTTTTCCGGTATTTCAAATTCAAAAACCGCGTCATCGATCTTTTGAAACGTGATATTACTGAAGGCGATCGTGGTGGTATCCTCGTAAATGTTTTCGGTCACCACCTTTTTGATCCTTGAGGGCTCTTTCGAAACAAAAATGGTGATGGCCGAAACGTGAGGGGTTTTTTGTCTGGGATCGAGCTTGAGCCGGATGGTTTTCCTGTCCCGGCCGATGATATGTATCCGGTAGTTTTCCCGGACAGCGGCGATATCCGACAGGAATGCCCCGCCGGCCCCTGTTTTGAAAAAATTATCCGCGCTGCCTTTCACCACCTGGTTGTCAGCCGGTTGATATATCCAGAGAACCTTGCCGTTGGTGATGATCTGGTGAGGTCTGGGGCCGGTGTATTGCCACCTCATTTTGCCGGGATGGCTGAAGCAGGCATTCCCTGAGGCTTTTTCTTTCACATCGAGGGCTTTGAGGGTGGAGGTCTGTTCGAAATCGGCGGTAAACGATTTTTGCGCATAGGCGGCTTCAATTTTATCAAGCAGTTCCTCGAGTGCCGGGCCGTCTTCCTCTCCCCATACTGCCGGCGCGGTAAGGGCAATGAGAAAAAGGACCGCCCATAGGGCTTTATGTAAGCAATTTTTTAACATTTTTCCGTTCATCTTTTGCATAAAGTCTCCGCAGCTTGGGCTTTTCGATTTTGCCGGTGGGATTTCGCGGCACCTTGTCAAAAATGATTTTTCTGAGCTGCTTGTATTTGGGGAGCTGCCTGCCGAATTCGAGGGCTTCCGCCTCCGTCATTTCACAGCCCGCCTTCAGTTCGATGATACCGGCCGGGATCTCGCCGGTGCGCAAATGCGGAAGGCCGATAACGGCAATGTCCTTAATTTTTTCGTGCTGGAGAAAGAAGTTTTCTATTTCGTTGGGAAAAATGTTTTCCCCCCCGTAAATGATCACATCCTTTTTCCGGTCCACGAGCCATATAAATCCGAGACGGTCCAGCCTTGCCATATCACCGGTGTGAAGCCAGCCGTTCTTCAGGCTTTTTGCGGTCGCTTCCGGATTTTTGTAGTAGGCTTTCATGACGCCGGGACCGTTGACCACCAGCTCCCCGGTCTCGCCTTTCGGCAGGGGGTTGCCCCGTTTGTCAACGATCCGGTATTCCCAGTCAAATCCGGGGACACCGATTGGCCCCACGTTGTCGGAATTCTCAATCCCCAGGTGGATACATCCCGGTCCCGTGGATTCGGTTAGGCCGTAGTTGGTATCATAATCGTGATGGGGGAAAATGGCCTTCCATTTTTTTATCAGGGAGGGGGGTACCGGCTGGGCGCCGATATGCATGAGCCGCCACTGGTCGAGATGATAGTGGGAAAGAAAGACATCCTCGTTTTCCACGGCGATAAGAAGGTCGTGGGCCCAGGGTACCAGCAGCCAGACAATTGTGGCCGCTTCTTCTGAAACCGCCTCCAGGATCCATTCCGGTTTGACCCCCTTGAGAAGGACACATTTTCCGCCCACGATGAAACTGCCGAACCAGTGCATCTTGGCCCCTGTATGGTAAAGCGGGGGTATCAGCAGGAAGATGTCTTCATGGGTCTGGCCGTGGTGGCTGTTTTCCACATAGCAGGCGTGTTCAAGGTTCCGGTGGGTCAGCAGCACGGCTTTCGGTGTGCCGGTGGTGCCGGAGGTGAAGTAAAGGGCCGCTTCATCCTCTATGGCAATGGGGACATCCGGCGGGGCCTCGCCCGGCGACCCCGCCATGAAATCTTCATAAAAAGTGGACCAGACGGGGCATTGTTCAACATCCCCCACAAATATCCAGGTCTCCACATACCGGTCAAGATCCGCTTTGATCGATTCGATCTTGTCGATAAACTCCTCACCGAAAATGAACGCTTTGGCCTCGGCCACCCGGGTACAGAGAAGGATTTTTTCCGGTTCAAACCTGAAGTTCAAAGGCACCGCCCAGGCGCCGCTGCTTAAAATGCCGAAATAGACCGGCAGCCACTCGAGGGAATTCATCATGAGCTGAACGACCTTGCCGCCTTTTTTGATACCGGATTGTTCCAGACTGTGGGCAAATCGGTTGGCGAATCCGTAAAATTCCAGCCATGTAACGGCCCGTCTTGATTTTTGGGCAGGCACCCGTTCGATAAGCGCGGTTTCATCGCCGTAAAGCCGGCTGTTACGCGCCAGTATTTCTGTAATAACCATCTGAGAAATCCTGATATATAAACGCCCTTATCCTTGCGGCGCAACCTGAACCGTTTGAATAGTACCCTGGTGTCATTCAAAAGTATCTTTCAAAGGTTTCAGTCTGCGGTTCATGATGTTAAATCCCGCAAAAATAAGGACTTTAAAAAAATCCCACTGCGCCACTATAGAGCACAGCAGGATTTTTTTCAATACATACCATCGGATTTTGTCAGGAGAAGTGCCCCCCGGTTTTGAAACAACCAATAAATTTACCGTGGCAGAATTATTTGTTCTTATCCACCTCTTCAAAATCAGCGTCCACAACATCCTCATCCTGACTGGCTGATCCGGTCTGGCCTTCCTCCTGGGCACCTGCTGCATCGCCTTCCTGCTGGGCCCCTTCCTGGGAGGCCTGCTGATACATAACTTCGGCCAGTTTGTGGGATGCCTGGGCAAGTTCTTCTGTTTTCTGCTTTATATCCGCTTGATCGTCGGTGTCTTTGGCCTTTTTCAGGGCTTCCACGGCCTGTTCGATCTTGGATTTGGTTTCCGCATCGATCTTTTCGCCGTGCTCCTTCATGGTCTTTTCGGTCTGGTCGATCATGGATTCAGCGGTATTTCTGGCATCGATGAGTTCTCTATGCTTTTTATCCTCTTCGGCGTGCATTTCGGCATCTTTCACCATTTTCTGGATCTCCTCTTCGGAGAGGCCGCTGGCCGCGGTGATGCGGATGGACTGCTCTTTGCCGGTGGCCTTGTCTTTTGCAGAGACGTTAACAATACCGTTTGCATCGATGTCAAACGTTACCTCGATCTGGGGAACGCCTCTCGGTGCGGGCGGTATATCCGTCAGTTCGAACTGTCCCAGGGTTTTGTTGTCCTTGGCCATTTCTCTTTCACCCTGGAGCACATGGATGGACACGGCCGGCTGATTGTCGGCAGCCGTTGAAAAGACCTGGCTCTTCTTTGTGGGAATGGTGGTGTTCTTTTCAATGAGCTTCGTCATGACACCGCCCAGTGTTTCGATACCGAGGGACAGGGGCGTGACGTCAAGCAGGAGCACATCGTTGACATCCCCCTGGAGTACGCCTGCCTGTATAGCGGCACCCATGGCCACGACTTCGTCCGGGTTGACCCCTTTGTGGGGTTTCTTGCCGAAAATTTTTTCAACCCTATCCTGCACAGCAGGCATGCGGGTCATACCGCCGACCAGGACGACCTCGTCGATATTGCCCTTATCCAGACCGGCATCCTTCAACGCGGTCCTGCAGGGCCCTTCGAGGTTCTGAAGCAGGTCATCAACGAGGGATTCCAGTTTTGCCCGGGTGACCTTGACATCGAGGTGTTTGGGGCCGGCGGAATCCGCTGTGATGAACGGCAGATTCACATTGGTTTCAAGGGCGCTGGAGAGTTCCATCTTCGCCTTTTCAGCCGCTTCTTTCAGCCGCTGGAGGGCCATTTTGTCATTCCGGACATCAATACCCTGGTCCTTTTTGAACTCTTCCGCGATATAATCGATCAGGCGTAAATCAAAATCTTCGCCGCCCAGATGGGTATCGCCGTCGGTTGATTTTACTTCGAAAACCCCGTCACCGATTTCCAGTATGGAGACATCAAACGTACCGCCGCCGAGGTCGAACACGGCAATTTTTTCGTCCCCTTTCTTGTCCAGTCCGTAAGCCAGAGAGGCGGCCGTGGGCTCGTTGATGATTCGTTTTACATCGAGACCCGCAATTCGTCCCGCATCCTTTGTCGCCTGCCGCTGGCTGTCGTTAAAGTAGGCAGGCACGGTGATGACGGCCTCTTTTACTTCTTCGCCGAGATACTCTTCCGCGGTTTTTTTGATATTTGCCAGAATAAACGAGGAAATTTCAGCCGGACTGTACTGTTTCCCTCGCAGATTAATCCGGGTGTCGCCGTTGGACGCTTTTTCTATTTTGTAGGGCAGTATTTTGAGATCTTTCTGGATCTCGGGGGACTCAAACTTCCTTCCGATCAGTCTTTTGACGCCGAATACCGTGTTTTCGGGATTGGTTATCGCCTGTCTTTTGGCTGTCTGCCCGACCAGCCGGTCCCCGTTTTCAGTGATGGCCAAAACGGAAGGCGTTGTCCGTCCGCCTTCGGGGTTCGTGATGATCTTGGATTCCCCGCCGGTCTCCCTTACGGCAACACATGAATTGGTCGTACCGAGATCGATTCCGATTATTTTACTCATTTTATCTACCTCCGAAATATATTCTATTATTCTTTATCTTGTTTTTTCTTTGAGACCACAACCATGGAGGGCCGTATCAGCCTGTCATTGAAGATATAGCCTTTCTGAAGCTCCCGGACCACGGTGTTTTCAGGATACGCGTCTGTCTCTTCCTGGGTGACCGCCTGATGAAAGGCGGGATCAAACAGTTCACCTTCTGCATGAATCGGTTTTACATTAAAGGATTCAAACAGTTCCAGCAAATCCTTGTAGGTCATCTTGACACCCTCGAGCAGGCGCTTGCCGTCTATGCCTTCTTCGGTGGCGGCTTCGGATGAACTGATCGCGCGTTCAAGGTTGTCCACAACCGTAAGTAGCCGCTTGAACAACGCTTCATTTGCAAACTTTTTAAACTCTTTAATCTCTTTTTCCGAGCGTTTTTTATAGTTTTCCAGATCAGCGGAAAGTCTTAAGGAACGGTCTTTTTCCATTTGAAGCCGGGCTTTGAGATCGTCTTCTGTGGCCTCTTTCTCCCGGGCTGCCCCGTTTTCTGTCACAGACGCCTCATCTTTTGTCTCTTTTTCTTCTTCGCGGCCCTTTTCGGATACGCTTTCATCTGTCATATCCTTTCCGCTGTTTTCCGCCCGTTCTTCTTCTGTTGTCTTTTGCTGCTTGGCAGTCAACTTTCGCCTCCTGATAGTTGCTTGTGGTTTCCCCTTTTTGTTTAAGCTGAAAAATAAGACGGATATGACGCATGTCAAGGAATAAAATGGGAAAATGGGGAAGGGGATGAAAAGAGGTGAACCGGCTGCGGCAGGAGAATCAATGGGATACGGTCTGACCGGATCAGTCTGCGACACGGAAATGCCACTTATCGCTGCTTCCTTCCGGACCTGACGAGGTTCATGGCTTTCCGTTGCACAGCGACCGGTCAGACCGCATCCCATCGATTGCTGATTTTCAGACCAGGCCTGCGCCCCGGTGACAACAGTCAACGGTTGAAACGTTTTAAAAATATACGGCATTTTATCGTTTTTTTCAAGGAGAATCTGTTTAATTTCTTGATCAGCCCCTTTTTTCATGATAATTTAATCCTAGGAAAATTCGGCTGGAATTTACACTGAGGAGAAGTGTATGAGCGAAATTGTGAAAGAGGGGAATCAAACTTTCTTGAAACCGGGTATGGATGTGGTGGCCTCTATGGCGGAAGATTTCAAGAAAGAGCTGATTGCCGCTATCAACGATTCCGAAGGTGAGTTTGTCATTGATCTCAAAGGGGTGGAAATGGTGGATTCCGTCGGCATCGGGGTCATTATCGCCGCCAGCAACTCGCTGGCCCGGGCCGGCAGAACACTGAAGGTCATCAATGTGGCCAAGGATGTTTACGGCCTTTTCACCACGATGAGACTGAACAGACGATTTACCGTGGAAGAGGAAGCGTGAGCATCCGGATGGGGGTAAAGGATCGAACGGGTGTTATCGGCGCATGTGCCGTTGTGATTTCGATCTGTCTGTGTATCTCGCTTTTTCTGCCCGGCTGCGGCGGAGAAGAGGACGATTTCAAGGAAGTCAGCCGTCTGATTTCCGAGCGGAACAAGGGAAGATACGAGACCGCCAAAGGAAAGAGCGGCACCGCTGCTCCCAACAGGGCTTCCGAGGACCCGTCCGGAGAGGAGAACCAACGATCGTATAAACTGCTGTACGAAGAGGAGGTTGAAATAAGAAACGTTTCTTCAAAAAAAGTCATCGGGAAAGGGACCGCTTATCTGGACAAAAACGGAAAAATTATACAAATCCGGATAAAACGATGAGATCGAGGTGTTTTCGGGCGTCAGGAACCCTCTTCCTCTCTGGATCCGGGGGGCAGATCGCTTAAATTCCTCAGCCTCTCCCGCTGTTCTTTTATTTTTTTCTCCATTGCCGCATTTTCTTCTTCATATGATTGAAGCTTTTCCTCGTATTCTTTTATCTTTGCCATTGCATCGTAAAGGGAGTTTGTATCCTGCTCCCGTTGTCCTTCCAGGATAAAATTCCGTTTTTTCAGCTGCACCATTTTTTTTTTGTATTTCTGGATGACCCGTGAATACTTGCCCGTGATTTTTTTTTCAACAGACTTTGTGAGGGCATGGGTGGTGGTGATATTTAAAAGTTCGGCAACCAGCGCAATGATGGTGACATAGATCAGGCCCTCGGCCCGCATGAAATAGAGTATGCAGACGATAATTATCGAGGTTAGAAAGACCATCAGCGCTATTCAACAATATTGATCAGGGTGCCGGCCATTTCGTCTGCTGTGCGGACAGTCTTGACATTGGCTTCAAATCCTCTCTGGGTCGGAATCATGGAAGAGATTTCTTCTGCGATGTCCACATTGGAGAGTTCTTCACCAGAATAGGACAGAGCGCCCGGTGTGTCGATTCGCGTGATGTTTACCGCCACTCCCTGGTTCTGGTCGTTTTCTTTCATAAGAACCCGGGTTTTTTTATGCCCGAGGGACTGGCTGTTGGCAATATTGTTTGCTGTAGCGGCCATCTTTGTTCCAAAAGCTTTTATCGCTGAAACACTGCTGTCTAAACCGGGAATCGGCATTTTTTCCTCCCGTTGAAAAAAGATGTCATCTTTTATGGCGTTAGATATTTATACCTTTTTCTGTTATCGGTGTCAACAACTCATATCTTGACCCGGAGCGGTGACAAGCATCTGGGTGACCGTCCGTTTTATTTTTCCGGATTTGCCCGCCGCTTTTCGGTAGGCCGCCTCGAGCCGGGCCATTTCCCGGTAGAAAGGCGTCCTGTTCAAACGGAAGTGACCGGACGAGCTGAAGAGCGGGCTGCCTGTCGCACATCCCGGTCCTTTCACGATTTCCCCGTCCGGTTTATGAAATTCGTGGGGTATGCCGTGAAGCCGGCATATCATGGGTCTTCTCTCATAGAGAACACAGAGTCCGTCGATGTTCAGGGGGCACATGCGGCCAGAATCACCGCTTGTGCCCGCCGCTTTCATCTCTTTATCGAGGGTTGCCGTGATTTTCTGAAAAAGATCCGCCGGCAGGGTGGCAAGCCCCGCCACCAGATAGTCCGTTTCAATGTGGGTGTGATGGTAAAAAAAGGACCGGCAGCAGTTGTCTTCACAGCCGTTGCACTGGAAGCCGTAATGCGCGGCTGTCTCTTCCCAGGCCGCATCCATTCGGCGGTACAGATCGGCGATCTTGTCGGAAAATGCGGGGTCCATGGACATTCGGCATACCGGAAAAAAAGGGTTATACCTGGGGGGACGGCAGAAAGAGTTTTGAATAGAGTTCGAGCGCATACCGGTCCGTCATGCTGGCAATCAGGTCGCAAACGGATCGTTCCATGCTGTTCAGGGCCGGGTCCCACGGGGCAAGCTCCATTTTTAAAAGCTCCTGCTGGAGTTTCTCCCGGTTGTTGATGAAATAGCTGTACAGCTCCGTCAGTATTTTTTTGGCCTTGACAAACTCGTTATGAACAGTGCTTGACCGGTACACGTTTTCGTAGAGAAATTTTCTGAGCACCGTCATGGCTTCAAAGACATCTTTTCCGAAGGTCAGTTTGTATGTGCCGTTTTCCGGCCCGCTGTTGTAAACCAGGTCCTGGATCATCCGGCTGGCGCGTTCCGAATGGGTGGTTCCCAGCCGGTTTTTGCAAATAGAGGGGATGTCCTCCCGGGTGATGACGCCGCTCCTCAGTGCATCGTCCAGGTCGTGGTTGAGATAGGCAATAATATCGGCCACCCGCACGACCTTACCTTCGACGGTTGCCGCGGTATGACCCGGCGTCGACGGTATGATATCACCGAAGCCCTTTGAGTGTTTCAGTATGCCGTCCCGGACTTCCGCGGTCAGATTGAGACCTTTACCTCTATTCTCCAGTATGTCCACCACCCGGAGGCTTTGGTCACTGTGGGAAAAATCCGCTGAATAGATTTCCTTGAGTGCGGTTTCCCCCCCGTGGCCGAAGGGGGTGTGCCCGAGGTCGTGCCCGAGGGCAATGGCTTCTGCCAGATCTTCATTCATGCGCATGGCCCTTGCCAGGTTCCGGGCAATCTCGGATACTTCAAAGGTGTGCGTCAGCCTGGTTCTGTAGTGATCCCCCAGGGGAGACAGGAACACCTGGGTTTTGTGTTTGAGCCGCCTGAAGGAGTTGGAATAGACAATCCGGTCCCGGTCCATCTGAAAAGGGGTGCGGATACTGCAGTCTTCCTCCTCCTCCTGCCGCCCGCCGCTTTTGAGGCTTAACGTGCCGTACGCACTGAGGAATTTTTTCTCCCTTTCCTGGAACGCCTCCCGGATGGAAAGCGCTTTGGCGCCCGTATCATCGGGATGCCGGTTTTTCTGTAAAAAAGTCATCGCACATATTCTTGTTGTGGTTACAGTCCATTTCTGGTTTAATTGACAATACGAACAGGCCGCCCGCTTTTCAGGTGGCCGGTGACTTTGTTGTGTTACAGTACATCAGGATGTACATTGTGTCGGATAAGTTTTTTTTTGTAAAGGTTTTTTTGAAAAGGGGGCCGTTATAAACGCAAATCACGACCATTTTATGGGCATGGCCCTGCGGGAGGCTGAAGCGGCTCTGGCCAGGGGGGAGTTCCCCGTGGGCTGTGTGATTGTACAGGCGGGGCAGGTTATTGCGAAAGGATCGAGAGAAGGCACTTCGGGCGGCAGTCCGCTTTTCAGCGAGACGGAGCATGCGGAAATGCGGTGCCTGGCAAATGCCGAAAAGCAGGCAAAGGTTTTTGATCCGGCCGGCGCCGACCTCTACTGCACCATGGAGCCCTGCCTCATGTGCTTCGGTGCCATACTGATCTACGGGATAAGGCGCGTGGTCTATGCGTTCGAAGATCCCATGGGCGGCGGCCTGGGCTGTGATCTCGGGAGCCTCCCCCCGCTTTACCGGGACAGGCGGCCGGTCATTGTTCCCGGTATCCTGCGGGAGAAAAGCCTCGAACTCTTTTACACCTTTTTTAAACGGGACCGCAACGCCTACTGGCGGGGCAGCCTGTTGGAAAAATATGCCATTGGCCAGTTTGAAGGCCGGGAGGAGTGGACACAATGAACGGAAAGATTCTTTTCCTTTTAATTGCGGGCATCATCGGTACCTCCGTGTTCGGCGCCCATTTCGGCGTAAAATACGGGCAGGCGATGTGGGGAAACAAGGACATGTGGTGGACGCCGAGATCCATGGCCCTCTCACTCGGGGAAACCAGAGGTGTGTTCAGGATGTTCCTGAGCGGCAGGCCCCTGGCGGAGCAGATTGAAGAAGGGGCCCTGTTCGCCGTGAGCGGGGAGGGTGATCTGTACAAGGTGGCACCCGCGGATATCGCGGTGCGCCTGAACAACTGGCAGAAGGTAAAAGCCGGCATGCTGGAGGGGGCTGTCGTGACCGCCCTTTTCCTGGGGGCTTCCGTGACGCTGCTTTTGACAGGGGGCATCCGGCTGGTCCGGGAACGTCACGGCCGGCCGGAAACAGGTAGCTGAACCAATGAGGCCGCGCCGGTCATTTCGTGACTTCTTTCTCAAGCCGGTGATTTTTGTCCGGGAAACCGGGGGTGTGGCGCTTCTGGTCATGGCCGCGGCCGCAGTCTTTGGTGCGGGATCGCTGATGCTGTTTCTGGTTTTCCTGTTTGCGGGACCTTTCGAAATATGGAAGGCGGGATTTTCCCCAACGGCGGTTCTTCTGTGGGATTCGTTTCTGTCGGTGGCTTTTTTTGTCCAGCACAGCGCCATGATTCGCAAAGGCGCCCGCAGCCGTCTTGCCGGGATTATCGGGAAACGATACGTTGATGCGGCTTATGCCGTATGCTCCGGGGCCGTGTTGTCGGTGGTGGTTGTCTGCTGGCAGTCTTCCGGGATCGTGCTTTACGAGATGTCCGGAATTTTCCGCCCGGCGGCAAGGGGTGTGTTCCTTCTGGCGCTTGCCGGCTTCGGATGGGGAGTGCAGGCCCTGAATTCATTGGACGCGTTCGGTCTGAGGCCGGT
>CAYZHB010000093.1:1378-12047 GCA_964478245.1 uncultured Desulfobacterales bacterium | reverse complement strand
TGAAGCGCTGCCATGCCGCTGCCGGGTCCCCGGTGGCGTACGCGATATGCGCGGACCGGTGGTGCAGAAGGCTCACCCCGAAAAGATCCTGCTCGGGAATTTTCACCGTCTCCCGGTATGGGCCCAGCTGTTCTTCAAGATGTCCGGCCGCGGCGGCGTAGTCGCCAAGCTCCGTATCGATCCGGGAGATAAACGCCCGGGCCATCCGGATCTCCTGATTCGCACTGAAACCGTACGCAGCCCGGGTGGCGGTCTGTTTATCAAGGGCCACCGAAAACCGGAAACCCAGCAGGGGGGCCGGTCTTTCCTGCTCCTCCGGTTTCGGAACCCCGTACTGTTGCACAAGCCCGATCACCCGGGCAAAGAGATCCCCGGCCTCTTTGAGCAGCTGTCTCTTTGAGGTGCCGGCCGTATTCCCCGCCTGCATGTAAAGACTGTAGGCCCGGGACCGCAAGTTGGGTGCAAGGTTGGCCGTGCGGTTCAGCCCTTTATTGAGCTCAAATACTTTGCCGGCGGCGGATGCCGCTTGTTCCCACCGGCCGGCCGCCTGACAGCTGAGAGAGAGGCGGTCCAGAAGCTCCGCCCGCAATTCACAATACTGCACCGGCGCCGCCAGGCTGTCTGCCGCTTTTGCGAGCGTCGCATCAAGGTTTTTTTCCGTTTCCGGCCATGGGATTTCATCCAGGTCAGTGACCAGGGGTTTCAGGCGGGGCACCAGTGCTCTTGCCTGAGCCAGTATCTGGTGCATTGTTTCCCTGTACTGCGGCCATCCGGGGTCGGGGGGCGGCAGCACTTCCTGCCGGTGCAGTTCCCCTGTCTTCTGAAACAGCGCCCCGAGCTCTTCGGACAGTGCCAGCGCCTTTTCATCTGCCGGATCTTTCTTAAGATACGGGCTGATAATCTCTTTGCTGATCAATTGGTGCAGATCGTTAAAAATGAGGGCGGTCCGCCTCGGATCCGCTCTCTCTTCAGCCAGATCTATCGCCTTTTTATATGCCCGGCGGGACATGTCCAGGTCTTCGGCATGGAAAGCGGCCTGTCCCAGGCGCCTGTAAAACAGAAGTTCGGTCTCGGGGGCGCCGAAGGCCTGCTTTTGTCCATACCGTTTCAGATAAGCCTGATAAGCATGCGGATACTGGCCTAAAAGAAAGTGCATGTTGCCGGTATTCAACAGCAGATGGGAGCGGTTGCCGGGATCCTCGTTGAGGAAAAGGGCTTTGAGGTAGCACGCCTTGGCCTTTTCCAGACCGCGTGGTTCATTGTAAACCGTTTCGAGCACCTCGTGGATATACCCGCGTGTCTGATGGAAGTATTCAACCCGGCCGGTGAGGGATATGGCCCTGTCAATATAATCGCCCGCCTGCAAAAGGGCTTGTTTGCCGTCAAGATAGGTATAGCACAGGCCGGCCGCATACAGGAGAACCGGATCAGCGGGAGACTCGGCCAGTTTTTTTTCATACCGGCCGATCAGGGAGGGAATCCGTCCCTCCGCCGCCAGGCACCGGATATATCCGCGGTGGGCGGGAACAACCGTATAATCGTAGCGGATCATTTTTAAAAACAGGTTCCGGGCAAGGGCGGTCTCGCCCATATCAAAATGGCGGGATGCGGTATCCAGCGACTTGCGGATGTATTCCTGCCGGGCCAGCCGGTATATATGATCCGCCGCCGGGCGGTCCGCCATTTCCGTCTCGTACAGTGCCAGGGCGTCATAATACCGGCCCTGCTCGAAAAGGATCTGGGCCAGCGCCATCCTGGCGGCGGCCTTCTGGGTGCCCGCATCCGGATAGTCCGAGGAGAGGACCTCCCGATAGGCCGCTTTTGACCGCTCCCATTCGGATGCCGTGTACCAGATATCCCCGATCCGGTTCAAAGCCCCCATGGCCAGGATGGGCAGATTCGTTTCGTGCTTTTCGACCAGCCGGCGCAACCGTCTGACTTTCAATTCGGTTTCGGTGGTTCCAAACCCGGATATATAGCCGTCGATTATCTCCCTGACCGCCTTGTCGGCCCACGGCCGGATATCCGCATAGTGCCGCAGCAGCTCCGTATATATCCCGCCGGTGTTATCCGCGGCAACCGGGCTGATCTTCGCGAATATTTTCCCCTTCAGGAAAACGGCCCGGGCCAGTTGGTCCCGAGCGGCCGCCCCCTTTTCAATGGTTTTCTCGAGCAGACGGACCGCCCGGAGCAGTCGGTCCGGATCGTTGCTCAGCCCGGAAAAAAGGCCGGCCAGTTCTATTGCGGCCTGGGCTTGAATCGCCGGCATATCTGCCGTGTTTTCAGTTATACCGGAGAGTTCGGCGGCGGACCCGGCAAGGACAGACGCCCTGCCGGAATCCACGGCCTTGCGCTCCCATGCCTGCCGGGCCTCTGTCACGATACCCTTGATGCGGCCGAACTCGGCGTAGGGACGGACATCGGAAAAGTCGGCTGCCAGCCGCGCGTAAACGGATCCCGCGGCCGGGATATTGCCAATGCGTTCATACAGGGTGCCTGCCGCGTACAGGGCTTTTGCCGACAGGGACCTGTCTTCCGGAAAGGCCTCCGCCACCTTGAAATAACCGAGGATCGCCAGGCGGGGTACCGGCGGGGTTCGCCGTTCCAGTTCCCTCGCCAGCGCCATCTGCTGCCGGGCGGTCTCCCTCAGGGGTACCTGACCGGTTAAGGGAAGGCACCATACGTTGTCCACATCCCCCGTGTCTGAAATAAAACAGAGCCGGTCCCGGACCGGTTTTACCGCGAGCGCTGAAAACCGGCTGCTGGTAACCGGGCAGGGGGGTCGGTCTCCCGACACATTGACCCGGTAAATAACGCCCGTCTCTTCAGCGTTCTTTCCCGCACGGGTACGGATAAAATAGACAGCGGCGCCGTCGGGGGACCAGGCCGGGTGCCGGTCCAGGTAAGGGCCGGCGGTCAGACGGTCGGTACCGCCGGTCTCGAAATCCAGCACAAACAGATGCGCCCGGCCGGTTTCAGTGCGGGAGACGAACACACACTTTTTCCCGTCCGGAGAGACATCGGGAAACGCACTGTCCATACCGGTATCGAAAACGGTGATTTCGGCGTCAGCCTGCCTGATATCGATGCTGGCAAGGTGACGCCGTGGATCACCGGGCGCATTTTGGTGAAAGAACAGCCGCCTGCTGAACGGCCCGAAACACGGAGACCTGTCCGTGGTTTCCCGCGATGTAATCCACCGGACCGGGGCATCTTCTTCCGTTAGAGAAACAAGACAGACATCCCCTTTCACATCCCGGCCGCCGGAAATATAGGCAAGCCACTTGCCGTCGCCGGAAACAGCGGGAGAGTAGTGGTCACCGGACCCCCGGCTGATTTGTTCCGGCAGCAGAACCCTTGCGGGATCACCGGACTGCCGCCATATCCGGGAAAAGTTCTCACCGGCATAACTGTAAAAAAGAGTGTTGCCGTCAGCCGTGATATCCGCCCCCTGAACCGGTTCAACCCTTGCCGTGACCTGGACGGGCATGGTGACCGGGAGCGGCATTGGCGAACGGGTATCGGGCGCAAGAGAAAAAAACGGTTCCGCCGCGGTTCGGTCCGGATCCCCCGGCCCGGCTTCCGGGCCGGGGAGGGTCCGGCAGGCAGCGGGCAGCATCACCAGCGTCAAAAGCACCAGCAGCAGGCCGACACTACGGCAGCCGTAAAACCAGGGAATTTTCATTGCTCTTTGGGCCGCGGTCATTCCTTACTTCGCCTCCCGGGTCGTCCATTCGCCCTGTTCGTTCTGAATTTTCCCGCCGGGCAGGGAATTCTGCCGCCTGAGACCGGCGAAAATCTGTTTTATTCTGGGCAGATCATCCTCGGTAAAATTTTCGTTGGTCATGACCACCATGTGCATGATGGTGGTCCTTGCCGCGTTGATCTCCTCGACCACGTGCGCAAACTGTTCCCGGCTGTAGTCGCCGGCAAACGCCCTGAGATTTTCCGGCACCCGGGACGTCTGCATGCCAAAAGCCGTTAACAGTCCCTGATTGTTTTCCCCCACCCAGTGCAGTTTTTTGAAGTTCTGGAGGTCATCTTCGTGGAATGCCTGAATACGCATTGCCTCCAGTGCCTTTTCTTTAACGGCGCTCTTTTCCGGGGGAACGTTTATTTCCCCGAGAGGGGAGACGCCCCTGACGGACGCCAGGCGCATGGTCTCTTTATCCAGGGCGTTGTAGGAACCGAGGACCTGGTTTTCCAGGGCCGTGCGTTCACTCACCACATCTATCCTGACCTCGGGCAGAGAACACCCGCAAAACAGCACCATCACAATACCCAACACAATGTACCGCATACCCCTCCTTTTACCGGTGTTTTCACGTACCGGCTCCCTGTGCCCGTCCGTCCGCCTCTGTTTTGCCGGAACTTCCCCTGTCCAGAAATTCAATTCCCCCCTGTCCGTCCGAAACGATCCGGTGCGCCGCGATCTTCTGCAAAAGTTCTCTCACGGGCCTCAGCCCGGTCAGCAGTTCCGACAAGGGTGTTTTGACCGGGAGCTCCGCCGCATTGAACCGTTCAATGGCCGGCAGGCGGATATCCATGCCTTTCACCCGCACCTCTCCTCTCAACGACAGACTGCCGTCAGAAATTTCAAGACGAATCCATTTGGGACTGCCGTGATCCAGAAGCTGCCGCTGTCTGACAATGGCTTCGTTGCTTTCGTACGGATCGAGCGCGAGCAGAAACGTCTGCAGTGTCCGGCTGCCGATCCGGCTCACCGCCATTCTCAAATCGAGATTCTGCAGAAGGGCGTCCGGATCATCTGCCAGGGGAAAATAGAGCATCATATCCCCGGTCACTTCATTCTTTTCTTCCCTGGGCGGTCGGTCTGTTTTGTCCGGCGCCAGGATATAGTCCGGGTTCAGACCTGAAAAAGCGGTTCGCAGCACTGCCGTAAAACCCGCGTCACCTCTTTTTATCTGAAATGACCCGATCACGGTCCCGCCCCACAGTTCCGCCTGAAACTGTTCAATGCCGGGAACGCTGTCAAACTGACCCAGCAGCAGCTTCAGGTTGGAAAGCGCCACGGGAAAAGGCGGGGTGTCCGTATGAAGGGCCGCCATGCGGAAATTTGCCCAGGGCCCCGAACGAAGCTCCCCTGCCGGTGTCGCCAGTCCGGGACGCCCGATCTGCAGGCCGTTGCCGGATGACGGGGATCTTTCCATCACTTTTTCGGACAAAAGGTCGGCATCACCGGGCGCCCCCGGCGAACTGCCGCCCAGCAGGTAGGTTTTTTCAAAAGTGACCTCACCGTTTGCTTTGGTAACGCGGATCTCTTTTACCGGTGACGACGAAAACGCCTCCGCCCTTGCAAAGGAGGAGATTGTCAGGTGCTTTCCGCCGAAAAGCCTGAGCCGTACACCCGTCTCCGCCTTTCCCTCAGCCGGGGCACCGGGGAAAACCGACTGCCGGCCCGGATGAAACCCGGCCTGCATCCGGGCATTGATGTCCGCCTGCAGGTGTTCGAGAACAGCGGCCGGGGTCACGCCCCCCTCGAGTACCAACGGGATGACCTTTTCCAGGTTTTCAAGCGTGACATCCAGATCCTGGCGGATATCCACCGGAGACAAATCCAGGTGCGTTTGTAACGACAGGTTTTCAAACCGCTGCTGGCTGCACGTAAACGAAAGCTCGGCCGCGATGGGCGATGACAGTTTTACCACCGACGGAATTTCTTCTATCTTGCCGATACGCAGTCGTGTGCTGGCCGAGGCGTGACCGAACCCCTGGTTGATCTCAAGATGCAGCGGCTCCGCCAGGGTCAAGCCGCTGAACCTGAGCCGGTCCGACCCGTTCAGGGAAACGTCGGCCGCCACATTGTCAAGGCCGGTCCGCACCCGGATATGATCCAGCCAGGACACCTGATCCAGCCGCTCTTTGAAAGAAAGTGTCCTGTTGGCCGCTTCCAGAAATTCTTCCCGGTCGGGCACCCGGCCCGCCGCCTCCCACGCCACGCGGGCAAGTCCTGCCAGGCGGTGATCAGGGCCGATGAACGCTTTCAGAAAAGGGGGGATGGCCCCGAGATCCACAGAAACCTCGCCGTCCGTCCGGAACGATTTTCTACCCATATCTTCGGCATCGGCACGGCATTTTACCTCGAGCCATTCCCCTGCTTTCAGGCCGGCGGAGACCCCGGCAAGATCAACGGATACCGGATCAAAAGACAACAGATCCGCTTTTTCAACACGGGCGCTGATCCGTCCGCCGGTCCGGACAGGGTCTCCCTGGTCTCTTTTCACTGTTATTTCCGGCGCGGCCGCTGTAAAGTCGACAGTTGAAATCCGCATGTTTCCACGATCCAGCAACAGGTTCAGTGCCAGATCTCCCCGGAAAGACGAAACCGAATGTGCCCCGTTCACCCGGCACTCTTCAAGCGCGAGGGAGCTTCCGACCGCGATCTCCCCGAAAACGCCCGCAACAGAGTCCGGACGTCTGGACAGTCGCTGTGCACTGATCTCCACAGGCAGCGAAAGACGGCGACAGTCAATCTCATGTTGGTCCGGCACGGAAAAGAAAAGGCGGCGGGCCCGAAGCCGTGTTTCCAGATCGAACTGGGCCGGGAAAGCATTGACACTCCGTGCCCGGCCGCTGAATATGTCGAAACGGATCTGCCGGCCGGAAAATTTTCCCGATGCCCTATCCGCTTCAACAGACGGAAGAACCCCTTCCGCATCTGCAATACCGATATCCAGGGACCCCCCGGCCGGCGATCCTTCTATCGTGAGCTTCCCGATATGCAGAAGCGGGGGCGCATCATCTGCCGGGTCCGCAGTAACAGTGACCCCGGCCGGCAGATAAGGGGCGGCAAGGTCCAGGATATCGCCTCCTGCCAGCCGCACAGGCCCGGCTTCCAGGCTAGCCACAGGCCTGGCACTTCTCAGACCGGCCACTGTACCGTGCCAGAAGAACCGGGAGTTTTTCCGGAAGACCAGGCTGCCTTTCCCGATATCGAGCCGGTCGGCGGCCATGTCCACCGTTCCCTTCTGGGAAATGGACAGATCAATCAGCGGGGAAATCCGGGGTTTCAGCAGTCCGTTTTCGAGACGCCCCTGATGGAGCATCAGCGAAACATCGTAATCCAGCGTTTTTTCCGGATCACCCGATACGGTCACTTGGGTTTCAAGGTCGCCCGATATCCCGGGAAGATCCCTGTCACCACCCTTTATGACGATTCCGGAACCGATAAGATCCGCGTGAAGATGCACAGCCGAAAGGTTTTCAAGCCGGGCTCTCACTTTGAGATCGACTTTGCCGGCCGTTTCAGGGATCGTCCCTTTCAAAACCGGTGCGATCGCCGCCCGTATTTTTCCCAGATCGCCGTGGATCTTCCCTTTCACCCCATTTTCTCCCAGGCCGCCCTTAAGGGATACGTGCGCGCCGGGAAAACCGGCGTCCAGCACCATTACCGTTTTTTCCGGGTCAAACCGCTGTTTTTCATCAAAAAGGCGGGAAAGTTCAATGGATGCGTCCAACCGGGGAAGCGGCTCCCGGTTCAGTGTCTGTCGGCTGCTGAAACGCACCCGGACCGGTTTTTCCGGAAACGACGGGAAACGGGCTTCTATCCGTGCGTGGTTCACCTGCAGATGCTGGTCTGTCGCCCGGTTTACGATACGGAATTCGACCGGTTCAATGGAGAGCCGCCCCTGAAGATCCAGAGGCAAAGCAAACGGTATGGCGTTTTCCGGTGACGTTTGATCCGGTTTTGACCCGGCAGAACGCGGCTTGCCGGCCAGCAGGTGCGCCCAGTTGTTCCGTCCCTCCGCCGGTACGATCAGCTGTCCTTTCACGCCCCTTATCCGGGCGTCAACAGCCAGGGCTTTCCTGAAAAGCGCGGACCATGCGATCTCCAGGGAAAGGGTCTCCACAGACAGCAGGGACCCGCCGCCGAACCTGTCGGATTCCGGGAGATGGAGGCCTTTTACCGCAAGCCCGTCACCCCAGGAAAAATCGAGCTCCTGTATGGTGACGTCCCGCCCGAGACGTTGGGACACCCTGTTTTCCACCAGCGCGGCAGACCATTGCATGGATACCACCGGCGGCAGAAGGACAATGGCCAGACACAACACCAGGATCAACAAAACCGATCCCTTGAGAAGACGCCCCGGCGTCAGCCGGAATCTCTTACGGGATATATCCTGTTTTTCCCCGGTCATCATGCGGCAGCCGGGAATTTGAAAGAATACATGGGCATTCCCTCCGGTTTATGTTATCACCACTTGAGTGAGTCGGGCTTCAGGGTGCCGGCCGCAGCACCGGTAAACGGCACAGGTGGCAACAGCCCGGCACATTTTCTCTTTCATCGGCAACAAAACTGGAAATCGTTCAATAGGCGGCGGTTACATTTTTTCATTCATCAAAGCCGGCTGCATAAAAAGTATAGAGGGATTGGGAGAGAAGGTCAAGGTTTTGGGGAAAACCGGGAAACAACCAAGATAAATTTGTCCTACGGGTCAACGCAGGACAGGGCCGTTTCTTGTCGAACTACTTTCGTTTTATTATATGCACTATACCGCAGCTTTTCTAAGCCGCCTACGCGGCGGTTCACAGAGGCCCCACGCATTTATTCTTAATGATTGTTGAAAGTTATTTTCGTAGCGAACCCGTTTTTTGACAGAGGACGGCAGAACTTCAGCGGCCAGTGAAGGGTTGCCAGCCTTTTGGAAAGCCATTGTGGCGTCGTTTGTAAAAAATTCTTAATTACAGTAAAACGTGATGGACACCGACTGGGCCACGAACAGAAGCAGGCCGATGGCACCGCCGAACTCGACCCCGAGCGTCCGGGATATCAGGTAGTAAACCCCGCCGCCCTTGACTTTCATGTTCGTTGCCACCGCGGCCAGAGAAATCGTGGTGAGCACCGATATCAGGTTGGCGGCGACAATGATAAGAAGGGCAAGGGGAAGGCCTGCGCTCCCCACCACGTAGCCGTGGCGCAGAAACAGGATGATCCCGAGGATCGTCAGAATACTGGGGGTGAACACCCCGGAAAAGGTGCCCAGCGTGCGCCGGGAGGCTTCTGTGATATCGGATGTTTCTGTCATGACGGCTTCCGCACGGTTCCCTCTAATCCGCAGACTTTTTCAGCTGTTTCTCCAAGCCCGTTATGATTTTCCTTCAGCGGCTATCGGGTCCGCATCAGCTCCCGGTTCCGGAACTTATGAAGCATGTTCGGGTGATGGGCGCTGAAGTCCATATCCATGGTATGGCACACCCGGCAGTTCATATCGGATCCCATGGGCAGGTTGTTGCCCTGGTACTGCATGGGACCGATATTGTCCCGATCCTTGCCGTACTCGTTTGCAGCCGGAAAGTTGGCATGGGGGGACCCGTGACAGGCTTCGCACATGACCCCCATGTAGCCGGTACGATTCCGGAACAGGTCGCCGGCATTCTCTGTCCACTGGTTGAATCCGCTCACCGTTTCTTTTGAAGCCGGCTTCTCAAAATCGATATGGCAGTTGAGGCAGTCCGGTTCATTCACCCAGGGAACGCGTCCGTTGATCTCTTCAATCGAGGAAACGGTTCTGGGCTCAAGGTGGCGCATCAGGCGGTCCACGTCCCTGCCCTGTTCCTTTTCATGCTTGAGAAGGCTCAGGGCGTGATCTTCCAGGGTGCCGTGACAACTGGTGCAGTCCAGCCCGATACCGGCGTGGACGCCCCTGAGACACCCGGTGGGACCGGCCGCAGAAGCGGGATGGCATTGGAAGCAGGCGTCGGCGCCCCTGTCGGTGAGGTAGTTGGCGTGCCAGCCGTGGATGGCCGCCGGGAAATTGACGATCCCCGGTTTTCCCTCCGTACCCAGTACCGGGTCCGGATGACAGCTCTGGCAGAGCATCGGCCTGCCCGCCCCGGCCCTATCAAGGAGGTCGGTCCGGTTGATCCGGTCATGGACCCTGAGGACATCGGCAGCTGTTTCATCCGTAAATCCGGCCACGCCGGCCACCCGCCAGTCGCCGCCGTGGCAGTTCCGGCACCCCATTTCCGTGGAAGTGGGCGCCACAAAACGGGTGACAGCCAGAACTTCCTCTGTTTCATGATCCACGGCTTCCACCGTGTAAAGCGGATAGGGATTGAACGTCCCGTCTTCCGGATACGGCACCACCGGTACCAGAGGTGCCTCAAACACCCGCTTTTCCGTGTTCAGCTCCATCTCGCCGCCGGTGACGGGATTCCCGGAAACACCGACATTTTCCGGCAATTCTTTACCCATCAGCGATTCGGAAAATTCCCAGAAACGGACCTGGCTTGCCGGATCTTCAAACCCTTCCTCCACATGGTAGCGGAGCTCGACCCCGTCGGTGACAATCTCCGGAAGGCCGCCTCTGCGGATCAGCACGGCGAACAGATCGTTGGCCGGCGGCAGGAGAATCCACCAGGGATCACTGTCGGAAATGCAGTGCATGCCCAGGTTGTTCCACGCCAGCAGCACATATTCATCCGTCTCCTCGTACGAGGGAATGTCAAGGGGAAGCGGTGGTGTCGCCGCCGCGGCCTCATCCGGTGTGTAACCGTGCAGCTCCTGTACGATATAGGCGGCCAGGGCCCTGCGTTCCGTGGTGGTGCCGGCGAACCGCGGCATGTAGGTGTTGAGCTTTCCCAGGCCGTTCAGCATGGCATCCATGCCGTAAACCGTCTCGAACTTTTCGGTGAGCGGCAGGATATC
>CAYZHB010000093.1:0-1368 GCA_964478245.1 uncultured Desulfobacterales bacterium | reverse complement strand
TGGCAGCAGGCGCACTGAAGCTGGAAGATCTCCCGGCCGGCCGCCGTCCGGTTCTCCGGGGTAACGGTTGTAAGCTCGGCCCACCGGGCGCTCTCTAGAACCCCCTGCCGGTTGATGGCGCCGGTGTCGGAGACCCGGATGGCGTTGGAATACATGTAACCGTGGATCAGGTAGGGCCGCCGGCCGCCCTCCCGGATGAATTCGAATGACCCCATGTAAAGCAGACCGATCACCAGGAGCACCAGCGCGGCTGTTCTCTGCAGCGTCCGCGGCAGGCGGACCGCCATCAGGAGCACGGCGACGAACAGCACCGGAGAGAGATAGAGGAACCAGTCAATATAGGTTCGGATTTCAGGCGAAACCTGAAGCATCACCTCCCGGGTTTCCGGGGGCACCGCATTGAGGTACCAGTAGGCCGATGCCATCATGAGGACAAACGGGATCGGCATCCATTTCACGGCATACCGCACCATGGACTGCCGGGTTTCGCTGTCTTTCAGAAACGAGGCGGTCACCAGGGCAAAGAGCGAGGCAAACACAAAAGCGATAAACGTCCGGAAAAACAGGGAGGGCCAGAACGTGGGGTTGAAAAAACCGCTCCAGAAGTCTCCGTTTTCAAGCCAGGCCCCCGGGGTCAGCATGAAGTCGATAATGCCGGTGATGATAAAAAGCGACATCCAGGCGCAGACAAAATAAATCCAGCCCACGATTAAATGCTTTCTGCGGTCCATTTTCCCGAACGTATAAAAGTATACGAAAAGGGCGACGATTTCTCCGACGAAAAACACCCATTCGGTGGCCCAGCCGAACACGAAATTGTGAATCAGCACGGACGTGGCAGCCGGCGACAAAAGCGATATGGTAAACCAGATCCCCACGCCGGTCAGGCCGCCGAACACCATAGTCAACAGCAGAAAAAACTTGGTATGCTTTCGCGTGTAATCCAGAATGGCCTGCGCGTTTTCCCGGTACCCTTTCATCTCGCAGAGCACCAGAAAAAGGCCGCCCCCCACGGCAAAATGGGCCACATACACGTGAACCACCGCCACAAGGGCAATCCAGAAACCACCCCCCAGCGTTGTCAATTCCCAGACCGGATAATTCATTTACCCCTCCCTTGCACTTTTCACTGCCAGATTGAGCATGTAAGCCACAAGGCCCAGGCCCAGCACCAGTACGATGAAAAACACCACCATGGGCGAATACTGCGGGACAACCTCAAGATCGGACAGATGGAAATACGGGGCCAGATAGGCGTCCCTGACAAAGTCGCGCATAACCGCCATCAGTACCACGGTGCCGGCCGTTGCAGCCGCCGCCGGCCAGACCCGGCGCATGAACCCGAAAACGAGCGAGAGAACGGCACCG
>CAYZHB010000092.1:7329-12176 GCA_964478245.1 uncultured Desulfobacterales bacterium | reverse complement strand
TATGGAAACGACAAACTGTTTGGGGCTAAAATACTAAACAAATTCAACAATATCATTCATGCCGGCATGGTGTTGAATTCAAACAATGCCCCCGTATCTGCCTACCTGAATGTCTATGAAAATTTCCTCCCGGCGAATAAAAAACGGGCGTTTCAGATGCTGGACGCCTTTATTGCCATGGGAAAAGAACTTTTTTTCAAACTTGACGGTTTTTCTGAAAAAACCGGCCGGAATGCTTTTATGGATATCTGTTTGAAAGCAAGGCAGATACTAAATGATCCTGATGTTGCCTTGTATATTCCCGAATTAACCCTTGTTCAGCTGGAAACTTTTAGAAAAGATCTTTCTTATGAGGATGCTATCTATTTTTATAGCAAATGGCATGGTAAATTGTGGGAAAGTCAAGAAGACCTTTACAAACAGGACGGTGTGTCCCGAATCGATCTTGATGCGGCAAAAATGTCCTCGGCAACTACCCCTCAGATATAATCACTTTTTTATAATGTCATTTTCTGATAGAGCGCCTTCTCTATTTGTAAAAATACGGCGTCCCAATCCCCGGGGGCCGGTTGCCGGAACAACTTCATAGTGGGATACCAGGGAGACACATCACCTGCTGTCATCCAACGCCAGTCAGGGGAAAGATCTATAGCTCTCTGACACGCTTGAAGTGATTTTTCAAAAAGTCCCTGATGCCGGAAAACCTCCCCCAGATTGTTGTGGGCTTCTGCATATTCAGGATCAACCGCCAATGCCTTTTGAAATAATGAAACCGCCGCCTCGTCAAACCTGCCAAGCCGGGTATAAGCAACCCCCAGATTACTGCAGGTCCTTTTGTTTCCAGGATCCATCTCAAAGGCTTTTTCATACCACACCACAGCCTGAGAAAAATTTTTTTCAAGCTGGAAAATATTCCCCATATTGTTAAAACAAGATGCATTCCAGGGCATCAGCTGTATAGCTTTGTTTATACAGTCTTTCGCCAATTCAATTCTACCGGCTTCATATGCAATCACCCCCAAAAAATGGATCGCATCAGAATTTTCAGGCTCACGTCTGAGGATTTTCTTTATAACGAGCTCTGCCTCTCCGGATTTTCCTGCCCCATGGAGCGCAACCACCTCATCTAACATTTCATTAATATCATTCATAAAAAATACTGCGCTTTTTCATAACTTTCCATTGTACCGATATCCCTGTGATAATTGTCATTATGAAAAGTATATATCTTCCCTGTAAAAGCCGGCAGCACCTCAGTGCTGAAATCGATCTCTTCTTTTCCAATTTTTTCAAGAAATTTAAAAATGGCCTGTTCAAGGATATAAACAGCCCCGTTAGCAAGCCTGCCGGGGGGATTTCCAACCTTTTCATGAAATGCCTTTACCACATTGTTTTTATCCAGCTCCACTATCCCGCAGGATTCCGGAAATTCCGTTTCAAACGTCATCATCGTGATATCGCAATAGCCGGGCCTGGAATTATGGGCATTAACAAATGACGCAAGCTTGAAAAAGGAAAGGTTGTCCGCATGGATCAAAAGAATCTGATGCCCCTTAAAAAATACTCTGTTCTGCAGAAGTGTACCGGCCGTCCCCAAAAGCGTTTGTTCATAAACGGCGGTAATGTATTCTTTATAGCGGCTTTTATTAATATAGTCTTCCACCCGTTCCGGCCTGTAGTGCAGGTTAATCAAAATATCCGTTATACCGGATTCAACCAGAAGCTCAAGCCAGTATTCCAGCAGAGGCTTCCCTTTAATCGGAACCAGACATTTAGGGATTTCTTCGGTGATCGGTCTCAACCGTCTGCCGTATCCGGCTGCAAGCAGCAATGCTTTCACAAACTTGCTCCTGGAAACATTTCATGCACACTCAATGGAATATTCCCTCCGCGGGCAATCTGACAGGCGGCAGCCAAAGACCCCAGATAGGCGCTTTGCCATATATCCGCGCCACTGGCAAGGGCCAGAGATGAACAGGCCAACAGAGAATCGCCGGCACCTGCCGGATCAACAGGTGCGGTATTCATTGCCGACAGCCTGTCTGTTAAAAAGGGAGACTTGCCGTTGTCAGGAGCTGCATGAATCAACATTCCCTCCTTGTCAAGGGTAATAAAGACATTCCCGGCCCGGGTTTTCTTCCGGAGTTTTTCTGCAAGCACCACAAGTCCGGATTCAAAATCTTTCAAAGCAAGTCTTGCCTCCCTTTCAGTGGGTGTCAAAAGCATCATATCGGAAAATCTGGACACATCACCGATTTGTGAAGAAGACTGGCTGTCCGCCACCATCATGATATCCCTCTTTTTACACGCCGACATAATACCATCAACAAGCTCCTGCTGCAGAAACCCGTAATTAAAATCGGAAAAAATGACAATGTCTGAGTCCTCTATAACATCAAGGAATCTGCTTAGAATTTTTTCACGATGTTCTCTGCTTATGGGATGCTGCCGCAGATGGTTCACCCTTAAAAGGGTCTTTCCTGAACTGCGGAATCGCTGCTTCAATATTGTAGGCCGGGAATCATCAGTAAAAAGAAAATCCTTTATGCCGAACTTTTCAAGTTTTTTCCTTATAAAATAAGCCATTTCATCCGCCCCTGTCATGGAAAACAAGGAGACATCCGCCCCCATATTACCCGCATGGGCAGCCACAATCCCCGCCCCTCCCAGATATTTGTCCTTGGTGATCGGCGTTACCACGACGGTCGGATCTTCACGGCTCATTCCCAATGAATCACAAGTAATGTATTCATCAACAATAACCTCACCGATGACAGTGACTTTCAAACTCTGAAAAGATTGCACGACACTTTCCAGATCCTTCCATGTGAACCCACGCCTTTGCATAAACGCGTCATGTCTTATAAAATCAGAAGATACAAGCCTTCTGGACTCGTCCTTTAACAGTTCTGCCAGGGAAAAACTCATCTCTCCTGAACTGAACAGAAGACTGCCGCCATATGAATTTACAGCCGTTTCTTCTAAATTATTGGCATGTTCATGTTCTTTCCCCTTTACAACAATATCAGGTTTCAGTTCCCGTAAAAATTCATCCAGAGAATCTTTAAGAATAAAAGCATAATTGACCAGTTTAATCGCCTTAACGCCTTCCAGACGGAAATTTTCCTCGAGAAGAGAGTTTCCTTTGGCATCGCCATAAACCCCTACCACCAGATAATTGCCGCACTCGGCCGCAAACCGCAGCAACCGTAAATGCCCGGGATGAACTAAGTTAAAAAACCCCGATACAAACACCACCTTTTTACCGCGGGTTCTCTTTTTTATCTCCCTTATAACCTTCGGCGTCTCAGGGCTCAATACGTTTGTCCTCCTGCTTGCAATCGATTAAGAACCGGCAACGCTATTTCCTGAGAAGTCAGACCGGTCATCTGCCTTGCATAGGCTTGATTGGCAGATCCATGAAGAAATTCGTCTCTTATGCCGAAACGCATAATCCGGGGGATATTACCAAGATTGTCAACAGCCCACTCAACAACTGCAGACCCAAAACCGCCCCGCAAAGAATGCTCCTCAACAGTACAAACCAGGTCAAACTTCGAAAATATTTTCTCGAGCAGATCGGAATCAAGGGGCTTTACCGTATGCATACTTACGACACCAGCGTCAATGTTTTCTTTGCCAAGCATTTCCACCGTATCACATACCACCGGCAGAATATTGCCGCAGCTTAAAAAGCATACGTCCTTCCCCTCCCTAAGGACGATGCCTTTGCCAATAGCAACCTTCGGTTCTTTTTCATGAATCACGGGTTCGTTTTTTTTGCCCAATCTCAAATATACCGGCTTTTGCAGGCTAAAAGCATTGTCAAGGCATAATTTGACTTCCACAGCATCGGCCGGACACACCACGTGCATATTCGGCAGCGACCTTAAAATGGCAATATCTTCAAAAGAATGATGGGTTCCGCCGAGCCCCGCATAAGAAAGACCGCCTCCTACTCCCACAATAATAACCGGCAGATCATGATAACAGACATCAATTTTTATCTGCTCAAAGCACCTTGCTGTATTAAAAGCGGCGATGGTATACGTAACCGGCTGGAAACCGCACATGGCCATACCGGCCGCAACAGAAGTCATGTTGGCTTCGGCCACACCGCAATTGTAAAACCGGTCGGGAAATTTTGCTTTATAGGAATCAAAAAGCCGGTTACCGATATCCCCGGAAAGCAGCACGATGTTTTCATTATTTTCCGCTTGTTTTTCAACTTCCCGGGCAAATGCGTTTCTCATACCCCAAACAGCCTTTACGTTAGATGGTGATCCATTTCGATCAGACAGCGGCCTGACACCTCGCCGTTTTTCATCCTGGCCACTGCCTCGTTAATTTCTTCAAGTGGGAATCGGTCAGTGATCAATTCATCCAACTTCAGCATACCGTTTTTATAAAGATTTGCATATCTGGGGATATCCTTTGCCGGATCTGCTTCTCCGCCGTGAGAGCCGGTTATTATTTTTTCAAAATGAAGATCCAGGGAGTAAATTGAAATATGATCCCCCTTTTTCGGTACCCCGACCAGAACCAGTTTTCCGTCTGGCTTGGTAAAAGCATACCCCGTACTGATCATGTCAGTGTTGCCGGTGTTGTCTATCACCACGTCCGCGCCTGCAGGCCCGACAATGTCATAAATTTTTTCCGCCAGCCCGGCCGCATCCCTGTTTTGAATCAAATGGGTAGCCCCAAACCGTGAAGCCATTTCAAGACGATTGTTATACAAATCCACTGCCACAATCGGATATGCAGAACACAAGGCCGCCCCCTGGACGATATTGAGCCCCACACCGCCGGACCCCATTATTACGACTGATTCTCCGATCCTCACTTTT
>CAYZHB010000092.1:0-7301 GCA_964478245.1 uncultured Desulfobacterales bacterium | reverse complement strand
GGCGTAAGACGGTTCTCCGACACCACGGCATATTCGTTAAATGTGGTCACAAACCCGGCGTTCAGCTTTTTCCCTTTCCATGAGTACAAAGGCGGCCGTCCTTCAAGACCGATACCTTTTCTCCAATGCATGATCACCTTGTCCCCTGGACCGACTTGCCGGACACCTGCCCCGGTTTCCACCACCTCCCCTGACCCTTCATGCCCCAAAAGGTGGGGTAAAAATCTGTCTTCGCCCTTTACTCCGTTGATCTCTCCGATCTGAGAGCCGCAGATCCCGCTGTACAAAACCTTCACCAGCACCTGCCCCGGATAAAGTTCTTTGGGCAGTTCCACTTCATCAACCACCAGTGGATGATTCAGTTTGTCCAAAACCGCTGCTTTCATTGTTAGAGGCTTCATGGTCTACCCTTCCTGATTCTTTATTCAAAATAAATGAATGAATGATCCCCTGTATAACTGCAGGTATCAAACCACCACTGCCATTCTTCCGGGGTACAGAACATTTCACAAGTCACCTGCCAGTATAAGAGATTCACCTTTTCATCTTCGTTTCTGTAAGATTCCACACAGATATATTTATCTTTCTTTCCCACCCGTTCAATTTCCTTCAATGCCTTGTAAAAATCCATACAGTAAAGATTGTGCAAAGTGGTTATAGAGACAACAAGATCAAAGCTGTTATCATCATACGGTAGATTGTTCGCATTCCCGACCTGTAAAAAATCTTTTACCTCCTCTTTTGCATTTTCAATGGCATACTCTGAGATATCCAACCCTGCAACTTCTATTCCGGGAAGAACCTTTGTAAAATCATACAGAAGAAATCCCTTGCCGCATCCAACATCCAGAACCCTGTCACCGGACTTAAGACCATAATGATCCACCATGGCTCGGGCAACCTTTTCCCACCGGCCGTCATATTCGTATCCGCCGTAACAGATTTTCCGGTCTCCGTCCCAGTAATCATACCCCCAGTTTCTGGCTTTTTTGGCAGCCTCGGCTTTGGGGTATTCATTCACCCTTTTCAAATAATCCCGCTTGGTGCTTTTATGCACCAATGATATAAAATCTACATAGGCCATTTTTGTTCATCATCCTTTTTGATTAGCTATAACTTTTCCAATATATTGTTCATCATTATCTCAAAGATATTTGTGCGCATAAATTAACGCCTTATTCAACTGCTTTTCTCGCCTGTCATGATCCCCAATAGCAAATCTTCTTCTTTTTACATCCGCTTCCAAAAAGTCATTGAGAATAATACAGCACCATTTTATTCGGTACAAAGGTAAAAGCAGCAAAACTGTATTTTCATACCCTGATTTCACTCTCATAATCCGTTCAACCCTTCTAACGAAATATTCGAAAAAATTTATCGGAATGGGTATTTCGGGCTGACAAAAAAAATCACAAATTAATTTAACAGGATCGTCCAACCCCGCATATTCAAAATCAATAAAAAAAAAAGTATCCTCTCTCTTGGAATATATTGCATTGTGAAAACCAAAATCTGATGGGGATACAATTAGACTTCCCTTTAAAACATCAGACTTCAAACCGGTTTTCATTATTTTTTTTGATTGTATCTCCCATGCCGGTAACAATTGATTCTTTATAAAAGACTTCGCTTTATAATCAACATTATCATTTCCTTGGATACAAGTTAACTTTCCAAGCCTTCTTTTCACAGAATTAAAATGATCTTCCATTGTAAGACAAGCGTCCGATGCCAATTCAAACAACTGTACTGACGTGGACGCCGCTCTTGACTTTTTATTAATATCCTCAAGAAAATCAGCAGCAGCTTTCACTACTAAATGATGCACATCCTTTTTGCAAATCTTATATCCGCATATATATTGGTATATAGCAAAATTATTCTGAGGATCGCAACAAATTGGTTCCGGAATATTGCGGATCCCATTTTCCCAACAAAATTTTACAAACGAATACTCTTTTTTCAACCTATCTCTTTTTTTCGGATCAGAGGAATAATATATTTTAAGGAGAAATTCCCTCTTTTGCGTAGACACTTTATAAACTTGATTGTTACCTCCGCCTTGGATTGGGTAAATCTCTATGAATTCATATGAATGGCCTGATCTTTTAAGCAGAGCGGAAACCAAGTTAACCAAGTTGGCGGGTTCAAGGTATGCAATTGGAGTCATTTCGGTTTTTCACTTTCATTAATATGTCATCCCAGCAAGTAGCATATTGAAACGTAGAACCATGATGTTTATTTTCTTTTGATGGGTCAAACAAAATTTTCACAGTCCTTTCAGGAAAGCCTTCCAGTGACAGAAACTCGGGAAGATCATCAACAAAAACTGTGCAACCCACCTCGGATATCCGCTTCACCTTGTCTTCTTTGGATATCTCAAAAAAAACAGTGACATCTAAAAGCCAATCTTCTATCCATTTTTTAGCTGCTTTATGCAAATTGTACTTTTCTCCTGAATAAGGAAAAACAGTTTTATGGCTAATAATATAACAGTCTATATTGGTCAGTCGACAGTAATGGAAAA
The DNA here is from genome assembly GCA_964478245.1 of uncultured Desulfobacterales bacterium. Taxonomy (GTDB): domain Bacteria; phylum Desulfobacterota; class Desulfobacteria; order Desulfobacterales; family Desulfobacteraceae; genus CAYZHB01. Next base: position 4,774 of record CAYZHB010000092.1, on the reverse strand, counting down.
ACTCTCTCACGCCTTCATAAAGACTTGCCTCAGACAATCTTGTTCCATAAACATATCCCTGTAGCCATACCCACTCAGCTTCCCTGCCATTTGCTCTCAAGTAATCCCGGACATATCCCTTTCCAACAGGCAAAGATTCAGGGATCAGACCTTTTTCTATACCCACAGAATTAAAAACATTGTCATAGCAAATTATAGTATTATCAAAATCAACTCCTATTATTTCTCTCATAACTTCTTTATTCTTAAATTTTCAAATTTTTCTTTTTTTGTATTTTAAAATAAAAATAATTTTGAATTACCTTATCCATTGAAGTGAATTCAAAACCAGACTGTGTTTTAAATTTTTCACTGTTCAAACTGGAATCCAAGGGCCTTTTTTCAGTAAAACCAAAATAATCCATCTTTTTTTCAATTACTTTTGATCTATATTGTTTGTCAGCCAATTTTAAAAACAGCTCTGCAAGATCAGCTCTTTTCCAAGAAGCGGAAGAAACATGATATAGTCCGGTCATTTTTTTTTCTATAGCAACTAATATTGCTTTTGCTAAATCTTCACGAGAGGTAGGAGAAAATACATTGTTTTTAATGCAATGGATATCTTTCTTACGAGTGATTAAATCGTGCCATTGACTAAAAAGGTTTTTATTATGATGAAAAGCTGAAAATATCTTACTGATTCTCAGCACTAAGGCACTCTTTAAGCTTGGTAACAGAAACTTTTCAACAACTTCCTTTTGGCGACCATATTCATTTATTGGATCTGTCTTATCCGATTCACTGTAAAAACCATGGATTCCGTTAAAAACATAATCAGAAGAAATGAAAAGTATCTTAAACCCTAATTGAGACAAATAATTCATTAATTTCAACGTGTTTTCAACATTCACTTTAAAAGAAAGTGTTCTATTTTGTATACAATAATCAATAGAAGAAATTGCGGAACAAAACACCGCAATTTTTTCAGGCTTTTCCATTATTTTCTTGGTAAGTTGAAGATGGCATTCATCAAGGCTCAAATCCAGTTTCTGCATATTTGCAGTCTTTTCAAAAAAACTATTAAAATAGGTGCCTTCCACACAAAACCCTTTCTGTTTTGCTTGTTTCAGAAGCTCGGATCCGATGAAACCCGAGGCCCCCACAATTAAAATTCCTACCTTATTACTCTCCATAGCGCAAAGCCTTTCAACTCAGTTCACAAGATTGATGCCGGTCATCCGTTTAATATAACTTCTCTGAAGCCATTTTGATTTTGATACATCATAATTTGTTGGTTTGCCTACAACCAAAATATTAAAAGTTTCTCTTAACATCTCTTCGTTACAATCAATGTACTGAACAACTTTCTCTTCGAATAACCTATTCAGTTCTTTTCGCTGTCTACCGTATTCCCCGTTAAATGTATTTAAGCTTTTCCCATTTGCTATGCCCGCTGCAACATAAGTCTGCTCTTCTTGAAGAATAGATCTATAATAGTGCAGTGATTCAAGAAGTTCTGGATTACTATAATACGAATTAATATTGTCGGCCTTCTTGTTAAGATCATCAAAATTTTCATACTCTATATGTTTAAGGCCTTCGAGTTCTGGGGTTTTGACAAAAACCGGATAATTAATAAAAGGCATCCGGTATGATACGGCATCATACACAGGCCCGTTTGTAGAAGTATATAAAGCCGACCAATTCATTAAAAGAAAAAGGTATTGCCCGCTTTTTATCAAGCCCATTTTTTCATCAGTATTAATATACCCTTGGTAGTATTGTGGAAAGATTTCTTGCCAGCCTTCATCCCCGTATATAAAAATATTCCGCTCCGTTACTAACTGGCTAACTATTTCATATTTCAAAAAATTAGTTAAATGATAAAAAAAGGTAGTCAATATCCTGTTATAGTGGTGCACCTGAAATTCATCAAGCTTCATAATATGCTGTATCATATAAAAAAGAGAACAATACCATAACTGGAAATTGGCTAAAAGGTTACTGTTATCAAACAGGTCAAGAAAAAAAAGGATGGGACGGAGCATTGATTTCACCGCTTTTAACCTGCAGTGGCTCAACACAATTAAATTATAATCATTTCTTAGCGGTTCAGTAGGATTCTCATCAGAAAAATTTTGCGGGATAATAGAATAATGAATGTTGTGTAGCTTCAAACGCTGATCAAAAGTTTCATGCCAGCATGTATGAGATATTCGAGAAAATTTATCACAATTAAAAAAATCTTTTCGCATATATCCGCATATCCCCTGACTATATTCATCATAATCATATATTATGTATTCAATAGAAAGAAAGTGCAAAACTCCTATCAAATAAACACCTGTGCAATTAAGATAATTTTCTAATAGATACTGGTTAATCGATACAATTTTTGAAATTTCATTTTCTTTTATATAATTAATGAGTGACTCTAAAGTTTGGGGAAGCTCTGCTTTCTCCCATTTTCTTTTTACAGGGTTAAATCCGGGATTGAAAGTTTTATATTCCACTTTATTTGAAGAATAGGTTTTGATATCTTCATAAAGAAACTTGCTTCTCTCGTCAGATTCCAAATCATAAAACAAAATATTTTTATAACCCTCAGCCATATTTTTCAGACCAACGATTCGTTTCAAAAAATTGTTGGTATTCACAACAATCCGGTCAACAACCATAAGATTATTTTTGTACTTTTGCATCACCTCTGGAGCACAATCAATTACTATCTTTTCAATAGGCATATTAAAAAAAAGAGGCTTAATTCGATTTAAAATCCAATAAGTAACATATTCTCTATGATCCACACTCTCATTTTCAAATATAATTTTTTCTTCATGCCATGTGATCTTATCGAAAAGATTTCTTTTCATAATAAGGTTATTACCATTGAGTTTGAGCTGAATGACTGCCTTATTGTTCATATACATTCCTACCTAACTAAAGACTTTTGTCAAAACTTTTTCTTGTATTTTTTTCGAAATCCCCTTCTATGAAAGGATTTTGGTTCAAATACCTTCTTTCCCTGTTTTTAATCTGAATTTGAAAGTAAAATTGTATGCGAACCAGTGGTTGGTTCACAATCGCCAAAAAATAAATCAAAACCGAAAGGTCCGCATACAATGCCTCATTCTTTGATACGTCTTATAAAATGGTTCTGTCGGAGACTGACTTACAATGAACTGGCTTCGGCTGTGCTCATCTTTCATGAGATTCTTAACAACTCCAGAAAAGATATTCCCCTTAAACCGGATGAAAAACCGCCTCACTATCGACAGTTTCGTGTTGATCAAACCCTTCCTTTGCCGGCTGATAACAAAACTTGTCAACTGGAGTGGAAACGACTCAAAAAGGCCAAAGAGAGTCTGTCTGGGAAACCCATTACCCCTGTCCGTCATCGAAATGGGAAAAAACCGCCTGTCGGATGTAAATGCAGCCACTGTGATGCGCCAAGAAAGTACCTGTATTTAAACAATGGGAAATTACAGTCCCAGGTAAAGTGTAAAATTTGCGACAAAACAAGTCCTTCTCACGGCACTAAGCGCGAACGAAAAACAAAGTATTTATGCCCCCACTGCTCGAAGGCGCTTTCCAAATGGAAGCAAAGCAAACAAAGCACCATTTACAAGTGTTTCAGTTATACCTGCCCTCACTATCTGAAAAATAAAATACAGCTTACAAAAGAAGAGCAGGATATGCGTCACCAGCAAAAATACAATCCCAACTTCAAACTTCATTATCAATACAGAGAGTATCACATATCACCGGATGACCTGATCACACAAAGACCCGTTCCGGACACCAAGGCTGATCTGCGTAGTATCCATCACAGTTACCATACGCTGGGGCTCGTGCTGACCTTCGCTATAAATCTGGGCTTAAGTTCCCGGGTAACCAGGGACGCGCTTAAAGGCATATTCGGTATATGCCTTTCTCACCAAACCGTTGTTAATTACATCAATTTGTCGGCACAATATCTATCGTCCTATGTTGATGAACAGTCTCCTGCCCCTCAGGCAGAGTCTGCAGCTGATGAGACCTACATCCTTGTTGATAACAAATGGACGTATACCTGGTTTGTCATTGACTCAAAAACCCGCGCCATCTGCGGTTATAACCTTTCTGATCACCGAGGGGTACAACCGGCGTTGTCATTGTTATATGACACTTTCGGCACACCTGGTAACAAGACAAACCAGCCGGATCTGGTCACAGACGGCAACCCATCTTATGATGCCGCTGTCATGGCCTACAATGATCTGATAAAAAACAATGACTGCAAGCTGACAAAAAGAACGGTCATCGGTCTCAAAAACCTGGACGATCAAAGCAAAGAATACCGAAGCTTCAAACAGCTTGTTGAACGCCTTAACCGTACCTACAAATATCAAACCAGACCAAGGGCGGGATTTAAAACATTTGACGGCGCTGTGGCACTTACAACACTTTTTGTGGCTTTTTATAACTTCATTAGACCTCACAGCACTTTGAAAAACGCCGTACCGGTATCCATTGATGCCCTTAAAGACCATTCCCTTATGCCCGATAAGTGGGTTGCTCTTATTGAGCAAGCAGCAGCTTAACTTTCAAAAACAGATTGTCAAAGACCAAATCTTCCGCACAAAACGACGGACACCTGCGCCTGTCGATCTGCCGATAAGCAAAAAAGTCTCCTGAGATTCGCTGGACCCACAAAAAATCCAGTGAATCTCAGGACGTTTTTCTGCGTTTTTTAGAATTGCTTAACCACCTTTCATTATCCTTTACTTCTTTTCATAAAATTTTTGACATTACC